>CAYHXT010000001.1:0-99510 GCA_964360675.1 uncultured Methanosarcinales archaeon
GGGAAAAAAGGTGTATGTCTTGGTTCGGAAGAATTAATTGTCCGACAGAGCATTTCTTTCACAATCCTTATAAAAAGCAGTAAGTGTGGGCAGTTTAGGAGCAGTTATAGGGATAAATATGCGGAGGAAAACCATGGCTTTAGAAACCATTACCGGAAACTTACGCGATGCTTACAAACAGCTTCAGCCCGGCACGATGCTGCATGTAGATCAATTGACGAACGAACGGAGACTCAATCCGATTACTGAAACTGGCGAAGATTTGTGCAAACAATCGTTTTATACTGCTGACGGAAATCTTTACACGGTTAATAGAAGAGGAAGAGTTATCTGGGGCATCACCCGCGAACCGCAGAATTTATTATTGCAAAATATTGCAGAAGCATTTCACCAATTAACTCAAAAAGGCAATTATTTTCTTTCTTTATTGGAAGCAGAAGCTCGACTTAAACACGACGATACTATTCTGGTTGAAGTTGAAGGATTAGATCTGGTGGGGGACGGCAACAAGGAATTTGGTTATTTTGTGGTCGATCCTAAAAAGGTTAAAAAACTTAATCCGAAGCGGAAATTAGTTGTGACCAGAATCTTCGGTCCTGACGAAGATAGTTTTGAACAGAATATGGAGATGTTTGCCCAAGCAGGGAAAGTTCCTTTGGTTTTCGCGCTAAGGCCGGATTATGTTAAAAATACTTTAAAAAATAACGATACAGAATATCTTGCGCGGGCTTCGTGGCTTTACGATTTCGTTAACGATTCCAGTTTCGACGCCAATGATCGTATTGTCTACGGCAACAACCGCGTACGTGGGGTACGTCGTATAGGAGCCGCCGCAGGCGACGCGCAAAATCAAGGGCCTTACCGAACACCGGTGCAAAATGAGTTTAAAGCCCACTACGATGCACTTTTTGCAGATCCGGAAAGCGCAGTAAAAGCTCTTGATGATAAAAAAGCAGCTGATTTGGCAGGCATTCTCCAGACTTATTTAGCCACCAGAGGACAATGACATGTCAGACCATATTCAGCCGATTTACATAATGCCGGAAGATACCAGAAGGACGACCGGAAGAGATGCGCAAAGAAACAACATCGCGGCGGCGAAAGCAGTAGCGCAGATGGTCAGGACTACCCTCGGCCCGAAAGGGATGGATAAGATGATTGTCGATTCCATCGGAGAGGTCATAGTAACAAATGACGGCGTTACGATCCTGGAAGAGATGCAGATAGAACATCCGGCCGCTAAAATGGTGGTTGAAGTTGCTAAGACGCAGGAAAATATTGTCGGCGACGGAACGACTACCGCAGTAGTATTAGCTGGGGAATTATTAAAAAAAGCTGAAGATTTATTGGAGATGGAAATTCATCCCACCGTGCTGGTGAAGGGATACCGGATGGCGGAAGTGCAGGCGCAGAAAATTCTTAAAAATCTGACAAAAAGCGTTTCTCTTGAAGATGAAGAGATGTTACGGAATATTGTTATCACAGCCATGACCGGAAAGGGCGCGGAAGCGAATAAAGAAGTTCTTTCAGAATTGATCTTACGGGCAGTTAAACTGGTGGCTGCCGAAGGCAGAATCAACCTTAGCGACATCAAAGTTGAAACGATTGTCGGCGAAGGCGTCGATAACAGCGAATTAGTGCAGGGCATCGTGTTAGACAAGGAAAGAGTTCATGCCTCCATGCCGGAACGGATGGAGAATGCTAAAGTAGCTCTGTTAGATGCGGCGCTGGAGATCAAGAATACAGAAATAGATGCGAAAATTCAAATCACTGATCCTACACAACTGAATTTATTCCTAGAACAGGAAGAAAGGACTTTGCGGGAAATGGTGGAAACCATCGCCAGAACCGGAGCGACGACGGTGTTTTCCCAGAGAGGAATTGATGACTTGGCGCAGCATTTTCTGGCCAAGAAAAAAATATTCGCGGTACGGCGCGTCAAGAAAAGCGACATGGAGAAGTTAGCCAGAGCTACCGGAGCAAAAATTGTCAGCAACTGGAAAGAGTTGAATATGGGTGATTTAGGTTCAGCCGGAGTGGTCCGTGAAGTAAAAGTAAATGATGAAGAGATGATTTTCGTAGAGAGATGCATGAATGCCAAGGCGGTTACGCTTTTGATAAAGGGTGGAACTTCTCACGTCGCAGAAGAAATTAAAAGAGCGGTCACTGATGCTTTAGGCGATGCAGCAGCTGCTTTGAAGGACGGTTTTGTTGTCGCCGGCGCCGGAGCAGTAGAAATGGAATTAACTAAAGAATTACGTAAATATGCGAGTACTCTCAGTGGGCGGGAGCAGTTAGCCGTACAGGCTTTTGCAGAGGCAATGGAAGTCATCCCCCGCACCCTCGCAGAGAATGCCGGTTTAGATCAGATCGACGTATTGACGCAATTACGTTTCGCGCATGATCACGGCCAATCCGGAGCAGGAGTGAATGTATTTACCGGCGGAGTGCTGGACGCTTGGAAAGAAGGTGTCATCGAGCCGTTGAAGATAAAAACTCTGGCATTGAGCAGCGCTGCAGAAGTGGCGGAAATGATTTTACGCATCGACGACGTCATCATGGGAAAGAAACAGGAAGCTCCCAAGACCGGAAATCCGGGGATGGAGATGTGATGCGGCGGAACTGCGCAAAGCATTGCAGTTATATGGTGCAGCTAAAATCTGCTTTTTTCCACTGGTATATTCGCCAGTGGTTTACATCAAATTAAACACAGATTGGAAAAAGCAGGGTCAGAAAACCGACCCGAGCGAAGCATAAAATAAAGCAACGACTTTATTTTAGCTCAGAAAAGAAATCGCTGTTTCTTTTCTTGAGCAAGTATGCCGCTGGTCTATTGACCGGCGGTGGTCGGTTTTCTTTGACATATTAAAATACAGGGAAAAGACCAGATGACACTTAAATTGACAGGAAGAGATGAACCTAAATGTTCATACCAAGAATTTTTTGGCTGCCCTACAAAGGAGATGTCTCTTCTTATGGGGCAAGGGTTTGATCCAATTTCTGTCGCCGGAGTTATCGGCAGACGTGAATCTGCTCCATGCGATGTTGTTGATGGATGGAGACATAATTATATTTTTACCGGCGATGGCGCAGCATACGATAGACAAAATAATGCTAAACTCGTATTAGATGCAGAACTCTTGCGTGAAATTTCTCCGGACACTAAACTTGATAATTATGCTACGGTTTTGTCAGGCCATCAATGGGAAGATTTGTACGGCAATGATGTTCTCTACTTAAGCACAGACAAAGTAGAACTAGCTCATGAACAAGGCTTTGTCAAAAGAAACGGTGTATGGCAGCCAGAAAATACTGTTGTTGGAGATGTGTGGGAACATCTTAGCAGAGGAAAGGATTTGAAAGACTATGCCGAGATGGTAAGTAACGCATCCAACAGCAATAAAGTCATGCGCTTAAGGTTTGATAGAAATAACTATGCATCACCAGTAATGCGGTCTTTGGTGCTTAGTAGGATTGTTAACTATTCTAACATTATTGGTTACTTCAACCTTGACAATTTCAATGGCCGTCTTGTCGGGGTAGCGCAAGAAATGGGGCAACGCCCACATTTCTGCGCAGAAAAGAAATCGGATGTTTCTTTTCTTGCGGCGGAGGCGCACGTTGCGCGCGCGAAAAAATCCGGCTCTCAAAGAATTGCACAGCCAACTCTCGAAGCAGACCTTGGCGGTCATCAATAATCCCGATTTAAACCGGGAAGGCATGGTAAAAGCTGTTTCCCAGCTGTACAAGCGGTAAATTATAAGTATTTTTTTTAATTATTCTTCAACGCTGGAAGATTTATAAATAATCCTCTTCTGAGCAGTTATATAATCCATCCAGGAGGTTCCTAAAAATGAAAATCATTCAACTCTATCAAAATAAACCTTCAGAAGGAAAAGAATTTGAAGTTTTAGAAACTTACGGAGTAGAAAAAGCGCTCCGCCAGTGTCAAGATGCTGGCTACGATGCTCTTTTCATGCCGCAGCTTGTGGATGCGCGCATTGTTGCGCCAGCAGATTCAGACATTTGGAATACCTGGTACACTACCCAAAGTTTACGAGCGACTGGCAGAAGCAAAGGAAATAAACCGGTAGTGGTGTATGCGCACGTTCCTCATTACTTTTCAGATCCAGATAATATTAAAGAAGCTGTGAATAAAGGCTTAGTTAATTATGCCGGAGAGATGCCCCCAGAAGAATTTCAAAAACTTCTTGCTTTGGAGGATAATGAGAATGTTTTTGTTGTTGATTATAATATCTTGAGAAACTCTATGTCCGACGTTATTGATGTTGCGCAAGCGTTAGAGCATCCGCAGACCATTCCCTTCTTAGGCGGACGAGCACGAGCCGAGCAGTATCTTCAACGGCATAAAGAAGTGAAAGGGAATAGGATCGGAATATGGCATAGTGCTGACCTTGCTGATGAACCTTTGGGCCGTTTGCTGTTCCTTGGCGACTATTGCAACGATGCTCTCCTTGGCCTCGATCTCATTAACTCCTACGGTCGTTTTCTCGGGGTACGTGGTGCGAACGAAGTGAGCATGGTGCCGTAGGCGCGCACCGCACGCGAAAAATCAGCTTTTCAAAGGATTGCACAGCCGACTCTCGAACAAACCTTGGCAGTTATTAATGATCCAGATTTAAACCGGGAAGGCAAGATAAAAGCCGTATCTAAGCTGTATAAGCCTTAGATTTTTTAATATTTTTTTTATGTTTTCAGTTTTTTTCAAAACAGCGACCAAAAGACTTTTTAACTATCCTCAGTTGTTCTGCTTCCATGAGCTTCGCTAAATTAGTCCCCTTCCTTCATTTTGTGCTTCTGCCGTTCATAGTGTATTTTGTTTTTACTAAAAATCCGCTGCCGGCTTTGATTCTGCTGGTGATTTCTGTAGTTAGCGACGTAGTGGGGAAAACCATCCGGAGACACGATGTTTCGTTCCTTCATCCATTTTCCGACAAAATAATGGTTCTAACTCTCTTATTGGTTTTTATGCTGCAGGGATTATTTTCTGCAGTGATCTTAGGAATTTTTGTATTTAGGGATATAATCATCGGCAGCATTAGGATGCTCGCGGCGAGGGATGACGTAGTCATCAGGGGAGAATTGTATGGGAAAACCATCACCATTCTTCAGTTCATACTGGTGTTTCTGGCTTTGGGAGAAGAAAGTTTTCCGCTGCTTGCTAATCCTTTCCATTTAGTTCTGCAATTATTTACATTATCTGCGGTAGTGTTGGGAATAATTTCCATTATCCATTACAGCTACGTTTATGCAAAGAGGCTCCGGACCAGGAGACAATTAGGGAGAGTCGTTGAGCAGGAAAAAATGGTCATTTTAGCCAATAAAAGGTCAGGAGGATATAAAGACAAATACCGGCGTTATCTGCTGGACATCTTTGCAAAACGAAGAAATGCGGCAGTCCATTTTCTTTCCGATGAAAATATGTTCAAAGGCATGGAAAAAAAGATTGGCGCGGCTAAAAACATAATCATCGCCGGCGGCGACGGCACGTTTGAAGCGGCATTAAATTACAAGCCGTTTCATAACAAAAGTTTAGGTTTTTTTCCTTTAGGCGCAGGAAATAGTTTCTATTCGTATTTCTACAAGGGGAAACGTTTTGAATATCTTCGTTCCAGATTTAAGTTCCGAGAAGTTCTTCTGGACGTTTTGGAATTAAAATGGGATCAAGGAAAACAGGAAACATTATTTTTAAGCGCCGGTGTTGATGCGGAAGTCGTGAAATTGATAAAAAATAAGAAACGGCATTCATTCTCTGACTATTTTGCTGCAGGAGCAAAAGCGGCATTCGGTCCAAGGCTGCAATACAATATGGAATGCAGCGTTGATGGTAAGAAACATCAGTGGAACAATTGTGTCAATATCATAATTGGAAAAGTGCCTTATATCGGATTCGGCATCCGCTCGCTGCTGGGGAAGAGCAAGGAAGATGATGGTTATGTCAGTGGTATGGCCTGCGTCAATACCCATGCGCCGATTTTTAATAAAACGCTGCGTTTGTGGGGGATGTTTTTGACACAGCTGGGGCTGGCCAAGGCGCCGTTGATTTCCTTGCGGGGAAAAGTATTTATCATCAAAAGCAGGAAAGAATTTCCCCTGCAGGCCGGCGGGGATTTTGTAGGGTACGCCAAACATATCCAAGTGAAAGTAAAAAGAAAACAGAAAGTGCTGATGATTTGAGTTATTTAATAACCGCCATTCGTTCTGCTTATCCGGTGAAAAATAGCAAAAACCCTTACTTTTGTCTAAAAAAGAAACAACGTCAAAGAAAACCGGCCACTACTGGACAAAGAGCAGAGTCAGGTCGTTTTTCTAACGTTGCTTTTTCCATCAATCGGTTATTAAATGCTAACTGCCAATGAATACGCCGTGGAAAAAGCAACTTTTATAAAATAGGGCTTCATTTCAATAAAAATATTGGCGGCCATCGTATAGACCGATAAACGCTACGTTTATGGGGTACTTTGGCTATTATTCAGGTCTGTGGCACCTGGGATCGGGGTTCGATTCCCCGTGGCCGCCCTCTTTTTTTTAATAGCAGATTCTATAAGCCTTCTTAAAGCAGAATATATATAAAACAGCAAATACTTCTAATTAAACTATGGAACTACAGACTGCTAAGGGCGTGCGTGACTTGCCTCCGGAAGAAAAGATTTTAAAGAACAAAGTAGTCAGCACTATAATTAAAACATTTGAATTATACGGGTTTGCTCCTTTAGAAACGCCTACTTTAGAGCGATATGAAACGTTAGCGGCAAAATATGGTGCGGGCGCAGAAAGCGACGTGTTAAAAGAAACATTTACCTTGAAAGATCAGGGAGAAAGAAAGTTAGGCCTTAAATTTGAGATGACCACTTCTTTAGCCAGATACGTAGCGCAGAATCCAACCATAAAAATGCCATTTAAAGTGTATCAGGCAGGAAGCGTTTTCCGCGACGGGCCAATAAAATCAGGGCGGGAAAGAGAATTTTGGCAGTGCGATGTAGATACCATCGGAACGGCGTCCATGCTGGCGGAAGTAGAACAGATTGCTCTTCTTGCTGACGTTTTCAGGCAGCTGAAGTTTAAGTTTGTCATAAAAGTAAATAATCGTAAGTTGGTGGACGGCATTCTGGTGCAGTCAGGAATAACCGCAAAGCAGAAAGAAGTTCTTATCGCCATCGATAAAATGGATAAAATCGGAAAAGCCGGAGTCGCAGAAGAATTAAGCAAACTAGGCTTCAATAAACCACAAATAACAAAATTAATGAATTTTTTATCTTCAAAGTATACGTTTGCTTCATTATCAAAAAAAATTACTGCTCCTGAAGGCAGCCAAGGTGTTAATGAACTGAAAGAATTGTTTAGTTATTTGAAAGCCATGGATGTCAAGAATGTAGAATTTGATCTTTCCCTGGTTCGCGGGCAGGCATATTATACTGGGACGGTAATTGAGGTTTATCTGAAGGACAGCGCCGCAATTTCGTCCATTGCCGGCGGAGGAAGGTATGATAACATGATCCGCGGATTGAAAGGAGAAAATGGGTTGGAAATACCTGCGGTCGGCGTCTCTCTGGGGATAACACCTATCATGGAACAGATGAAAGCGCAGAATAAAATGGAAAAGAAGACGCCGGCGAAAGTGCTGGTAGTTCCAATCAATGCGGTCGCTGAAGCGCTGAAAGTTGCTCAGGAGCTGCGGGAAAACGGCATTTTTACTGATTTTGCTCTCAGTAAAAAGGGAGTCAGCAAGAATCTGGAGTATGCCAATGCTTTAGGCATCCCCTATGTGATAATCATCGGCGAAGAGGAAGTTAAAAAGAAAAAGATCCTGCTGAAAGATATGAGTTCCGGCACGGAGCAATTATTGTCAGTTAAAGATGCGGTGAAGAAATTATCATGAAGCGGAAAGAGCTGCTCAAACTGATCGGCGTCGGAGTGTTGATAATTTTATTGTTGAATCTGTTATTGTTTGCGTTGAGAATAATCACTACTTTAGTTTTCTGGGCGGTAATCATCTTGGCAGCAGTGTTTGCGTATCAGGTTTTGCCGAAGCTGAAGAAGTGATAAAATAAACGGCTCCTACTTTTCATGCGATTCTCTTTATCTTCTGAAAGAGCCAGCCAATCGTTGCAACATCTCTAATTTTTCTTCTTCTTTGGTGCGATCTTTTTGTTTTCGGACACAATCTTTATGCAACAAGTTGAAAGTAATTATCGCCGCAACAGCATCGATGGACGGTTCTATGCTTCTGAAAGCTACTGCATCAGAACCGGTGATTTCTATCATGTGGTCTCGCCGGTAAGCGACTAATACATTAATTGGATTCCAGCCCCGATCCGAAGGATGGCCCCTCAATGCCCAATACAAAGGATCCAAACCTCTGCACCAAGGCTCGATTCCTATCTTGTCCAAAGGCACGGCATAAAGCGCGGCGGCTTTTACTGGCGTATCGTCAATAATCGTAGTCATGTGCGCAGATTCGTAGTCCGAACCGGTTTTCAGAAGCCGTTCAAAATCTTCTGCTCTTCCGAAACCTCCCCTGAAAATGATATCGTGGGAAGAAACACCGCTGTCGGAAAGAGCTTCATCGATAAGGCTGTGGATGTAAGGCTGGACGATACTTCTTTCGTAGCTGGCCCATTTTCGCAAATCGAAACCGACAGTTTTTTGTATCATCCGCAAAAACTCCTACCACTTATCTTCTTCGTGCCTGGTATATACTATCGGCTTATCCTTGACGATCATAGAATGTTCAAACTGGGTGACTATGCCTCCAGATACTTCTGCTAATGGTGGAAAAGAGCGGACAATCCCTGACTGCTGCAGTTCCCGCAATCCCAATGCTGCTGGACCTTTTCCCAATTCCCTGGTAAGCCATCTGGTAGTAAAAGGAAGTCCCTGCTGCGGTTTTACAAATTCCAAGATTTTCCGCGCATGAGGAGAACGAACGCCTTTTTCTTTTTCCACCATGAAAATAGTTGCCGGTCCTTTTTCCCTGATAAGCCCTTGGCCATTAGTCACGAAAGGCTCAATGGCGATCTGCCATCCTTCTTTCAATTCTTTTTTGTCTTTATTATTGAAACTGGGAATGGAAATCCCGCCGTGCACTTTATAGCGTTCAATAGTATGCCCGGAAAGGTTTTTTACGGTGGTAAACCCCAATGCTTCTGCCTCAGAAAATTGCGCTTCTCCTAACTGCCAGAGCGGGGTTCCCGGACGGACCAGTTTAATGGCCGCCTTCAGGGCGTTTTGGGCTGCTTTGACCATCTCTTTATGTTCGCCGGAAGAACCTACCACGACCGTCATGGCATTGTCAGCAAGATAGCCGTCGATATGGATGCCCATATCCACTTTGATGACTTCTCCTTCGGCAGATACTGACGGGTCATCGTCAGTCGGGCAGAAATGTGCAGCGACATCATTCACTGCCATCTGCACCCAGGCGATTTGCCCGCCTAATTGTTTAACACGTTTTTCGCAGTGATCCATGACTTGAAGATACGAAGTTCCCGGTTTTGCAAGTTTAGCTGCTCCTTCCCTGCGCACCTGAGCGGCTATTTTACCTGCCTGAAGAAGTTTCTGTTGGATTTCAGGATTCATCTCTGCATTGTTAGAATAGAATTATATAAATGTTGTTGTGATTGACTAATCTCGGAATTCTTCCAAAACACTTAAATAAGATTGTTTATTTTTTGTTCAAAATTAAAAACGGGTTCTACTTGTTTTTAACTGATGGAGTTGATACTTATGCCTGTGAAAAAGCAAGAAATGGTAAAAAAGGGAGACAAGGTTAAAGTTGATTATACTGGAACACTTGACGACGGCACGGTTTTTGATGCTTCTGAGAAGCACGGCCAGCCTTTAGAGTTCGAAGTTGGTTCCGGTCAGGTTATCAAAGGATTTGACGACGCAGTCATGGGCATGAAATCCGGTGAAGAAAAGAAAATAACCCTTGTAGCTAAGGAAGCGTATGGCGAAGTGCGCCAAGAATTGCACAAGAAAATTCCGCGGCAGCAGCTTCCGCAGGATCAAGAGCCGAAGGCAGGAATGATATTAGCAGTCGGATTGCCTAACGGGCAGCAGTTCCCCGCAAGAATCATTGCCGTGACCAAGGACGATGTAACCATAGATTTAAATCATCCTTTAGCCGGAAAGACGCTGCATTTCAAGATTAAAGTGGCAGAAGTGACTGCATGATTTCCGGTCTTTTTAACAGTTCTATTTAACAAAATTTATAAAAGAGGTAATTTAAAGTTAAATAATGTTTAAAGAGCTATCCTTATCACAAAAGATTCTTTTAGTGATGTTATATGGCCTATTGGTTTTGGTGGTTGTATTTTCAGTTCTCGCAGCGATTAATAATTTTGGCGAAAAAGGAATGCAGAGATGTATGGATAAATTAGCTGAAAAAAAAGAAAATAAATCTATCGCTGAAAATCCAAAGAAGATATATAATTGCTGCCTGGGAGCAGGCGGAAAAATGGCGCAAAAGCAGGACGGTTCTTATACTTGCGTCTTTAACTGAGTCAGTTGACTTTCAATGCCACGGCATTATCGCCTATTTTTGCAACAGTTGTGAAGTAGCCCGAGTTAAGTATATCCTGATATTTTTGGTTCATAATTTCTTCGGGATTTTCAACAGGTAATTTTTCGCTTAAGTGGCGGTAATCCATGGGGCCATTCAGAATAAGATATTCATATCCGTTAGATTTAAGGAAAACGTATAGCTCTTCAGCATCTTTGTCCATTATATCCTCGCGGAAATCAATCACTTCCTGGCACCAGACGCAGCTGAATTTTCCATACCCGATAACTAATTTATCTCTTGGCGCAAAAGTAAATACTTTGGTGTTGTCAGGAATAGTATCAAACCAGGCAGCGTATTGGAATGGTTCAGAAGAGTCAGTGAATGATCCGGATGTCGGCCAGATGGAGGTGTTGACCTGATATTTCTGGAGGCCGGAAGTAAAAGCAATGCTGATTAAAACTAAACATAAAAAGCCATACTTTAAGGTTTTTGAATTAATCCGGTCTTTAATAAGATATGTTCCTTCAGCAGCCACTAACGATACTGCAATGGCTAAGATCATCCAGGACCTGAATGCGCCCCTGGCGACAGAGATCGGAAAATTAAGGCCGTTGACTGCCCAAAAAGTAAAGATTAACCAAAATAAAATTAAGCTACGCCAGCCATTCTCTTTTTGTACAATGTTTGATTTGTATTTCCATATAATAAATATTACACCAGCTAAAGTAAGCAATGAGAGGGCAACACCTATGCCGATAGGATTATTAATCATGTTTTGGCCTTTCGCAAAAAAGAAATCACTAAAACTATAAGTTCTGGAAGCGGTTCCTCCCGGATTGGTAAAAGTTTGCCAAGCAGAAACAATGAATTTCATAGGTTCAAATCCGGTTCCGCCGGATGAAGAAAGTACTATGGTATCTCCCTGATTAATAACGTCTCCACCGTAATAAGCTAAAAACTTTTTGAATCCATATTTGTTGATAATAACTGCCCACCAAGCGAATGAAACAGCAATGCCGCTACAAAGCGCAGCAAGGTGTTTCCATAAGAATTTTCTATATGCTAAAGAAAATACTAAGACATAAATCAGAGCCATGGTAGCTAATTTAATCGGCTGTTCAAAGTTTTGAGTAACCCAGATACTGGCAGTAATAATTCCAGCAATAAAAAGCCATTTTTTATCTTCAAGGCCTTTATGAAAAGCATACATGAATGGAAAGAAAAGAGCGATTACCAATGAATGAGCCCAAATAAAGTGGCTAAGATAAGATGGGATCATGGCTAATATGGCAGTCGCTAACAAAGCTTTAATCCTATTTTCCATCAGCAGCTGAGCAAAAAGGTAAAAGAAAATAAATCCCAGTGAAATGATTAAAGCATTAAAGAACTTAAGAGTCCATCGTAAATCAGGCGAGGTCTGATGAAGTATGCCCATAAGGATGTCATATGCCGGCGGATAAGGATCGATGTAAGATAAAACAATATCTATGTCTCTATCAGGGCTTTTAATATCGGGATCATATGCATTTTTTTCTAAGGCAACATATTTTGCCCCAACTGCGTGGCCCCAAGGGTCTTCATCTTCTAAATAAGGATATCCAAAGGCGCCTTTGGCGTAAATGTAAAAAGAAAGAGCCGCGATAATGATCACTGCTAAGATGACCATGTCTGATTTTTTTATGTGTGGCTTAGGGATTGAAAATTCTTTTCTCTTTATTTTTCTGGCAAAATAATAAACTGGAAATGCTATACTTAATATAAATATGATTTTCCAATCTAATGTGATATGAAAGAAGTTTAAAAGAATGAAAATAATAGGTAATATGCCTAAGCCTATTGCTAGATTAAGCAGATGTTTTTCTATGCCATTCTCAGGTTTTTTAAGAAGATGGGTTGCAGTAAAACCTATTCCCCAGCAGTATGCAAAAAAAAGTAAAATAGTGATATAACTTATCATTTTTAGCTTTTAGATAGCATGGTTATTTAAGTTTATCTCTATCCAGTCATTCAGATTTAAATTTATACACCTTGATATCTTTAAATTCATGTTGTTCGATAAGCGTATATCTGGAGCGTAGAAGATCTTTGTAATAATCTTCAGTTCCTTGATTTCTCGTAAGGACTAACCAAAAATAACTTTCTTGATCGGTAATGGAGAATAACTTTCCCGGTTCTATCTTCCAGAGGGGCTGTCCGCGAGGCAACTTGGTAAGAGCCACATAACGCGGTTCAGAATCAGAATAATAAGTCAGTAGAGATGAACTAGTCAAACCTCCACGGTCTAATAAAATTAATGGCCCATCATTGGAATTTTGCCCGATAAATGATGTCGCTAGATCCCATTCAGGTTTTGTAGTTTCAGTATAATATGCCGTCAATGCGAAAGCATTGGTGATCAAAAGAATACTGAAGGCAGCCATCGCTATTTTTTTGGATGAAATCCTAATGATGTGGTAAGAAAAAAATAGGTAAAAAAGCGGTGCTATCAGGAAAGAATGCCTAATCAAGAAATAAGAATGGATTATGGGACTACGAAATATCGGCAAGCCGAATATGGAAAGAGGATAAAGCGAGAGGTACATGTAACCTATTGAAAATAGAATCACCACATATAAGAACCATTCTTGCGGTAATTTATGATCCCTGAAAAATGCTTTCATCTTCTTTCTGCAGAGCAAGGCAAGAATCATCAAAAACATACCTGAAAGGAGCGGCAGAGCAAACATGAATAATCCTAATTTGGCGATAAATGAGGGAACACCAAAACTGGCGAAAGTTTTGCCTGCGCCGTTTCCAATAGAAGCTAATTGTTTTTGTATGAGTGGAATGAGGGGTATGGAAAATATTAACACTAGGGCATTGACTTTGATCCAGCGTTGAAAACCAGTTTTAGAATCTTTTTCCCAGTTCCACAACCAGAAAAATGTATATCCGGCTATCAGGAAACCAGTTAAATAATTAGTATACATCGCAGTAAGAATAACAAAAAAATAAAAAAGGTAATGTTTAATGGCCAGTTTATTATTGTTTTCATTTCGGTAAATTTTAATGAATAAATAAGTCGCCAGCAGAGAAAGTAAAGTGTACATAGCATAAAGTCTTGTTTCTCGGGAATAAAGGACCTGAAGCATAGATGTCGCTAATAGTAAAGAAGAAACTAAGCCCACTTTTTTTCCGAATAGCAGATTGCCAAGATAAAACATAATTATAATGGAAATAGTCCCAAAGATGACTGAAAGCATGCGCGTTGAAAACTCGCTGATACCAAATGCTTTTACCCAATAATGAAGCAGAAGATAATGGCCGAAGGGAGCCCCTTCATACTGTCCGACTTTCTCAATAACTTCTATCGGGTTTTTTTCTTGCGCATGATTGACAGTGATGATCTCATCCATCCAGTAGTTTTCCTTCTCAAGGTCATGGAGGCGGAGCAAGAATCCGAATAATACTATTGCAAAGAGGATGAAAAGGTATGATTTGCTTGATTTCATGTATTTTAGGCTTGCTTTCCGGGGTTATATAAATTTTATTAAATAGGGTGCTTCATAATTCACAAATCTTTTAAATGAAATCAATTTGGTCTTACTATAACTTCAGATCAACTGAATGAAAAACAAACGCAGCATGGAGCACAAAGAAGTGGTAGCCGGTATTATTGAAAGTAATAATAAGACCAGAGACTAAATTGGAGTCTAAGAACGGCGATTGCCCATAGAAAAAGCATTGTTGAGGTATACAATTAAAGATGGAAACATTCTACGACCGATATAATTTTCCAGATGGAGGGGAGAAAAGAAAGGACTGTTGGAAAAAGCATTTAGCGAAGCATTTAGATTTTGATTCTTTAAAAAATAAAACGGTTTTAGATGTCGGCTGTGGAACTGGGACCATGAGCAAAATACTTTATGGTGCGGGAGCAGATATATATGCAATAGACCTGAGCAGAAAATCAATAGAATCTGTCAATAAAGCTTATCCGGAAATAAAAGCTAAAGTCGGCGATGCTCTTCACCTTGATTTTCCAGATAATCATTTCGATATTGTCATAAGCATTGGTGTGCTACACCATACCCCTGACACTCACAAAGGTTTTGAAGAGTGTGTTAGAGTAACCAAATCTAAAGGACAATGTATCATAATGCTTTATTCTAAATGGCACTACTACCCTCTGATATATAAATCATTTAAATTGTTTAGACAAAATAAAAAACCAGAAGATATGCCCAGATGGTTCATTAAATCTATCAAGAGATTTACAGAGTTCTATTACAAAGAGCCAAGAGATGATCAAGATGCAGTTCATCTAATTGCAGACCAGCTCTTCACTCCAATAGCTAAATTTCATTCAGAATTCGAGATAAAGAAATATATTAGGGAGATGGAATGCGAACTCATTTCAACATCAACTACATTTTTAGGGCAGCACAAAATATATAACTTATTAAAAAAAAAAGGTTAAATATTTGAACTTTATGATTACGTCTCAACGAGTGTCCATAGTAATTCCTTGTTATAATGAAGAAGAATCCATCCTAAACTTAACAAACCAGCTAAATTCCGCAGTAGCTGATTTAGAAAAAGATTACGAAACGGAACTTATTTTTGTTGATGACGGTTCTAAAGATAAAACTTACGAGCTTCTTAATAGCCATTATGAAAAAAATAAGAATGTTAAAATAATCAAGCATGAAAGAAATTACAATCTGGGGGCTGCTTTAAGGACCGCGTTTAAATTTTCAACTGGAGACATCATCGTTCCATTAGATTGCGACTGTACTTTTCCTCCGGGAAAAATCAGAAATCTTCTTGAATTGTTGGACGAAGAAACCGATATTGTAAATGCTTCTCATTATCATCCACAGGGGACTTTAGATGATGTTCCGCTTTACCGGCGCATATTAAGCAAAACCGTTTCAGAAATGTACCGAGCGGTCTTAGGAAGAAGGGATATCTATACTTACACCGGCATCTTTAGAGCTTACAAAAAAAATGTTCTGGAAAATATTAAATTTAAATCTAATGGGTTCCTTTGCAGCGCCGAGATATTAAGCTATGCTATTCTGAAAGGATATAAAATTAAAGAGTACCCCACCACCCTTTACACCAGGCAATATGGAAAATCAAGCATAAAATTATTCCGGGTAGTGATGAGCCATCTTAACTTCATTTTCAAGTTAACTTATATCAAACTATTGAAACAAAAAAACCAATGAAAATTGCTATTGTGGTTGGGACTCGTCCGGAAATAATCAAAATGAGCCCCATAATCAGATATTGTACTAATAATCAATTTGATTTTTTCATCATACATACGGGTCAACATTATTCTTATAATATGGATAAAATTCTTTTTGAAGAATTAGGCCTACCCGAAGCCAAATATCATTTGGAAGCCGGTTCGGGTTCCCATGGCAGACAGACGGCGGCAATCTTGGATCGGATAGAAGAAGTTTTAGTAAAAGAAAATCCGTATATCGTTTTAGTTGAGGGCGACACCAATGGTGTTCTTGCAGGAGCTCTAGCGGCATCCAAATTGCATATTAAAGTTGGGCATATAGAAGCCTGTTTGCGCAGTTACGATAATCTTATGCCTGAAGAAATAAACCGGGTTATAGCAGATCATACGGCTAATTACTTGTTCGCACCCACAGAAGATTCTAAAATAAACGGATTAAAGGAAAATATTCCTGAACATAAAATATTTGTTACCGGCAATACCATCGTCGATGCCGTTTTTCAGAATATTAAATTAGCAGAACGCAGGGAAGATATTTTTAACAAACTGGGAACTAAAAAAAATGAGTATATTTTACTAACCCTGCATAGGCAGGAAAATGTAGATGATCAGAAAAGATTAAAAGAGATTCTTTTGGGATTAAAGTTGCTTTATCGGGAACTAAACCTAAATATTATTTATCCCATCCATCCGCGTGCGGAAAAAATGCTAAAAACTTTCAATTTAGAAATACCTGAAGGTTTAATTTTGGTTCCCCCCGCAAGTTTTCTCGATTTCCTTAATTTGGAAAAGAATGCCCGGTTAATTCTCACCGATTCAGGCGGTGTGCAAGAGGAAGCCTGCATATTAAAAGTTCCTTGCGTAACTTTAAGATACAACACTGAAAGGCCAGAGACTTTAAGAGTAGGGAGTAACATCCTTGCAGGAACGGATCCTCTAAAAATAGTTGAATGCAGCAAAAAAATGATTGCCGTCACGAAAGATTGGGAAAATCCTTTCGGCAACGGCCAAGCGACTGAAGAGATTATGAGAATCATATCATCACAATACGTACCAAAAGAACCCTAAAATCATAGGATCTGCCTTCCCCGGTAGCAATATGCTCCCATCGCCACACTTGAATTACTAATCTTAATTTCCATAAATAAAATAAAGGGGTGCTGATAATAAGCACAAATAAACCCAGTTAAATCTTATTTAGCTAATCAAAAGAACAGGTGAATAAATTACAAAAATAATGCGGTGGAGGGAAAATTAAATGTATATCTTAGGAATAAGCGATAGTCATGATGCTGGAGCGGCTCTTATAAAAGATGGGAAAATCATCGCAGCTGTAAGTGAAGAGAGATTATGCCGGGAAAAATTCGCTTACGGCTTTCCTTTTAAATCCATAAAAGAAGTATTAAGGATAGTTGCCATTCGAAAAGAAGATATCTCTCATATAATCAAGGGCGGTTTGCCTTACCCCTACCTATATTCGTTTTACAACACCCGCAGAAATGGAAATAACCGCCACCTTCCAGAAATAAAATTGGATGAGATTTACAACTCTTCTTTGTTTCATCGGACCTTCATTAATATTCTTAAAAAAAGAAAAGTTTATTCTATTCAGGAACTTAACGAATTCAAAAAGATCCGCGGTTTTAATAATGCCAGTGGCAGTTTGACAAAAAGTTCTTTACGGAAATTAGGCTTAAGGCAAAAAATTTATTTTCTAGACCACCATTATTCTCATCTAGCTTCGGCATTTTATACTTCCGGTTTTAAAAAATCATTGATCTTTTCACTTGATTTTTCCGGCGATAACAAGTCTGGGATGGTGGGGGTAGGAGCAAAAACAAAAATTGATGTCGTTGAAGCCTTAGATGCCCAAAATTCTGTCGGCTGTTTTTATGGTTTCATAACCAAAGGGCTGGGGTTTAAATTAAATCGTCATGAGGGGAAAATCGTCGGCCTGGCCGCTTATGGCGACCCGGAAAAATTGTACCTGCAGTTCAAAAGATTCATTAAGCATCATCAATCCAGAATTATCGTTAAAAACAGGTATCAATTATTGGCTCTCGCAGAAAAACTAAAAAACAAAGAAGCTAAAAATGTTGCCTCAACCGCCCAGAGATTATTAGAAGAAGTTACCGTAAATTGGGTGAAATTCTTCATTGAAAAATATAAAATTTACGATTTAGTTTTAACCGGGGGGGTTTTTGCCAATGTAAAACTAAACCAAAGAATCCTAGAAATTGAAGGCGTCAAAAACTTATGGATTTTCCCAAACATGGGCGACGGCGGTTTAGCTGCCGGCGCAGCTTTAGAACTTTATCACCGATTAAACAAGAATACTAAAACGTACCGGTTGCAACACGTTTACCTAGGCTCTAATTTTAGTAATGGACAGATTGAAAAAGAATTAAAAAAATTAAAAGTGAATTACATTTACCACCAAGGCATTGAAAAAATTATTGCCCGGCTGGTCAGCCAGGGAAAAGTTGTCGCTAGATTTAACGGCGCAATGGAATACGGGCCCCGGGCGCTAGGAAACCGCTCGATCATTTACGAAGCCAAGGACCCATCTGTGAACAAATGGCTGAATGAGAGGCTGAACAGAACCGAATTTATGCCTTTTGCGCCAGCAACGTTATTTGAAGATCGAAGTAAATGTTATAAAAACATCAACGGTGCTGAACATTCAGCAGAATTCATGGCCATTACTTTTGAATGTACAGATTACATGAAAAAAAACAGCCCCGCCGCAGTTCACGTCGATGGAACCGCCAGACCACAATTAGTCAAGAAAGAAATTAACCCGAGTTTTTATAAAATCATTCAAGAATATAAAAAAATAGCTAAAATACCAACATTGATCAATACCAGCTTTAATATGCATGAAGAACCAATAGTATGCAGCCCTTTTGACGCTATCAGATCATTTCAACAAGGTAATTTGGATTATTTGGCTATTGGCAATTTCTTAGTGCATAATACTTTAGCCAGCAAAAAGTAAAAAAATAGTAGATCATAAAACCGTAATAAATAACCCAGATGAAAAAAATTCCTAAAATAATCATTGCCATTCCCGCGTACAACGAAGAAAAAACTCTTCCTTTTGTTCTGCAGGAGATAACTGATGTTATGAGAAATACCGCATATAACTATCAAATTTTAGTGTTGGATGATGGTTCGCGAGACCACACTGTTGAAGTTGCAAAATCTTACGATGCAGTAGTTGTTTCAAACCGCAGAAATATGGGGTTAGCAGAGACTTTCAGGGTAGAAATGAGGGAATGTTTACGCTTAGGGGCGGATATAATTGTCCATACCGATGCAGACGGCCAATACCATTCTAAACATATTCCGGAATTAATCCAAAAAGTTGAACAAGGGTGCGATTTAGTTTTAGGGAGCAGATTTAAGGGAAAAATAGAAAGCATGTCTCTCTTAAAGCAATTGGGAAATATTGCCTTTGCAGAAGTATTAAGTTCCCTCACCAAAGTGCGTATAACCGACTCAACTACGGGGTTCAGGGCATTTACAGCTGAAGTTGCCAGAAATATAAATTATATTAACACTTTTACCTACACCCAGGAGCAGATCATCAAAGCTTCTAAGCAGGGTTTTAGAATAGCTGAAATCCCCATCACTGCCAGAAAAACACGAGAAAGCAGGTTATTTAAGAATCCGTTTCAGTTTGCTTGGAGAGCCTGGATTAATATCTTTAGGATTTATCGTGATTACGAACCTCTGATGTTTTTTGGAAGAATCGGCTTTGTGTTTCTTTCTTTTGGCGGGATAGTCGGGTTATGGTTAATATACAGATTTATTACTCTTGGATCAGTTGGAAGATATCCCTCCACCATATTAAGCGCGTTACTTATAATGGTGGGGGTGCAAATAATATTATTTGGTTTCTTGGCTGATATGTTGCATAAATAATTATTTGCCTTATACTCAGTTTAATAATATTTAAAAACTATTTAAAGACTATTTCAGCAATAGTTTTATCGGTGCAAATACATGGAAAAAGTAGTTAGGAAGATTGCTTATATCGGGGTAGTCTGCGACCTTTTCCATTACGGCCATCTACGTTCCATTCAATTTGCCAAATCTATCTCTGATTACTTGGTTTGCGGGGTGTTTACTGATGAAGTAGTAGAAGGATATCGGGTTAAGCCGATGGCTAATTATGAAGAGAGGAAAGCCGTGGTGGAAAGTCTTCGCGATGTGGATGCGGTTGTAGTTCAGGAACAAAGGGACCCCACTAAAAATTTACAACTCATTCATGAAGAGTTTCCAGAGGCAGAAATAATTTTAGTGCATGGTGATGATCTGCATTATGTTCACGGAGAAGATTATATTAAAAGCATCGGCGGAAAAGTGGTAAAACACCCTTACTATCCCCGCCTTTCAAATTTTAAGATCATAAATTATCTGTTGGAAAATAAAGATAAATTCAAAGACATCACGGATTTTACTGCTTTTATAACTGAGAAAGATAAACTTGATGCCGAAGCGCACCAAGGAAATAAAGTGATTATCTCTTCTAAAGCAGATACTCTTAAAGCTCTGCAGCCGCTATTGAAAAAATCTAAAATCGAGCCGTTGTATAGTTTTACTATCTCCGACTGGAAGAATCAGAAAGAGCAGGTTCTGGCGAGAATACAAGAATTATTTTCTCCTTTTCTGATCGTGGTCAGAAGCTCTGCGGTAAAGGAAGATACTTTCGAACAATCCATGGCCGGCTGTTTTGAAAGCGTGCTTAACGTTGATTCTGAAGAAAAAGCAAAAGTGGAAGAAGCAATAAATAAAGTATCCATATCTTACAAAGAAAAAGATGCGGAAACTTCTTTCAATCAGATACTTGTTCAAAAGCAGACAGATGATGTCTCTATGAGCGGAGTGGTTTTTACCAGGACTTTAAGCAAAAACGGACCCTATTACGTCATAAATTACGACGATACTACCGGAAGCACCGATTCAGTGACTGCTGGCAGGGAAAACAAGACCCTCTACATAAGCCGATTCGCCTCTCAAATCCCGAAAGAAATGGATGGTTTGATGAGTGCAGTAAGGGAAATTGAAAATATAATCCCTTCCTTCCCGTTAGACATTGAATTTGCCGTGCAGAGCGATGGAAGCATAGTTATTTTTCAAGTGCGCCCTTTAGCTGCGAATATATACAAGGAAAAATCTGACGAAGAAGTGAAACGGATGATTGATTCCTTAAAATTAACCTTTCAAAAACATACTGGTCGGCATCCGCATCTGGCGGGAGAAATAACTTTCTTTGGCGATATGCCCGACTGGAATCCGGCAGAAATAATCGGCGACAGGCCAAACAATCTGGATTATTCCTTATATGGCTATCTAATCACCGATAGCGCATGGCATGAAGCCAGGACTTCACAGGGATATTACAATGTCAATCCGGCCAGGTTGGTGGAGCTGTTTGGCAACAAACCTTATGTCAATGTGAGAAACACTTTCAATTCTTTTATACCCTCTTCAATTTCTCCGCAGCTGCGCGAAAAGTTAGTCTCATTTTACTTAGATAAATTGCGCAGAAATCCGCATCTTCAGGACAAGGTTGAATTTGAAGTTCTCTATACCTGTTACGACCTAAATTTTGACCAAAGGTCTAAAGAATTAGCTGGGGCGGGATTTTCACTCGAAGATATCGCCCAATTAAAAAGCGCTTTGTTATATCTGACCAACCATCTGATCACAGATGCGCCTAAATCGACAGATGACGATTTAAAAATCGTTTTCAGCATGAATGAATCACGTAAATCAATTTCTACTGTAATCGCAGAATCCGGCAGATCGCAGGAATTGATTGCTGAATGTAAGGCCCTTCTAGACCAGTGCAGAAAGAAAGGGACGGTGCAGTTCTCTCGATTGGCAAGGCTGGGCTTCATCGCCAAAATAATATTTCGGAGCATGGTGGATAGAAAAGTTATAACTCAACAATTTTATGACCAAAAATACAAATCTATAAGCACCGTAGCTACAAAGATCAATGACGATTTTAAGAAATTAATGAAGGGGGAATTATCAAAAGAAAATTTCATCAAGGAATATTATCATCTCCGGCCGGGAACATATGATATCACCAGCCCGCGTTATGATGCTAATAAGGAACTCATCAACACGTTTAAAATAGTTGGGGGTGGGCTGGAAAAAGAAAGGCTGGAACTAACTAAAGAAGACGATATTAAAATTACCGCTGCATTGCAGGCGGAAGGATTATTGTGCAATGCAGAGCAATTCCTTAATTTTGTAGAATTATCAACGCAAGCAAGAGAGCTTTCTAAATTTGAATTTACCAAGAATCTCAGCGATGCTTTAGAATTACTTGCAGAAGCTGCAGAAAGGATGGGGCTTGCTAGAAAAGAGGTTGCTACACTTGATATTAATGATATTTTTTCCAGTATTTCCGTGCCGCAAACAGAAGAGATTGTAACCGGATGGAAAAAACTTATCCAGAAACACAGTTCCGAAAAAGCGCTGCATGAAAAATTAGTTCTTCCTCCAATTATATTTTCCAGCAATGATTTTGAAGTAATACGGTTTTATCTGGCAAAACCTAATTTCATAACTCATAAAAATATTGAGAGTAAAATCGTCCACGTGAACGACTTAAAAGACAAAATTGTCCCTGATCTTGAAGGTTGCGTGGTGGTTTTAGAAAATGGAGATCCGGGCTACGATTGGATATTTACCAGAAATCCGGCCGGATTGATTACGAAATATGGGGGGATCGCTTCGCATATGTCTATAAGGTGCGCAGAATTCGGCATCCCTGCGGCGATTGGCTGCGGCGAACTGATATTCAATAAGCTTAAAACTGCGGAAAAAGTCATTCTGGATTGTAAATCAAATAAAATAATCCCTTTACCTTAAAATGTTATGCGCTATTTCGTTACGGCAGGAAAAGAACAAGCATGGCGAGGATATTGATGTTTTAGAGCAAAGGTATATCCACTATTTTGAAAAATTCGGCTTGAAACTGCTGCTGATACCTAATGGTCATGATGTCGATTATTACTTTGAAAAATTTCCAATAGAAAGGGTTGTCCTGAGCGGAGGAAACGATGTTGATCCGCAGATGTATGGCGGAAAACGTGAAGAAGGGATGTCTATAGTTTCCGAACGCGATATAACAGAAAGAAGGATAGTAGAATTAGCTGTCAAGAAGAAGATACCTCTACTGGGAATATGCAGGGGGATGGAATTTTTGAATATATATTTTGGCGGAAAATTGATTAATATCAAGAATGAATATGGCAAAGAGGCGCATCTGCCGGGGAAAGAGCATCCTCTGCACATACTTGATGGCCAAGAGCTTCTCAGAAAAGAAGTTAGAGTAAACTCTTTCCATAATCAAGCTCTTACTGAGAAAGAGCTTTCTTCAAACTTGCAGGCATTTGCAGTCAGCGATGAAGGGATAATAGAAGGATTTAATCATTCTTCGTTGCCATTAGTTGGCGTACAGTGGCATCCTGAACGAGAAAGCCCAGATGAAGAATTTAATGCGCAATTAGTGAAAGCTTTTGTTGAAGGAAAATTGTGGTGGAAGAGATGAAAGCCATTATTCTCGCAGCAGGTATGGGTACCCGCTTAGGCAAATACACCGAAGACCTTCCGAAATGCATGTTAACTTTTGATGGAAAACCATTGATCGAGAGGCAGGTTGAGACCCTGCGTAGTGCAGGCATCACTGATATTTCTATAGTTAGGGGATATAAATCTGAGAAAATAAGCCTTGCCGGAGTAAAATATTACCACAATCCAGATTTTGCGACAACTAACATGGTAGAAACTTTATTCTGCGCAGAAAAAGAGCTGGATGAAAAAGAAGATGTTTTGATATGTTATGCTGATATCATCTATGAACCTAAAGTTCTTCAATCAATAATTGAATCTGGTGCGCAGATAGGCGTTACGGTCGACAATGATTATTTGGATTATTGGAAATCAAGGATGGATAATCCGGAATCGGACATGGAAAGTTTAGTGGTTGAGGATGGAATGATAACCGAACTCGGCGATACTAAATGTGTCAGAGACAAAGCTGAAGTAAGATACGTTGGATTGATTAAGCTCTCCAAAGAAGGAGTGCGGAAACTAAAGGAAACATATCATTATCATAAACAACAGCACTTTCATAAAGATGAGCCTTGGCTGAGATCAAAATCTTTCAAGAAAGCATACATGACCTGCATGCTGCAGGCATTGATTAACGCAGGGCACGAAGTTAAGCCGATTGTGATTTCGCGGGGCTGGTTAGAATTCGATACTGTTGAAGATTATGAGAAATACAGCAGATGGTTGGAAGAAGGGACGTTAAGCAGATTTATCAACTTGCAGTTAAACAATAGTATTTCACAACGTTTTTAAAGTAAATTCTCACTTTCATTTTAGGTGTCTAAAGGCATGGAAAAAAAGGTAAAGATAATTGTAACTATAGGGCCATCTACTAATTCTGAAGAAGCGATGCTTAAGATTAAGGATAAAGGCGTTGATTTTGTCAGAGTAAATATGTCTCATTCTGATATCAATTACCTTAAGGATACCATTGCCTTAGCCAAGAAAGTAGGTCTCCCTTTTGTAATTGATACTGAAGGATCACAGGTAAGAACCGGCGAGCTGGGCACTTCTACAATCGAATTGGAAGATAATGAAGAAATTAAAATTTATAATCATAAGATAGTCGGAGATAAAGACAAAATCAACTTAACTCCTTATTCGGTAGTAGACCAATTAGAAGTGGGCGATTTAATCCTAGTAGATTTTGACACCGCAATATTGCGTATTTCTGACACGGCTACAATCAATCGGGGATATGTCACTGCCAGAGCTATCACCGGGGGAATAATCGGCAAAAATAAAGCAGTGATAATTGATCCCATATCCAATAAAAAAATAATCCTTCCCACTCTTTCGGAGAAGGATTATCAATCTATCCAAGTGGGCCTGCAGGAAGGGATTGGGCATATTGCCGCATCATTTATGCGTTCGGGCAAAGCAGTAGATGAAGTGCGTAAAGCTACCCAAAATACCATGAAGATAATCTCAAAAGTTGAATGTATAGATGCCTTAGAGAACATTAATGATATTATTCGTAAATCTGACTACCTGCTGATTGACAGGGGAGATCTCAGCAAAGAGATCCCCATTGAAAAAATTCCGTTAACTCAGAAGATGATAATCAACAAGGCAAAGAAGTATGGTGTCGGCGTATTTGTGGCTACTAATCTTCTGGAAACCATGATAGATCATAAGAAACCTACCAGGGCGGAAGTACATGATGTCCTAAACACCATTGTAGATGGTGCGGGAGGATTAGCATTAGCTGCAGAGACAGCTATCGGAAAATATCCCCTGGCTTGTATTAACATGCTGAACAAAATAATAAAGCATGCTCAACAGGTTAATGTTGAAGAATTCAGGGATAAAGAAGATAAATTTGTAGAAAAACTTGAAAAGAGCAATTATCTGCTTGATTTCGATATGTCTTCTTCTTTAGTCGCTCCCCACGGCGGTAAATTAGTTGATCGTATGGTTAAAGAAATGCCTTCCTCGAAATATCTTCATTCCCTGCCAGTTATAAAATTAAATGAAAGTCATCGGCGCGATGTGGAACAAATAGCAATAGGTACTTACAGCCCGATAGATGGTTTTATGGGAAAAGAAGATTTCCAATCGGTATTAGACAGAATGAGGCTGGCTAACGGCCTGGTGTGGCCAATGCCCATAACTCTTGATGTCCCGGAGGATCAAGCAGATATGCTGCTATTGGGTTCTGAAATAGCTTTATCTGGCGATGAGGGCGAAATCATTGCTTTATTAGCCCTTCAGGAAAAATATACTTTTGATAAATCAGAGACTGCTCAAAAATTATATGCTACTGACAGCTTAGATCATCCTGGAGTAAAGATGATTATGGGAATGAATTCGGTTCTTCTCGCCGGACCAATAACTTTACTTAAAAGGATCAGGAATGAATTTAAGGAATATGAAATAACCCCTAAACAAGCCCGCCGCCTTTTTGAAGAAAGAGGATGGGAGAAAGTAGTAGGTTTCCACACCAGAAATGTGATACATCGCAGTCATGAATTCATCCAGATGGAAGCATTGCAGAAAAGCAATTGCGACGGCCTTTTTGTACATCCTGTAGTTGGCAAGAAGAAATCAGGCGATTTCAGTGCTAAATTCATAATCAAAGCTTATGATCTGATGATAAAAGATTTTTATCCCAAGAATAAAGTTATTTTTGGGACGTTTTCAACTTATTCCAGATATGCCGGACCGAGAGAAGCGCTGTTCACGGCTTTATGCAGGAAAAATTTCGGATGCAGCCATTTCATCGTAGGCCGTGATCATACCGGAGTGGGAAATTTCTACCATCCCAAGGCATCTCATAATATTTTTGACCGCTTTCCTGATTTAGGCATCGTACCTATTCGTTTTGATAATGTGTTCTATACTAAAAAAGAAGGGCGTTATATGCACGAGCAGGAATATCCAAATCACCCTGAAGAGGATAAGCTGCTTATCAGCGGCACTCAGGCCAGAAAAATGTTCGAGAACGGAGAACTGCCGCCCGGCTGGTTCATGCGTCCAGAGATTTCGCAGTTAATTATTGGTGCGGTCAAAAATGGAGAAGAAGTTTTTGTAAAAGATGTTTAAACAAAACAAAATAAAACATGGAAGATACCAACAATCCTAAATTATTGATCGTCTTCTGCGGCCTTTCCGGCTCCGGAAAAAGTTTTAATGCCAGAAAGCTTCAGCAACATCTTCCTGGATATACTATTGTTGGTCCCGGCATTCTGCGTGAACAATTAAACATCAAAACCTACAGTAGAAAAGATACCCCCAAACTTCTTGCCAAAGTTATCGAACAAATCGAAGAAAACCTAAGAGAGAATAAAGGGTCTATTGTCGATGCTAACCTTAAAAGCCTGGATGTAAGGCAATTTTTCCACGACACAGCTAAAGAGCTGGGTATAGGTTCCGTTCTTATTGAAACCTATTGTTCTTCCGAAACAACCAAAAGCCGCATGGAAAAAAGGGAGCAAAGAACTCTGGCAGAGAATCCCAAACATTTTACTGTTTATCTAGAACAAAAACGGTCATGGCAAAACCCCTTATTAGACTTAGAATTAGAAAGGAACAATCATGTTTCGCTAATCCGCATAAACACCGAAAATAAAATGACTGACCAAATTAAGATAAATGAAAACAACAAATCGATGGTCAATAAAATAATGGAAATACTTAAAGAATGAATTATTTCTTCTGCGCTAAAAACACGACACTATTGCCGAATTTATAAATTCCGGGAATGTTCTTCTTATTACTGGCTGATTGCAGGTATCTGTCTAATCTTTTGGCAAACGGGAACAACACCCGTTTCTTAGTAAGGTATCCCGCCCCGTCATAACGTACAATATTGAATTGTTCCAGCTGAAATAATTTTTTTAATCTGCCAAAGGACAAAGCATTTTTACGCACTAAACCTATTTGTTTGTGCTGCTGCAAGCTTTCCTTATATTTTTCTGCTTTAGAAAAAACTGAAGATAGCGCAGCAGAAAAAAAATAAGGGATATAAAACAGCGGGGTATCCTGCCATCGTAATTCATAACGCCTTCGCGTAGTAAGATAATATAGCGACCTTATCCATTTTAAGGGCCCATCAATACTGCTGATGCCATACATATTGCGCTGTGCCAAAATGAAATGGCCGTTTGGTTTTAAAACACGTTTTACTTCACTAAAACACACTTCTGGAAACTGCAAATATTGTAAGAATCCCAATCCTGCAACACAATCAAAAGAATTATTTGGAAAATCTAATTTTTCCGCGTTACCGATGAGGAATTCATAATTGCCCTTCGCATCGGCGGTAGATGTTTTCTGGCAGTTCTTGATAGCAATTGCCCTTAATTTATTAGATATATCAATCCCAACTAAATTATGTCCTCTGGCATAAATCTTGGCAGAAGTTATACCTGCTCCGTATCCTAATTCCAGGACCCGCGCTCCCTGAGGCAAGTTTATAGAATCTAAATATTCTAAAACCGTTTCCTCCCTTCCCCGTAATCTATTCCCGTTGTAATTATCTTCATAATAATGCTTTTCCCAGCGGCCTAAATCTTTCTCTTCATTCCACTTCTTTATTGCCTGTTGATTTTGATTATAATCCATAGTATTACCCTTCCTGCGCATCAATTTATAAACATTTCTCCAGTTTAAACGCTGAGAATTCTACCCTTCTAATGAATGGTGGCGGCCGATTTCTCTTTTTGACAAATGAAATAATAAATCTCATTAATCCTACCTGCACAACATTTAAAAACACTTTTAACGGGGAACATACCCGTGGAAATGAAATCATCTCTATACGGTTTGAAAAGATATGGTATGAAAAGTTTTCTTAAAAATGTCTTTTCCATCGCTGTTAGCGATGCCGTGGTAGTCTCCTTTCAAAAAAGCGGCAGGACGTGGTTACGTTTGATGTTAGGCAAAGTATTAGAAGAGCAATATAAAATAAAAAGAGTCCGTTTAGATACTGAATATATGACTTTATTCAAACTCTTACCGAATGTTTTATTTTCACATGGGGGGTGCACGAAAAATAACAATACAATTGATTTCAGGAAAGTGTTTAAAAATAAAAAAGTTGTGGTCTTGGCAAGAGATCCCCGTGCGGTTATGGTATCATTATTTTATGACCATACTACCCGTAACCTCTTGTATAATGGAAACAATATCTCCGAATTTATCCGTGATGAAAATTTTGGGCTGCCTAAGGTTATGAAGTTCATGGACGCTTGGGGCGGAGAATTACAACAAAGAGATAACATTTTATTGATACGTTACGAAGATCTTTACACAGATACCCCAAAAGAACTGAAACGTTTCCTTGAATTTATAGGTCTTACTGCAACAGAAGAAGTATTGAATCGTGCTGTAGAATATGGTTCTGTAAAGAATATGCGCAAAATGGAACTTAAAAATGAATTTAAAGACCGCCGTATGCTGCCAGGAGACACAAAAAACAAAAACTCATATCGTACCAGAAATTGTAAACTCGGCAGTTTCAGGGAAGAATTAAATAAAGAAGATTTAGATTATATAACCAAGTTAATGAAAGAACAATTGCATCCTATTTTTAACTATAATGGATAACTATGTTTTCTGCCCTTCCCATAAAAATCAGAGCAAATCTTGCCCGTCCAGTTCTTGAAGCAGCAATTGCTGCCGGAAAGGAAATTTTACAAATATATAATCAAGATTTTAAAATTACATTTAAACAGCAACAAGAACCGCTGACAGAAGCCGATCTTGTCAGCAATAAAATTATCTTAAAAGCGCTTAAGAAAACAAATATTGCCATTCTTTCAGAAGAAACTAAGGATAATTTAGAACGAGTTGACCAGGATCTTCTATGGATTGTTGATCCATTAGATGGGACCCGGGAGTTTATCAACAAAAATGGAGAATTCTCTGTTATGGTTGGATTAGCAGAGAAAGGTATTCCGGTCCTTGGTATCATCTATCAGCCTACAACTAAAGATCTTTTTCTCTCCTCTAAAGGCGAAGGCGCATATGAAAAAACTACGGAAGGCTGGAAAAGGCTCAAAACCACCGCCATCACTACTTTGTCGGAAGCGCGCGGCATTTTAAGCAGAAATAATCTTTCTGAGGAAGAGGCCAGATTTTTAGAAAGAAATAACATCAATAAGTTTACGCAAAAAGGCAGCGCTGGGTTAAAAGCCGGGGAAATCTGCCGCGGCAACGCCGAATTTTATTTTAACAGCACAAATAAACTCAAAGAATGGGATACCTGCGCGGCCCATAGCCTGATTCTAGAGGCGGGGGGCAACCTGACTACATTCAGGGGAGAGGAAATAACTTATAACAAAAAGGACCCGATACATCATGGAGGGGTTCTCTTTACCAATAATATAATCTTACATGAAAATCTACGGAAGAAAATAATTTCTAAATATAAGAATCTTTAATGTTTTCTCCAAAAATAAAATAATTTCTTATCTTCAGCATTAAATTCCCGCATTAACCATAATAACAAGATATACAAAATAAATAATAAAGTAGAATAAAGTAATAATCCTATTCCCTTAGCCGGAAGTAAGCGTATTAAAAAAAATAAAGGCGCTGTTGCTAAAATAATGCGGATAAATGACTGCCAGGGAACAAATTTCCCCGAAATATTGAACAGAGAAAATGTCTGTATAAGGCAGGCTATAAATCCAATTAGGCCCGCAAACAATGTTGCTAACGCCGCCCCTTCCAGGCCGTAGCGCGGAATAAAAATCAATCCTGATATAAACGCTGCCAACAATGAAACCAAGGCAATTATCATCGCAAAAACATGGCGTCCCGCCCCCGATAATACTGAAGAAAGTAAGAAAAACAACGCGAAAAATCCGTGCCCTATAATCAGGATGCGTAATGCGTTACCTGCAACTATAAATTCATTAGGATAAAATAATGAAAGTATTTGTTCTGCGTAACCGTAAATCAAAACACCCAAAGGGATTAATAACATAAGGGAATAGCGCAATGAAAGCGCAACATATTTTTTAACAAGAAATAAATTATTTTCTGCCACTGCTTTAGAAACAGACGGAAGTAATGTTAGTGGCAATGCCGAAAGCAAGGAGAATGTAATCTTGGCCAAAGTGCTTGCTGCGGTATAATATCCCGGTAATGCAGCATCATCCAATTGGCTCTTAATCAAAAACAATCCCGCATCCATGGCCAGCATCAAAGCACCATAATAAACTGTAATAGGCAGTGAAAATTTTAACAGAGTTATTATCGGAAATACCTCCCTTGATTTTTCTAAAGAAATAGTCTTCCAAACAAAAAGAAGCGCGAATAAAGGCGCAATGATATATGCAAACACCACCCCATACAAATTGAACCCAAAATAAACTAATCCAATAGCTAACAAAAATCTAACTACGGAGTGGATTGCTTCTGCCAAGGCTTGCTCTTTGAAAAGTCTCATCCCATTGAGATAACCATCGTTATATACTACATAAATCCCCACGGATAGGACTACCAGGGAGGATAAACGAATGGGCCAGATTAAAGAAGAATCGTGTAGTTTTTCGGCTAAAAATCCGGCAAAGAAAAAATACAATATCACACAAAGAGAAATAAATAGCAATTGCAAATGAAACCCGCTTCTTAGCACTGCATGGAAAGATTCTTTCTGTTCCGAAATGTATTTTGAAATCGCTTTCGTCGTTCCAGTCAAAAATAAAGTCTTTGTAATCATAATAATAGAAAGGATAATTCCCATATTGCCATAGGCTGCTGCGCTTACTAGGTGCGCCAAGGAAATATGGAGCAAATAACCGGAGAGTAAAATCACAAACTGTGTTGCCATCAGATAGGCAGTTCCCTTTGCAACGACGTGCTGATCCATTAAATCTCTCCTGGTTTATCTAGACGGTAATTGTTATTTAATTGAGTTGCGACTTTTCTTATCAGTTCTAAGAATAAAAATAAGGTGTAAATCACGAGAACATAATAATGTAATCCTAAAAGTGTTCCGAAAAACATCAGATTAAAAAGATATTCTAATCTAAAAAATGCAAACACGGAATAAAGTAACGTATGCTGATTCTTAAGCAGTGACTTTCCAAAAGATGCCTCTATAAGATGCTGATGTTTTTTATCTGAGTACCACAAAGGATTAAGCGTCGTTGCCTTATTCAATAAAAACAGCAGTGCGGCGAAAATACCCAGCAACAGCGGTAAGATTTTTCCGGTAATTCTAAATGTGCCTATGCCAAAACATATAAGCAATAGGGGATTAGCAATGTAGTGCCCTAAATAATCAAAATATATCCCATTAAGGGAAAACTGCTTCTTATAACGGGCGATAATTCCGTCGGAACAATCCAGAATAAAGAATAGTTGGAAAATAGTTACGCCTATGAGCATAGATAACCAAGTGCCTTTTGCAACAAAAAGCGCTGATGCGATCTGCCCGATAATCCAGATAATAGTTACTTGGTTGGCAGTTAGGGGCGTATGTAAAAATAGCCAAGCCGGATAATAAGCCAGATAATCCATAAAGGAATAGATGAAATCTCTTCTTTTAGTTTTAGATATTTTACGTAATTCTTTGATGGTTATCATTATTTTTTTCTACCAGATTATTTGCCAATTTCGATTATGAAAATTAGATTTTTTTAAGCCTTCCCTCTACTCCTGTAAAAATATTGTTGATCAAGGAATTAAGGTAATATAAGTTCTTATGAAATTTTAATCTATGGAATAATATGGGGGTAATCCATATCTTCCCTTTAAATTTAACTTTAGTGATAACGCTCCTTTTACCGCCTTTTATAAAATGATTGAAAGAATCGGGAGTAAGGTGCTGTTTATGGGTAGTGTCCTTGCTGTCTACATGAGTGAATGCCAAAGGCACTCGAAAATATAATTCTCCCCCTTCTTTTAGGATCCGGTGTGTTTCTTCCATAAATAACTTAAAGTCAGAAAGGTGCTCTATGACTGCATTAGCAAGGATGTAATCGATTGAATTATCCATAAACGGCCAAGGGGATTTGTCTAAATTCCATTCCAGGTCTTTACGGACAAAAGGGCTGGAATCCACATTAACATATCCTTCTTTATAATTAGTTCCGCATCCGAGATGCAATTTAACTTGTTTTGGCGAATACATCTTCTGTTTCTATGGCGTTAAGTTAATCTTTTTCTACAAAAGTACTGTTGTTGCTACAACATTACACTGCAAGACAGCAAAAAGAAAATCGGGGGCTGTGGGCTTAATAAATTTTACTAAATTATGTTCTTTGTAGGCCGGAAATCCGGGCTTTAACTTTACTTCTGTAATTTCATCAAAGTTGTTCGTATAGTTCTATACCGTTTTTTAAGTCAACTTCGGGTTTCCATTTCAACATCTCTTGCGCTTTTGCATTACATAAACTGCTGAATTCTATCTCTCTTTTTTGATTACGTTTAATCTCATTAAGCGCATCGATACCCATAATCAAACCCAATTGGGTCAAGTTAGTATCAATACCAGTACTAATATTAAATGTTTCATTGCATACATCGCTTTTGATGCTTTTTTCAATAGCCCTACATACATCAGTCACATGAACAAAATCTCTGGTGTAATGGGGCTTGCCTATAAGATTAAATGCCGTATTCTCTTTCCATTTAGAAATAACTCCTCGTCCGCCTTTTCCATAAACATTAGAAAAACGTAAAATAATATGCGGGATTTTTTTACCTCTAATTATGTTTTCACAGTATTTTTTAGCCAAACCATAACTATTGATTGGATGCAAAATCTGATTTTCGTCAGCTTTATGCGCATTGCCGTATACTGCAGCCGAACTTGTAAAAATCAATTTGTTTACATTATATTTCTTACATAAACCAGTTATAATCATTGTTCCATAAATATTATTTTTTAGATTATTCCAAATTTTATTGTCAAGACCGGCCGCGAGATGTATAACATAATCCGGTTTATTTTCTTTAAATATCTTATCCATCAATCCAGGGTTGGTTATGTTATTTTTTGATTTGATATCTACCTCAACTATTTTATATTTATTTTCTAATAGCTTAATCACTCTTTTTCCTATAAATCCTCCCGCCCCCGTAATCAATATAGTGTGTTTCATTTTTTATTCATTGAATTTAAATTTATATTTCGTCCCCATTTTTTTTGTATCCGCCCGTGATGGGCGCCTTATATCCACCTATTTTTGTCAAAATCACTTTTTCTTTATAAAAATTACCTGAACTTCGGTTTTCCCGGCCAATTTTGGCGTTCTCTATTTGCGATAAAAAGCCGTAGAAGTGCAGAAGTCTGTCCGGCACAGATGTCCCTATCTCGACTTGGCTGGAAAACAACCGGGTTGGACAGTTAAGAAAAGTTTTTTACTACACAATATTTATAAATTTTTTATGGTTTGACAGTATAATTAGCACAAATAAGCTCATGAAAAAATTAATCATCCGGTTCGACAAAAATAAATGTGTGGGGAATGGTGGTTGTGTAGCTGCGGCTCCAGATTTCTTTAAATTAGAGGAAGATAAGTCTGTATGTATCGGTGCAAAAGTAGATAAAAAAACCAATATTTATACTTTAATCATCCCTTGCGATGATGATACTGCCAAACAGATCGTTGCAGCAGGAGAAAGCTGTCCGGTAAACGCGATAGGCGTCTACGATGCTGATACGAAGCGGGAAATCGTCAGCACCAGCGTAGATACACTTAATACTAAAGAAATATTTGCTACTTATGACGATGCAAAAGAATTTGTTCTCGATAAAGAAGGATATTTCCTGATAAGGCTTGATAAGGGACGTAAGCTGATTGAAGTCGCATTCTGCAACGAGAAAAATAAAATCGTATTAACTGTCCGCGGAAAAAAGCCGATAGATATTTATCATACTATCTTGAATAAAGAAAAGCTCCCCATCAGGAAAGAACATGCTGCATATCTCGGCCGGGAACTGCAGAAGGCGTATATAGCGCTGGAGAACGGCTTAAATTATGTACAAGACGACGAACTTGTTCTGACAAAACTAAATAAATGATTATTTGAGAATCAAATTATTTCCGCTTCATTTTATTTTTTGATAATTTATTTCTTATCAGTTTCTTAAAGTTGAAAGTGTAATATCCTATATAATTAAAGATACGATAATCTGTCTTCTTTAATGCGACCAGTAATTCAAATGGAAGGGGCGGTATAAGGAAAAATCCCTTATATGTCTTTGAAGTAAGAAAGAAATTTACCATCCATCGTGGATATAATTGCAGACTTTTCATCATAAATTGAAAATTTTTAATCAACCTTGCTGCTTTTTTATCTTTTACTGAACCGCCGGTAATGTAAGTGTTCTGCGCTCCTTGTTCAGCTTCTTTGACTTGTTCATCAGTCGCGCTAGTTTTCTGCAGAACCGAAGTGGAAGGGAAATATTGCAGCCAGTAACAAGTAATCCTTACCGGCCTGTATTTGTTGAATAAACGTATCGCAAATTTCATGTCCTCTTCAGTTTCACCAAAGCCGAACATCATGTCGACATAGAAATTAAGCTTATATTTGCTGCAGGCCTTAAGAGCATTGATGATATCTTCAGTAGTCTCAATTCTAGTCATCATTTTTCTCTTAATTTCCTGATTGAAAGTCTGAATGCCCATCTCTAACTTATAACATCCGCTTTCTTTCAATAGTTTTGCTATTTCATCATCAACGTGAAGCGGATGAGTTATGGCTCGGTAAGGGACATTAATCTCTAGTTTATATTTTGGCAAAAATTTACGCAGCCATTCTTTATCATGGGTGAATATGTCATCTTCAAAACTGACATACTTGAACTTGTATTTCTGTTTAGCTAGTCGCAATTCTCCTAAGACATGTTCCGGGCTTCTTCTGCGGACGTATCTGTGCGCATCTTTTACATATAATTTACGCAGAAGATTATGGCAGCAGAAACTACATGCAAAAAGGCACCCTCTGGCAGTTGCAATCATGTAATGCTTCATTGGCACATGGGGCGCAAACAACGCTTTATTTGGATAAGGTAAAGAATCTAAATCTTGTTTAAGAGGCCTTACTGGATTTCCCATAGCCTTACCGTCTTTCTTATACCATACATTGGGAATAGCATAATTAGGTTCCTTCTTTTGTATTGAAGCCAGCAGTTCCAGAAGAGAATCTTCCGATTCTCCAACTACAACGTAATCAACACAGTCTTCCTGTACAGTTTTCTCAGGGACTGAGGTAGGATGAATGCCTCCGAAAATAATCGGTATATTTTTCGCTTGTTTCATTTTGCGTGCTATATCTAAAGCCCATTGATTACAGTCTGAAAATACCGAAAATAATACTATGTCCGGATTGGTCGCCAGTACATCTTCTACGATGTTTTTATATTTGAATAATTTTGCAAGGAAAGGTATTTGAAGATAATACTTGTCATCAAACAAAGCAGGATCAAAAACCAACGCAGTTTGGTGTCCATGTTTCTCCAACATAGCGGAGAGACTTTCGATGCCGAGATTCTCAGCGCCCATATATAAGAAAGTGACTTTCATCTTTTTAGGGGAAGAATACTTGTTTTTAAACTTTTCTAGTCTTTGCAATAATTAAAAATTAGCAAGAATGTTTAGATTTTATTTCTTAAAATAATATCTTTGTGTTGCTAATTAGACCTAACTGATCTCATCACGTATCACATCACCAAAATGCAAAGCGCTTCTACGCCGTTGTCGCTTTACCAATTATCCTTTTTATCTATTTTATTTTGTGGTCTTATTTTCTCCGACTTCTTTTTTAAATTGTTCAATCCAATAGTTGATCCTATCTTCAGTAAGGTTGGGATGCTTAAATAACGGCTGTTTGCTCTCTAATATCTGATTGTACGATTCCCAGTTATCGGACTTAAAAATATCCATCCCAAACTTTTCCGGATTCCCCCATAATGGCGTCGACGGGCTAGGGACTAATTTGTAAATATCAGTGATGAATTTTTTGCCCCATTTTTGTTTTAAGTCTTTAGCCCAGTTAATCGTTTCTCTCATAGTTTCATCAGTTTCACTTGGCAAACCGCATATGAAAAATCCCTTTATGCCTAGGCCATATTTCATGCACATATCTATTCCTTTTTCTTGTTGCGCTACTGACATATATTTATTCATAGCCTTCAAAACAGTGTCTGAACCAGATTCTATACCTAATGAAATCCATTTGCAACCAGCTTCAGCCATGGCTTTACACAGTTCTTCAGATAATGTGTCTGCTCTAGTTGTTGCCCTAAATACGACGTCTGGAAATTCAGTTTTCATCAATTTACATAAATTAATGAATCTCTCTTGGTCTGATTTTCTTGGAGATGTTATGACATCATCAGCAAAATAAAATCCTCTTACACTATATTTTGTGTAAAGTAATCTTAATTCTTCCATTACATGTTCAAAACTTCTTGGCCGCCATTTTTTTATTTTTGCTGAACCGCAATAGCAACAATTTGCGTAACATCCGCGGCTGGTTATTACAATAGCGCCTTTTTTACCTTCAACAGTCATGAAATATCTTTCAAATTTAATCCCTTCGTAATCCGGCATTGGCAGCGTATTTAGGTCTAAACTTTTACCGCCATCTATCAATTGCTGCTGGGGCTTATCTCTAATCACCTTCAATAAAGCTTCTTCCCCATCTCCCGTAATTACATAATTAAACACTTTTAAAGTCCTTTCTTCGCGAGGGTTATCGGTAATGTGGTTGCCGCCAGCCACTAAAACATTATTTTCGTGTTTAAACTGTTTTGCTAATTCTAAAACCTGAAAATAGTTTGGCGTCGAAACTGAAAAACAGATGAATTTAGGGTCGTATCTGAAAATAAACTCTTTCAAACTATCTTCAGTATCATGATTTAAATCAAATATTTTGGTCTCATATCCCTGCTGTTTTAGATAAGCTGAAAGTTGTGCTAAAGCTAATGGGCATCTATCACCAAGATTTCCGCCCGTTTTTTCTAGATATTTATCTCTTGGATTTATCAGGCAAATCATATTTTTCACGCACTTCACATCATTTTATGCAATATCTGCTCAAACTCCTTTTCCTTTAGCAAGCTCTTCTTGAGGCAGGATTATTTTATTAATAAAATTAACCGTCCATTCTGTCACACTAATTTTATCTTCCAATAATCTCTTGCGCTTACTCTTCCATTCTTCTTTTAAATTAGGATTATTTAGCATTTCTTCCACACGAAGGAGTAATTTTTTCCCGTCAACAATCTTTTCAACGAGATGATATTTATTGGACTCTTCTTCAAGATAGCTGGTATTCAGGTTATTGATGTAAATGGTAGGGATTCCCAATACTGCGGCTTCTGAAGCAACACTTGCCCCTTCACTGATAACCAAAGAGGAAAAAGCTATAATATCCATAAAATCTTTTGAATCAATTCTCAATAAATATTTTTGTAAATCTGTGGGGGCTAGATTATCCTCCGCAGAGATAAAAACTTTTCCAAATCTCTCCAGCAGTTGGATGAGTTTCTTTTTATCATCCAGCCCTAACCGCTTCACATTAATATCATGGCTGGAATCCCATGATACAAATCTGACTACAAAATATTTTTCGTTGGCTGCAATTCCAATCTTTCTTAATGTTTCTTCCGACGGCGTATAATAATCAGGATGCAGGTAAGCTAATTCTTTATAACCATTAAAACGAACATGTTTTTTCCCATAATCATCAGTATAACAACTTGGCGTGCACATTTTTGTGATGAATGGGAGTGTAAGGATTTTAATTATTATGGTTGCATGTTCAGCATCATAGAAACTTATTGAAGGTTTTCTTAGCAGCCTACCGACCGGGGCTATGCTCATGCCCCCAAACCCAATTAGTACATCTGGCCTGAATTTCTTTGCTAGTTTGAGTAATTTGTAATTGTGCTGGCATAATTCCAAAGCAAGCCCCAAGAGCCCTTTTCCTTTAGTGCTAAGAATGGCGTGTTTAATCCCATAATCGTCCAATAAGTCAACAATAACATCTTTGTTACGGGAAGTTACTAGCACTTGGTGGCCTGAATCTTCCATGCGCCAAATAAAATTCTTGAAAAAATGGACTTCCGCAGGATGCCATAAGTCGACAATAATATTCATTTTCTTCCTACCCCATAATAAGCAAATCCTTCTTCTTTTACCAGTTCCGGCTCATAGATATTTCTTCCGTCGAAAATAACTTTCTCTTCCATCAGCTTCCCGAGTTCTGCAAAGTTGATGCTTCTGAATTCATCCCATTCCGTGATCAGCACTATCGCCGAACTTCCTTTGGCGGCTTCTTCTACTGAATCGCAGTAGATGATACGTTTATTGAATATTTTTTCCGCTTCCCCAATAGCAGCGGGGTCGTATGCCTTTACTTTTGCCCCGGCGGAAAGAAGATCAAGGATTATTCGGATGGACGGCGCTTCCCGCATATCATTGGTCTTTGGCTTGAATGAAAGGCCGAGAACGCTGAACGTCCTTCCTGCAATGTCGCCGTTGAAAACAGCAGTTATTTTTTGCACCATCCTTTTCTTCTGCCGTTCATTTACGGCATCCACTTCCTCAAAAAGCTTAGCGTGATATCCTTTCTGTTTAGCAGTAGCTATCAGCGCCTTGACATCTTTTGGAAAACAGCTGCCTCCGTAGCCAACTCCAGGGTTCATGAAACGGGGGGAGATCCGGTAATCCATACCCAAAGCCAGAGTTACAATCTTTACATCGGCTTCGACTTCATCGCAAATATTGGCCATCTCATTGATGAAAGAAATCTTAGTCGCTAGGAAAGTGTTATTGGCATACTTAATCGTCTCTGCCGTTTCCCAGTCTGTTTCAACGATGGGAAGATAAGTTCGTAATCTCCCAGAATATACTTTTCTCATTATGGCCAGCGCCTTGTCGGAATTGCTGCCAAGCACTATTTTGTCGGGATAATTGAAAGCTCTTACTGCGTCGCCTTCGCGTAAAAATTCAGGATTAGCCACGACGTCAAAAATAATCGGCGTTTTAGTATTTTCGGCGATTATCAAAGCTGTTTTTCTGGTAGTTCCAGGCGGCACAGTACTTTTATTGACCACAACTTTGTATTCTTTTATGTTTTCTCCGATGGTCTTGGCGACCGCAAACACGTAACGGAGATCTGCCGAACCATCTTCGCTGCAGGGCGTATTGACGCAATTGAATATGACTTCGCCAAAATTGGCCGCTTCCGTCGCATCAGTAGTAAACCGCAATCTCCCCTTTTTTTTGTTTTGGGCGACTAATTCAGGTAAACCCGGCTCGAAAAAAGGGAATTTTCCTTCCTCCAGCGATCTGATTCTTTCCTTATCTACATCCATGCATAAGACGCTGTGACCAAGATTAGCTAAGCATGCAGCCGTAGTAAGCCCCACATAACCTACGCCGAAAACGCTGATTTTCATTTTTCATACTCCTTTTTTGCTTCTTCTAGCGATTCAAAGTTTCCGATGTCGAACCAGTGCTGATCAAATACAAATCCGTGCACTTCAGAGTTTTTTGCCAAATATCTTATGAGGTTTCCCGGCGCATCAGCTTTTTCTGTTTTGACCAATGTTTCGATATGGAAAATATCTTCTTTCTTAAACAGGTAACACGCCGTACTAGCCAGGGAACTTTTTGGTTTAGCTGGTTTTTCTTCAAAATCTATTATTCTGCTCCCGTCAAGTATTCCCACGCCGTATTTTCCTTTTACTTTTTCCGGATTCTTGAGGTCATGAAAAGCTACCACTGAAGAATTCTTCTGCCGGAAAAAATGCACCAGTTCCGGAAGAGGGAACCCAAAAAGATTATCTCCGGCTATGACCAACAGATCGTCTTTAATCCTTTTATGTTTAATTACGAAATGGATGTCCCCTATTGCGCCCAGGCGGTCTTCATTGCTTTTAGTGCCGTCATTTATCATTTCAATCCTAAGCGGAGTTTTTATATTTTTTTCCGCCGCGATAAAGGAGGGATAGAATTTGTCGTTGGTTACTATATACACTTCTTTAATATTTTTAATTTCTTCTATCTTAGAGAGAATATGTTCAATTATGAGCTTATTGCCCACTTTTAGAAGGGGTTTGGGCTGATGTTCTGTCAATGGATAAAGCCTAGTCGCATAACCAGCCGCTAATATGAGTGCCTGCATAAGATAAAAACAAAAGAAAATGCTTTAAAAGGATTATGGAAGATAGGAAGTTAAAAATGAGAACTTTACAGCTAAAAATAATAAAGTAGATAAAAAAGAGTGGACAGCTTACCGGGGTTCCCGCACACTAATGCAGTAAAGCCCAGTACGGAGACGCGCTTAACTTCGGAGTTCGAAATGGGATCCGGTGAACCACGCCCCTATGACCGTCCATATGCTTAGTTTTTCCTTCCATTTAAAAAGATTACGACTTTTTTTTCATAATTCTTTAAATAACAGCCATAATTCTTACCATAATAATGGTGGTTCTGGATACGGCAATTATTCTGGCGGGCGGGTTAGGAGCCAGACTCAGGCCTCTTACAGAAGCAATCCCCAAACCTTTAGTTCCGGTTCACGGAAAACCTATCCTTGAACATACCATCAAACAGCTTTCCAAACACGGCGTTAAGAACATTATCATTTCTGTTGGATATAAAGCTCAACAAATCATGGAATGTTTTGGCGATGGTTCAAGATGGAAGCTTAAAATATCTTATATTGTGGAATTAGAACCTTTGGGTACCGGCGGCGCAGTTAAAAAAGCAGCGTTGGGATTACAAAAACCTTTCCTGTTGGTTTGGGGGGATAATCTGATGGATATCAATTATTCTCAGATGAAGAAAGAGTTCTATGAAAATAATGCTTCCATCATGATGGCGCTCACGCACCGGGAAGATGTAGAAAATTTCGGGGTGGCCAAATTAGATAAAAATAAAATTGCGGCTTTCATAGAAAAGCCAAAACGGGAAGATGCTCCCTCCACTTTTATCAATGCAGGAGCTTTTGTCTTGGATCCTTCCTGCCTGAGAATTCTACCTGAAGGCAAGTCTTCTATTGAAAAGGATTGTTTTGAAAAGCTGGCTTTGCTGGGAGAGATATTTGCATTCATCCACAAGGGGCAATGGTTCCCTACCGATACGCTGGAAAAGTATCATCATGCCAACGCTTATTTTCAGCCAGATATCAATCTAAAAGAAAAAAAGGTAATCATTGCCGACGTGGACGACACTATCTGCGAAACCTGCCAGCAGATTTCTGCAGAGATGGCTGAACAAATCTCGCGCATGATCAAAAATGGATATGAATTTGCCTTTATCAGCGGAACTAAAATAGATGATCTGCAAAAAATGATATCTTCAAGGGTAAAAGGCAAACATCATCTTCTGGCTACAACCGGAACCAATTATGCCGTAGTGGAGGATGATAAAGCGGAAGTAAAATATGCTCTTCTTTTCTCAGAAGAAGAAAAAAAAGAAATCCTGCTTGCATTTGAGAAATTAATATCTCATTTTAATATAAATTCTGTTACCACCAAAGAAGATCAGCTGCAGGACAGAGGTTCGCAAATCACTCTTTCTGCCATCGGCCGAAACGCGCCGTTGGAATTGAAACAGAAATACGACCCCGATGCCTCAAAGAGGAAAACATGGGTTGAATTTCTAACGTGGCATCTGGATGAAACCAAATACGATATAAACATCGGCGGAACTACGTCCATAGACGTGACGCGCGGCGGGTCGGATAAAGAGCAGGGCATAAGAAAGTTCGCTGAGCACAATGCCTTTCCGCTGGACAGCATTCTCTTTATAGGAGATAAAATCTTTCCCGGAGGAAACGATTTTCCGGCAACTAAAATAGTTGATTGTATTTCCGTTAAATCTCCGTATTATACCCTCAAGGAATTGCGGAAACTAGAAATTATGAACGAGATTATAACTGTGGAAAAACCATGGGGAAATTTTGAACGATTTACCTGCAATGGCCCTTCTACAGTGAAAATATTGGAAATCGAACCGAATAATCGGCTTTCATTACAATCTCATCGGCATCGCGATGAGTTATGGGTGGCGCTCGATGAGGGGGCAGTCGCAGAAATAGATGGCTTGAAATTCCCCCTTAATCGCGGCGGAAAAATAGTTGTGCTTAGGGGCACGAAACATCGCATTTATTCTGCCAACGAGAAAGTAAGGGTGTTAGAGATATCTTTTGGTATTTTTAACGAAGATGATATAATAAGATATGAAGATGATTTCGGAAGAATTTAAAAAAATATAAAAATAATTTTTTGAAGTCAAGGTAAAAAAAGAAAAGGGTTGCTTTTCTTGATTTTTGTTCAATGCTTTTTAAGCTTCGTCTTCGTCAGATTCTTCAGAATCTTCACGAGGCGTTTCTTGCACAGGACTAGCTTGTCCTTTCTCAAGCAATTGAACATTTTGAGCTTGCTTTCCTCGTTCGGTGTCGACAGCATCGAAAGATACTTTATCGTTTTCACGTAATCTTAATCCTCGAGGCACTGCAGTGTAGTGCACAAAGTATTCCTGTCCATCAGTTGAAACGATGAAACCGTATCCTTTTTTTCCGTCAAACCATTTTACTGTTCCTTCCATTTTATTTACTCCTCCTAAAGAATACGCCCGGCAAGATACCCAGCGCATTTACTTGTGTTTCCTTATCCAAACCATCTGATTTATAAATCTACCCCTCATTAATTTGATTTTTGAGTAGACTAATAGTTTTGAACGCCCCACGGAAAATCTAACCTTAAATTTCCGTAATCACATCTTCTGTGCTTTTTTTTCAGTCATACTATACCTGCCGTAGAAAGTTAGTATCAGCGCTCCTACAGCAACGAGAAAATAATAAGCTATTACTCTATCTAGCAACACGCCGCTGGTTACCAATCCTTTCGGCAGGGAGGGGACCAGCTGCGTGATTATTTCTGCTGCCGAGAGTTCTGTTACCCCTATTCCGCCAGGGATCATGGTGACTACACCTATAAGAATGGAGGCAGTAAAAGCAAACCCTACCGCTGCCAGTGAGACGCCAAGACCGGCCATCTGCAGCAGCAAATAAAAGCGGACTATTTCTATCCCGTTGATTGCTATGGAAAATAAAGTCATGCCGGTGACGTATCTTTTTTCTAATCGCGATAACCCTTCAAAAAAAGAAGTTAAGAACTGCCGTATTTTTTCCCTGGCGTTTTCTTTTCTTACAAATATAAACAGGAATCTTTCTATTATAGAAATCCAATAGGGCGTGAAAATCGTCACAAAGAAAAAGAAAATCAATACAATAATTACCGCTACTAATGCTGGCAATATGAAACTTATACTGATGGAGGTTGATAAAAAGAGTATGCCTAAGGTCATAATTATCAATAAGGAAACTAGATCCATTACTCTTTCTATGCTTAGCGCCGAAACGGAACGGGAAAGCGGGACGTCGTACTCGGTTTTCAGCATGAGCGGCCGGGTTAACTCTATTCTGCCAGGTACGATACTGCTGCCGGCAATTCCCGCTAAGACCGTGCTGAAAGAAAATTTCAGCGGTATTTTGACCGCAGTTATCTTGTGAATAAGCAACTGCCACCGCACCGCTTTTAAAAATAGGTCTAATGCCGTTAGTGATAATAAGATGATTATATTTATCAATCCTATCTCCCGCAAGCTCAATGAAAGCAATTCAGAGGGGATATTTTTTATGAATATTATCAGGATAATTACTCCAATTAAAGGCAAGACATAATTTTTTAGCACTTTTTTTGTTATCACTGCCTTAGTAAGCAGTTTTTGTTTTATATGCTTTGTGCAAAAAGCAGCTAGAGATTGGTTGTTTTACCAAGGAGCGATAAGTTTAAATAAACTTTGGCGGTGAACAGGTCATGGGCGGTTTGCAGTGAAGATTTCTAAAACATTTGGATATTTGTTCTTAATTTTCCTGCTAGCTCTAATTTTACGATTTCTTGCGGCTTCCTATGTTGATGTGGGCACCGATGAGATGATTTATTCCATCATACCGCTGAATATCATTTCTGCCGGAAGGCTGGGAACGGTAGAGCAGTCTCCATTATATTTTTATTTGGCCGATGTCGGATATACCTTTAGTGGAGGTTTAGGACAAATTACTGCTCGGTTGCCTTCCATTATTTTTGGTTCGCTGGCGGTTTTTTTAGTGTATCTGCTTTCCTTGGAAATGTTTGCTAATAAGAAAGCCGCTTACATCTCTTCGTTTTTGTGGGCGTTATCGGGATATGCGTTGCGGCACAATGGTGAGATGGATATGTCTGCTTTTTTCTTTGCTTTATTGAGCCTGTTTTTGTTTATTCGCGCCCTTAAAACCGAATCGCCGAAGTTTTTTTATCTCTCAGCCATTAGTTTTGGTTTGGCAGTAATGATAAAAAATATTGTGGTCCTATTTGTTCCCGCTTATTTGTTGGTTTTTTGGCTGAAGCAACGAAAAGAAAAAGCTCTTTCCAAGTCTGCGCTAAAAACAATGATTATAAGCGTGGTTATTTTTCTAGCAGTGCTGATCCCTATATTTGCTTATAATTACCTCACTTATACTTATACTAAAGAAGGAATAACCGATGTTTATTTTTCTACTATGCTGGGCATAGGCAAGACCGTACATGCGGGCATGGAGTCTAAACCCTGGGAGTTCTCAAGAGTATTGCATGTGACAAAAGAGATATTTACGCAATTATTTAAATGGGAAATAATCACTGTCATAGGCGGAGCTCTTGGTACTGCCCTCTGCCTGCGAAAAAACAATTGGGTGAAATATAAAGAAGGTTTCCTGCTACTATGGATTTCGTTATTATCTCTTCCTGCTTACGTGGGTGGTTCGACAGCCAGTTCAACACATTATTTGTGGGTCCCTATGGTTTTAAGTATTTTTGCTGGATACGGTATTTTTTCAGTTCATGAAATGATATTAAAGAGATTTTCTTTTAAGTATAGTTTGCATCTAATTTTGTTAATAGCTATAATAATAAATGTCTTATTTTTCAGTTGGCTAGTACAGAAATATACTTCTGCCAGCACGGTTCCTTTATGGGAATTTGTGCATGAAAACATTCCTGAAGATGCTATAGTGGTTATCGATCCGCGGATTTATAGAGGCGTTAATGCTTGGGTTTTTAACGACCGACATTATTTAGAAGGGGGGCATTTCCCATTGTTGCAGGAAGCTATTGAAAAATCCGCAGGAGCAAAGCAAGAAATCCCCCTTTATTATTTAGAATGCGGCAAGGATAGCGACTACATCTACTGTGGATGGAAGCCGGAAGATTTTGAAAGAATAAAAAGTGCCGGAGAACAGCTTAGCGCATTTTTAGTGCCGTCGATGCAAAAAGTTGCAGAGATAAAAACATCAACCCATTTCGTGCTTTACCAAGGGACTATCAATGCTCCGCGACGAGTTTACAACTTCATTGATGGAACCCATACGTTCTGGTTTTATCCGGTGGGTTGGAGGGGCGGGTCAGCAGTAGATGATTATACTGCCCGCGGAATTGGTGTTTTAGTAAATTTACTGGGGTTCCTAGTGCTCTATCTGGATCTGCTCTTAGCTTTGGCAGCGATACCGTTTGTTTTTTATCTAACGAATAAAAGGGGGGAAAATATTACTCCTCAAGAAAACAAACAATGATTTGTTTTCCACAAAAAGTGAAGAATTCACTTTTGTGCACAAGAAATGAGATTGTTTTCTCATTTCTGTGCTGAAAATAAGTATTTTCTTATTTTCATGCACAAATAGGATAATTTCCTATTTTGTGTGAGCAGAAATGCGGCATTTTTCACATTTCTTGCTCCATAACCTTTTTATATCATCGTTTCCGAATATTTAGGGGCCATTATGAAAGAAATTGAGAACGTGGAGTACAAAGGCAGGACTTTGGCCGTAGTTGTGCGGGCTCATGCCCTGCGCGAGCTTAAATCAGCAGGAAATAAAGTTTCCTTTGCCACTCCAGAACACTTCCCCCTTCAAATGGGCATTCACGCCAGACTTAAAGGTGACATAGTTTCTGCCCACTTCCACAGGCCTTTTCAGGAGCTGAAAAATCTGCCAGTTCAAGAGTTTTTTCATGTTAAATCTGGAAAAGTCAAGATAGAATTATATGATGAGCGGGAAAATGATGCAAAAGTGTCGGAAATTATTGCTGAAGATGGCGACATGTTAATCTTAAACACCGGACACGGGATGACTTTTTTAGAAGATACTGAATTGGTGGAATTAAAGCAAGGGCCTTACAGAGGAAGAGAAGAAGAAAAAAGATTCGTTGGCGGGGTAAAAAAATGAAATTTATCCCGGTATGTGAGCCGACGTTGAATGGAAATGAGCTTTCGTATATCATCGATGCGGTAAAATCAGGCTGGATATCTTCTTCAGGAAAATACCTTCAAGAGTTTGAAGACAAATTCAGCGCTTACTGCGGCGTGAAATATGGCATAAGCTGCGCTAATGGAACGCTAGCTATCCATCTTGCTTTATTAGCAGTGGGTATCAAGGAAGGTGATGAAGTTATTCTTCCGTCTTTTACCATGATTGGTTCCTGCAATCCGATCGTGCAGATCGGAGCAAAGCCGGTATTCATAGATTCCGAATTGCAGACTTGGAATATAGACCCAGCGAAGATAGAAGAGAAAATCACCGCTAAAACCAAAGCCATAATGGTGGTTCATACCTATGGGCATCCGGTAGATATGGATGCGGTATCAGCTGTTGCCAGAAAACATAATCTGATAGTCATTGAAGACGCGGCCGAAGCGCATGGGGCTGAATACAAAAGCAGAAAAACCGGTTCTCTTGCAGATATTGCCGCTTTCAGTTTTTATGCTAATAAGATTATCACTTGTTTTCCCCCCTCCACAAAAATATTAATAGAACCCCCCAAGGGAAATAAGGGATCTAGTCGAATGAAAGATATTAAAGATTTAGAAGTTGGGGATAGTGTGCTTACTTATGATATCGATACTTCTGCTAAGGAATATAAGAAAATAACGAGAACCTTTGAAAGAGAGTATCACGAGCAGATGGTTAACCTTTTTTTTTCAAATAATAATAAGTTATGTATGACTCCAAATCATCCGGTTTATGTTATTAATAAAGGCTGGGTGCCTGCAGAACTATTAAAGATTGGCGACGAGGTGATCCAATATAATTATCGCGGACTTGCATACAAAGAAATGCATGCTGGCAAAACTTATGATTCTATCATGGGCAAGGAAGAAGCCGAAAAGAAGCGTAGAAACCATTCGCTGGCAATAAAGCAAAGGCATAAGGACCCCAGATCCGGATATGCACGAATTGATAAGGTTTTAGTAGCTCTAAAAATCGGCAAAGCAAACAAAGGGAAAAAACGTTCTGAAGCTCAAAAAAAGAGATTACATAATTCTCAGTTATTGCGATGGGAAATGATGAGCCCAGATAAATACCAAGAATTCTGTAAAAAGATGAACCTAATCAATTCCAATCCAGAAATTAGACTGAGAAAGAGTGCAGTTGCTAAAAAATTGGTCCAAGATCCGGAATATATTAAGCGTGTGAGTGCTGGTGTGAAAAAAGCTATGCAGAAAGAGTCTTATTGGAAAAATTATGCCAAGGGAATGAATTTTAAACCAAACAAACCGGAACAACTCCTCCTTACCTTTCTGGAGGCGCATTTCCCAGGAGAATTCGGATATAATGGCGACTATCGGTTAGGAGTAAGAATTGACAGGCTTATCCCAGACTTTGTACATATAAAAGGAAAAAAGAAAGTTATAGACCTTCTCGGGAGTTATTGGCATACCAAAGATGAATTCTTTACACGGAGTAAAAGATATAAAAAATACGGCTATGATTGTCTTATTTTGTGGGAGCAAGAACTGAAAAATAAAGAAATGTTGAAGGAGAGAATTAAGACCTTTATTTATAACCCAAATATCAAGATTGTGAAAGTCGCAAAAATCACCACAAAAGAGTATACTGGTAAAGTTTATAATCTAGAAACTGAAAAAAACCATAATTATTTTGCGCATGGCATTCTAGTTCATAACTGTGGAGAAGGGGGCATGGTCGTTACCAATAATGAGCAGTGGGCAGAAAGAGCGCGAAAATTGCGAAACCATTTCTTTGGCGAGCCGCGATTTTTACATCAGGAAGTAGGATATAATTATCGGCTCACTAATATGCAGGCAGCCATCGGATTGGCGCAGCTGGAAAAGATAGAATACTATGTTGATTCCAGAAGGAGAAATGCCCAATTGTACAATTCCTTGCTGAAAGATGTTCCCGGAATAATCCTGCCTCCAGAAGCATCCTGGGTCAAGAATGTGTATTGGATGTACGGCGTTTTATTAAATAATGATTTTCCATTGACCATGCCGCAATTGAGAGAAGAGTTGCAGAAGAAAGGCGTTGAAACGAGAACTTTTTTTATAGGCATGCATAAACAGCCGGCATACAAAGAGCTGGGCGTTAACGGCGAATTTCCTAATGCAGAATATCTAGGAGAGAATGGTTTTTATCTGCCGTCTTCCAGCCATTTGACTGAGGAACAGATTAGGTATATTACGGCGACCATTAAGCAAATTTATGAGGAGCATAAAAAATGAAAATAAAAAGCGATGTTTCAGTGGTCCTCCCCTCGTATAATGAACGAGAAAATATTGTGGAAGCGATTGAACGGATTTCTGAAGCGGTCGGTTCTCGACTGAAAGAGATTGTCATTGTGGATGATAATAGTCCCGATGAGACCTGGAAAGTTGTTGAGGAATACGGGCATCCTAAAGTACGGCTTATTCGGCGGATGGGGGAGAAAGGGTTGGCTTCGGCATTAGATGATGGAATACAAGCAGCAGAAGGGAGTATCGTTGTTTGGATGGATTGTGATTTGGGGCTTTCTCCGGAAGAGATTCCTTCCTTAGTAAATCAATTAGATAACCATGATGTGGCGATAGCTTCACGATATGTTAAAGGGGGAAAAGATCCACGGCCATTTTTTAGAGTATCATTAAGTATAGCAATTAATGCTTTTTGTATCCTTTTATTGGGTTGGGGTGTGCGTGACTACACGTCTGGATTTGCTGCGGTAAAGAAAGATGTTTTTGATAAGATATCCTTCTCTCGTTATGGTTTTGGGGAATATTTCATAGATTTTGCTTATAAGGCAAAAAAAAATAAATTTAGGATCATTGAAGTCCCCTGTGCATACAATATTCGTCTAGGGGGCGTGTCCAAATCTGATGGAGATATTCGAACATTGTTGGGCTTAGGGAAGGATTATGGTCTTAGGGCAATAAGATTAAGACTTGGACTGCAAAAATGAATCTTAGCTCGGAGTTAAAGAAAGATTTATTCCGCTATGTCAAATTTTTATTCGGCGGCGGGTTAAGCCTGCTGTTGAATCTGCTTATAACTTACTCGCTGACGGAATTCCTGCAGTTATGGCATATGCTTTCATTCGGCATCGCGTTAGGATGCGAAATCCTGTTTCTTTTTGTATATCATTCTTATGTCACTTTCAGGAAGGATGGCAAATTTTTGGTTTTTGCTTTAGTGGTCTTGTTTATAAGCGGCCTGAACTGGATGTTTGTATATCTGCTGACGGAATTACTGGGTGTTCCTTATTTATATGCGATTGTAGTTTCTGCTGCGGCGATCTCTGTGCTGAACTATGGATTAAATAAGAAGATCGTGTTCAAATGAATTTTTAGGAAATCTTTTTAAACGGGGCGTGTTTTGCAAAATATATGTTAGAAGTTACATTACTAAAAATAGCACACGGTACAGCAGAAGATGCTAAAAAAATGTTTCCTTATTTGAGGGATTGCCATGTGTATTCGCAGGAAAATGCATTAGCCTCAGAGGAAAGGGCAGTACTTTGTGAGAATGAACACGAGGATGATCTTTCCTCGAATGAAAAAAAAGAAAACTTCTTTAAAGAAGTGAATAAACTTCTCAAATATAGAACATCAAATCTTGAGCATATTTATGAGCATTTTGATATTGAAGAAACGAGATTTCTTTTCGATAAAAATATCCCTTTGTGGCATCTGGAACGATTTACTACAGAAAAAGCTAAAGCACTTAAAGTAAGATTAAATAAAATTGAAGACAAAATGAATGAGGCATTTACAAACCTACTCAATGGTAAAATTGATTTATATCTAAAAGATGTAGCCTTTTATTTTAATGGCATGAGCGAGATTACTATAGCTAGAGACCAGGAAATTGCTAGAAATATTGTAGAAGCTGAAGATCGTATTCGACAGAGATATCCTTTGCTTAGAAATGTCGACCCTTTAAGATTAATGGGAAGCATAGGTCACCTACACACACCGGAAGAAGTTACTTCGAGAGTTAAAGTAATTCTTATTGAGAATTACGATCATGATTTATTCTGTTCTCTCATGTCTAATTACATACGTTCTAAAAAGACAGAGGAGACATTTACGGATGAGCCTGCTCTTCTTAGGTTTGGATTATATGGTCTTGATTGTACAAAAGAATATATTGAAAAGCTGAGTGATCAGAAGCTTTTCGAAGCCCTTTATAATGTAGTAGCTTCTGGAAGAAGATAATACTGACTGCTCTTTAACAATCTTTTTAAATGGGAATTGTCTCTGAAAAAACCATGTCCGAAGTTCCTCAGACTTATACCACCAGAACTACCTGCAGGGTATGCTATTCTCCCAAATTGGTTCCTCTTTTTTCTTTAGGGATGCAGTATATCAACAATTTCATCAATAAAGAAGATTTGCATAAGTGCGGGAGAGCTCCTCTGGAGATGGTCTTGTGCGAAAATTGCACTTTAGTGCAGCTGCGGCATACCGCCCCTCAGGAATTGCTGTATGCACGCTTCTACTGGTATAAGTCCGGAATCACCGATACCATGAAGAAAGCTCTGCGGGACATTACCGAAAAAACAGAGAAAATGTTTAATCTTAAGGCCGGCGATGTAGTGCTGGACATAGGCTCCAATGACGGAACTCTGTTGCGTTCTTTTCAGGTTCCCGGCTTAGTTACCGTAGGCGTTGAACCCGCAAACAATCTGGCAGAGGAAGGGAGCAAGGGCATAACTCATTTCATCCACGATTTCTGGACGTTAGACAGTTATTGGAAGACAGTGGGAAGGAAAGCGAAAGTGGTGACTGCCATCGGCATGTTTTATGATATGGAAGATCCTAATCAGTTTGTCGCTGATGCTGCGAATGCCTTGACTGATGATGGTGTTTTTATTGCGCAGTTGATGTGCTTAAAGAATATGCTGGACAGCAATGATGTCGGAAATATCTGCCATGAGCATCTGGAATATTATTCTTTCAAGTCGCTGGAATATTTATTCAACAAGAATGGATTGGAAATAATTGATGTTGAAATCAACTATGTAAATGGCGGGAGCTACCGCATTTACGGCAGGAAGATTGGTGCGCATACGCGGCCGGCGGAAGGGGCAGCAGAAAGGATACAGAAAGTAAGAGATTCCGAAAAAGGATTTGAGCGGAAAGAAGTGTATTTAGATTTCTTCAACCGCCTTGAAGAGAACAAGAAAAGGTGTGTTGATTTTATCAAGCAAGAAACCGCTAAAGGCAAGAAAGTATGGGTATATGGTGCTTCTACCAAAGGCAATGTAATATTACAATATTATGGTTTGGGTCCTGAATTGATCCAAGGCGCTTCTGAAAGAAGCTCATTCAAGTGGGGGAAATATACCGTCGGTTCGATGATCCCTATTTATTCAGAAGAAGAGGCGCGAAAAGCGCAGCCGGATTATTTTTTAGTCCTTCCCTATGCATTCTTTAATGAATTTTACGATAGAGAAGAAGAGTGGCGAAAGAAAGGCGGGAAATTTATTGTGCCGCTGCCAGAGTTCAGGATAGCTCCTGCGAAAAAAGGGCTGGTGCTTGGAATTACCGGACAAGACGGCTCGTATTTGGCTGAAGTATTGCTTTCTAAAGGTTACGAAGTTCATGGATTTATCCGGCGTTCCGCTACCGGCAATACCAAGAATATCGATCATTTGATGGATAAAATTACTTTGCATAGGGGCGATTTGGCTGATGCGACTTCCCTGTATAGAGTCATAGCCAAAGTCATGCCTGATGAGATTTACAACGAAGCGGATCAGGATCATGTCAGCTGGAGTTATGACGGCGTAGGATACAGCTGCGATATTACTGGGGCGGCAGTCGGCAGAATTTTAGAGACTATCAAGCAGATTAATCCTAAGATAAAATATTTCCAGCCGGTTTCTTCTAACATGTTTGGCAAGGCAGACAATCCGCAGACGGAAGAAACTTATCTGCGTCCGCAAAGCCCCTATGCCTGCGCCAAAGCATTCGCTTATTTACTTTGCAGATATTATCGCGATGTCTTTGGCATGCATGTATCTACAGGAATCTTTTACAATCATGAATCTCCGCGAAGGACGGAGGAATATGTTACTCGTAAGATAACCATGGGCGCCGCCAGAATTAAATTGGGGCTGCAGCAGAAATTATCTCTCGGCAATCTTGATCTGAAGATCGATTTTGGCTATGCGCGGGAATACATGGAAGCGGCGTGGAGCATCATGCAATTGGATAAGCCGGACGATTTTATCATCTGTACTGAAGAATTACATTCGGTCAAAGAATGGCTGGAAGAGGCGTTTAATGCATTAGGATTGAAAGCTTCTGATTATGTAGAGTTTGATCCAAGGTTTGCCAGGCCTTCCACTACTTCGCCTTTGTTGGGAAGCAATTTCAAGGCGCGGGAGAAGTTCGGATTTGATCCAAAGGTTAGATTTAAAGAATTAGTGAAATTGATGGTAGAGCATGATCTGAAGCTGGTGGGAGAAGAGAGGAAGAAGTGACTTATAATGTATTCTCTTTTTCTAACCAAATTTTAAACTCTTTTGCATTCGTAAAATGAAATGATTTTATCCCTAAGCTTTCAGCGGCGTTTACATTTTCTATCCTGTCGTCAACAAAGATGATATCTTTAGCGTTCAGATCCGTTTTTTGGAAAAGGTAATTGTATATTTTTGGGTCGGGTTTGGCTAAGCCTATCTCTGAAGAAGATAGTATCATTTCAAAATATTTTTTTAAATTAAACTTATTTATTCTGTATTCAATCCATTCTTTTACATCGTTGGTCAAAGCGAAAAGCTGAAAATGATTTTTCAATCCTGCTAAAATAGTAAGCATTTCTTGATTAATAACATCGGAATCTCTAATAATGTCCTTTATCTCCTGTAGTGAGATGGGCAGTTGGTGTGTTGAAATCAGCTCCCCGAAGAACCCATCTTCCGATATTTTACCGATAATTATTTGTTCCCTTCGTTCAAACCAAAACTCCTGTAATTTAGATGGTTCAATTCCTATCTGCCTGGCTAATTTTTCCCTGCCTTCATACGAAGCGGCATTCGATGAAAAGATTACTCCTCCTAAATCAAATACGATGGCTTTGAGCATTTTACCTTCTCTTGAAAGGTTCTAATCCTAACTCGGATACAACTTTATCCGGTGAATCTGAGAAATTGAATGAATAGGGTTCTAATTTAACTCCATATTCGCAAAATAACCCTTTTAATAGTAAGCTTCTTTTATATCGTAATTCTAAATCTGTCGTTCTCAAACCATCATCTTCTACTTGTAAATTAAAATTTAGGGGTAAGTAAATAATCTTATCATAATATTTTTCTTCAACCATTCTACGCATGGAATCTCTTACTCTCTGATGTTGTCCGGGAGTCGCTCCCTGCCACATATTAGCGAACCATCTTGCTCCATAATCCAAAAAACATTTATCTGCAATATAACTCTCCCGTTGCGTATGTTCTTTTATTGCCCTATCTAGGGATACAAAAAACCAATCTATCATTCCGGCATCTCCTTTTACTTTATGCAATTCGCGACCGCTTTTGAAGCCTAATTCTGCGATAACCACTTCTTCAATCTCTGGAATATATTCTAAGGTCGTGTGATTGGCTAGAAACCTTCCGAGAGTAGATTTCCCTGTTCCCTGTACACCGCTGATTACAACTCTCATGTAACTTACTTCATTGAATATTTTATAAAGATTATGTTATATTGTTCAAATTAACAGTAAAGCTTATTAATATTCTAACAACTTTTTACAAAAATGACCTCACCATTAATCCCAGAAAAATTGTATTCTCAAATCCGCGAACACATGCCCATTCCTTGCCTGGATTTAGTGCTTTTCCATAAGGGAAAAGTGCTTCTTACTCAGAGAACCCAGGAGCCGGCAAAAGGCCAATGGTGGGTGCAGGGCGGAAGGATTTTCAAGCACGAGACCTTTGAACAAGCTTTACAACGGTTAGCAAAAAGAGAGATAGGTTCAGAAATAAAAATTATTCGACAGATAGGGGCTTATGAATTTCATTCTGATAGTGCAAACTTCGATGTAAAAACTGGCACCCATGATGTTGCAGTAGTATTTTTAGCCGCACCGATAAATGATGATTTTGAAATTTCGTTAGACGAGACCCATTCTAAGCTTAAATGGGTTGGGGACATTGATTCTGATCTGCATCCTTATGTTAAAAGGGTTGTTAACGATTCTGGCGTCTTTAGGAAGGTATGAATCTTTGGCATGCTTCAAGATATTTTTCCATAGTATCAAGAGGAAACCAGGGCTTTTCATGTATGAAACCGAAGACCTTTCCCATCTGCACATAATTTTCAAAACAAGCAGTGCTCAAAGATGATTTCCCTTCAGGGATAATTTTTAAACATTTTGGGTCAACGATATACGCCCCGATATCTACTATTTTTGAAGGAGCTTCTTCTCGTGTTGGTTTATTTACAAATTTTATTATCTTATTTCCCTCTAAAACTGTTGAGCCAAAATTTTCTACATCTTCCCTATATGTTAAGGCCATGACTACTTCAGCTTTCTCCTTTACAAACAACTCATACATCTTAGTCCAATTCAAATCCATTAAACTATCCCCATATATTAAAAAAAATGGTTTTGTTAGATTTTTAGCAGCCTTCTTGACCGCCCCTCCTGTTCCTAAAGGATAATCTTCTGTTGAATAAGTAATTTTCATGCCTAAATGAGACCCATCTTTAAAATAATTCTGGATGGTTTCTCCTTTATAATTGATAGAGATAATTAAATTTTCAATATTATGTTTTCGAAGATTTTCAACAATGTAATGAAGAGCTGGTTTTCCCTTTACGGGGACCATTGGCTTTGGAACATTATCCGTGAGCGGTCTCAGTCTGGTTCCTAATCCACCAGCTACAATAATTGCCGTGTCTATCATTTCCTCCCAACCGCCAATATGTTTATTCCTACTGGATATGAAATATATCGCAATAATCTCAATTCAGTCAAGTACATCTTCTTCAATATGGAATTCAACATAGGATTGATAGTCTCTTCCACTTCTGATTTGGGCGGAGCAGAACTAAGTTTCTCTAATTTTCTTTTGAGATAAACTGGTAAAAATAGTGCAAAGTTATAATATTGCATCCGTTCAATTCTTAATCCTGCCTGCTGCATCTTCATTGTTAAGTCTTTTTTAGTATAACGTCTTATGCCATGAAATGCAAGATCGTGTTTTCCGTACAGCGAAGGCATGGCGCAATCCATGGACAATAATCTTCCTCCAGGTTTAAGTATCCTTTTGATCTCTTTCATAGCCATAAGGTCGTCTTTCACACCTTCATGATAAAAAACTCCTAAACAGGTTATGATATCAAAAGAATCATCTGGGAAGGGCATCTTAGCGACATCTCCTTTAGTGATGGAAAATCCTCTTTTCTTGCAGAAATCTATTGCGTCGTCAGATAAATCCATACCTTCTGCTTTTCCGAATTCCTGCAGAATCTGTAAAGTAATGCCAGTACCGCATCCAATGTCTAACAAATGCAGGTCTTTCTGTCCAGGATAATGTTTCTGTAAAAATTCCCGCACTAAGAACTGCTGACCTACAAACCACCAATAGTTCTCTTCGACTTTAAAAGAAGTTTCGTATTCTTTAGTATCCATGGAGAATGAGCATTAGAATCGCTTTAATAATCTTTTCAATCCGGATTTTTTCCTGCCGGAATTTTCTTTCTGGGCATCTCTTACTACATTTCTGGAAATCACGTCCATCTCGTGAGGAAAATTCGGGGCATCCCACGGAACAATCTTACCTTCTTTATACAACTGCCAGCGGCGTAAATCTTCTTCAACCATGATTTTAACCAACTGCTTGAATGTTACCGACGGCTTCCAGCCAAAGGCTTTCTGCGCTTTAGAAGGATTACCGCAGAGTTGATGTACGTCTAAAGGCCTTTTCAGCTTTTTATCGGTAATCACATATTTTCTCCAATCTAATCCTGCTGCGGCAAAAGCTTCTTCCACAAATTCGCGCACGGAATGAGTTTCTCCCGTAGCAATAACAAAATCATCGGGTTTTTGCTGCTGCATCATCATCCACATGACCTTTACATATTCTGGTGCGAAGCCCCAATCGCGTTTAGCATCAAGATTTCCTAATCTAAGTTCTTTCTGCATGCCCAACTTTATTTTGGCTACCGAGTTGGTGATTTTTCTGGTGACAAATTCCAATCCGCGCAAAGGACTTTCGTGATTGAATAAAATGCCGTTGCAGGCAAAAATACCATACGATCGACGATAAATGCGGACCATATGATAGGAATGGAGTTTTGCAGCCGCATACGGAGAATTGGGAATCATCTTGGTATCCTCATCTTGCGGGCTGACGGTATTTGCGCCATACAATTCGCTGGTCGAAGCCTGATAGAATTTAATGTTTCGGTTGAAATGCCTGATTATCTCCAGGAAACGGGTGGTGCCGCTGGCATCTACTTCCGTAGTCAGCAGGGGAAAGTCAAAAGAGTTTCCTACAAAGCTCTGCGCAGCTAAATTATAGATTTCATGGGGATCAGAGATGGCAACTGCTTCAAGCAAAGAAGATGTGTCAGATAGGTCTGCAGGGATTAGAGTAACTTTATCCAGAATCTCGAGATGCTGCAGGCGCCAGAAATTAGGGGTGGATACTCTTCTGTAAGTGCCGAATACCTTATAGCCCTTGCTGAGAAGGAGTTTTGCCAAGTATGGGCCGTCCTGCCCGGTGATTCCGGTTATAAGCGCTCTTTTCATCATATTGGCTGCATTGCGCAAGTTTAAAAATATTTCTAAAGATGGTTCTATCTATCCCTTAGCAGGAGTTATTAAGCTCCCTCCCTTTTTCTAATAGTTTTTCGTATTCTTTTACAAATTGTCGCGTTATCTTATCCACTGAAAATTCTTGCACCGTTTCGAAACCATTTTCATTTAATTTCTTCATCTTTGTTTTGTTTTCTAACGCAATAATAATATTTTCTGCAATTGCTAATGGGCTAGCTGGTTCTACCATAAGGCAATCTAGATTATCTCTTAGGATTTCTCGCAATTCTTCGAGATTAGAGGTAATCACTGGTGTTTTGCAAGCTAGGCATTCAAGCACACAAGATGGATTGCTTTCAGTTCTAGTCAAAGTACGATAAGGAAAGACAGCCACATCGGCAAGATTTATATATTCAACAATATCCGCTTTATCAGTAATAATTTTCACATGATTCTGAAGGTTATTATTGATGACAAAATCATAATATTTTATATCTATATTGCTAAATCGGCAGATATAGATAAATAAAACCTCGGGCTTCTCTCGAACTACTTTTGGCATAGATTGAAAAAGGTCATAAGTTCCTTTATCATCACGCATGGCTCCGTAGAAGAGGATTATTTTTTTAGTTGCAATTAAATGCTTCTCTTTTAGTTTATTCTTCGGCGAGGGCACAAATTTAGTAGTATTAATATGGGAACGAATTACCTTGATTTTTTCTTCTTTAATTCCTTTATTAACTAATTCTGATTTAAAATTTTCGGTGGCAACCGTTATTAGTTCAACATATTTGAGGAGAAAATACATGCTATTCCCTATTTTTTCTCGCGAGCGCGATTTAATGGTATGTATAATTTTTGCGGCAGGAAATATTCTTTTAGCTATTATCCCATTAAGAGCCAATGGTATTGCAGAACTAAAATTATGGATTATTTCCGGTTCAAATAATGATAGTTTCTTTATTTTGTTCAATGTAAAATAAACACTTAAGAGGGGGCTTGTTTTTTTAATAAGGGGATATTTGCAGATTAGGGAACTTCTATAAATAGAGATGCCTTGAAAATGTTCAAAATCGGGAAATCCTGCTCTGCCCCGGGAGACAATAATTACTTCATTCCCTATCTTCTGCAGTTGATGAGCAAAATCAGTGATGGTTATGTTGGTCGCTTCTTTCAAGTTACCTGTAAATGAAGTGGAAATCAAAATGATATTCATATCAATACCACTCCAGTAGCAGTTTATTCAAAACAAACTCGTTGATTTCCTGATTATCCTTGCTGCTGTCAGCAGTTTTAAGCTCTAAATCGTAAGTGAGCCTATTAAATATGGATAGTTGGCGTTCAAGCTCTTCTATGGTTTCTTTTGGGCGGCGTTGATGAAGAACCTCTGCAGAATTATAGAGTAAAATGCTCAAGGTAGGTTTTGGAAAAAGCCACATCAATATTTTTTTATATCCCAAATGAACATTTTTCATAAGTATTATGTCGGAACAGTATCTGTCAGTGATTACTATTTGTCTGCTCATCCTTCTTGGAAAGATCTTAAGATAATATCTTAATAATAAATCTAGAGTGAAGATGTGCGAGCTGAGTGTGTAAAGGAACTTTTTTGCTAAACTAATCTCAACGCTTGGTATCCCCCTTTTGGCCAATTCAGTTTCCTTCTGGTTATTTTCTAATGATTTGTATTTCTTTCCAAGAAAGGTTATGGGGAGTATATGGCTGCGGCCCCTGCCGGTATAAATAATATCAGTTTTTCTTCTAGTTCCCTCAAGAAATGTTCTTAGCTGGCTCACCGCCGTCGATTTTCCGGCCCCATCAGGCCCTACTATACTGATCAATGGCCAAGGCTTAAGAAACTTTTTCCATTTCACCCAACGAAAGAAAAGCTTGCTGATTATAACTGGATGTCTAGGATTCTTTAAAATAAAATAGGTGACTATTTTGGGAATGTTTATTTTGCTGAAGGATTGGCTATCTATGTTTTTTAAGATATGCCCTGTTATCTTTTTATTAAATATCTCTGAGAGTTTATTTAGGCAGTATTCCCGGTCTATTCTTTTTTCTTTCAGCAGGCCCGTTAATATTTTTTGATATTTCTCCTTAAAATACCTCTTACCTAATATTGAATGGGCTGTAAGCATAACAAAAGTATCATTATCGTTAGGGGTAAAGAAAAAGGACTGATTTATTCTATTCTTAAGTATTGACTCTTTATAATAGGACATGTCATTCCAATATACCCCACCCACCTGGACGTCAAAACTGCAATATTTTTGATCTTCTATCTTGAAAAAAGCTTTATGCTTAAGGGAAAACTGCGGTTTTCTTTTATTGAATCCGTGGTTTTTAAGTATAGCTTCGGCTCTTGAAAAATCCTCTTCAGCGATAGTTGTATCTAAGCTCTCCGGAGGAAACGGCTTTCCTAACAGAAATTCGTAATTCCTGAGTATACAATAATTGATATTATGCCGGTTGAAATCAAGCAGTACTAGTTTAAGATTTTCTATTTGGGAATTCATTCTTCATCTTTCCGTTTATTTTTTTTATTTTTGATTATTCGGTAATGATATTTAAGCTCTTTTATATTAATTATCTGCAATAGGCATAAACATAAAAAATATACTCCCCCTGAAATAGCTATTCCAATAATTATAAACGCTGTATTGGTGATTAACAGATTTATCATCTCCAGTAAAGCAAATAACATCAAAGCAGGTATTGTAAGGCGCAGCCATGTTTTCCAAGGGACGGCCATGCCGGTATTGGCGTTTATCTTATAAGTGGAAAGTAAAAAAATTAAAAAATAGCTTATGGTAGTAGCTATGGCCGCCCCGATCATGCCTAATGAAGGGATCAATAAGATATTTATTACGACGTTGGCCGCAGCAGAAAGGAAGATTATTCCGGTCACAATTTTAGGTTTTCCAATACCCGAGAGAACCTTGGTGTTAATCACGCCTAAAGTACAAAAGAAAACCCCCACCATCAATATTTGGAAGGGGACAATGCCTGAACTGAATTCTTCTCGAAATAGAGTGGTTAAAATCGGTTTAGCAAAAACAAAAGGGATAATCACCAACGGGACAATGGCCGTAAACATATATCTGTGGATCAGCTCCATTCCCTGAGCAAGTTTTTCTTTCTGGTTTCGCGACCATAGTTCTGAAGCCAAGGGAAACATGGGAGTAGCGACCGCAGTTCCTAAGTAAAGTATTGTCAAAGCAGTAGGGAGAATTGCATTATAAACTCCAACCTCAAACGGGGTCCTAAAATAAGTTAAAATCAGTGTATCTATATAACCGATTATTTTACTGCCTAAAGCGGTTGCGAATAATGGTATTCCAAAAGAAGCGACCTTAAATGAAGTCTCTTTAAATTTAGCAGTTTTGATGCGTAAGAAAGGAAAACGGCGAAGAGTAGCGGGAAGATAAATAAAAAACAAAATAGGGCAGACCAACAGATAAGCAAGAGCCGGACCGAAAATTCCGGCCCCCCCATTAACAAATATTATGATTAGCAACAGCAGCAACACATTTTTAACCAAGTCTACAGAAGAAAATAAGGCCATTTCCTGAAGACCGAGAAGGATTTCTTTAAGTATTATAAAAAATATGCTAAAGAAGATGTACAGTATAAGGATGTATAAGAGGATAATGGAAGAAGATTCTTTGAAGTATTTTTGGGCAAGGAAGCTGGAAGAAAAAAATAAAATAATCCCTAAAACCAATGAACCGATTATTTTTAAGGAAACTACGGAGATTATGGCGCTTTTTATTTGGCCGAATTTCTCGTGAACTTTATATTCAGCGATATGTTTAATCAATGATTCGCCTAAACCTAAATCGCGAATAAACAAGCAAATTATCACTAAATTCAGTACGGAATAAAGAATGCCAAATTCTTCGGTGGTGAAATAATTAGCTAAATATACTCTAATTGCATATGCAATCAGGGCTGCTAAGAAACTGAACATTAGGGTTGTTCCGATTCCGTTAACAGCTTTCTTAATGTAAGAACTCACATTTTCACGATTTAGATAGGATATTTAAATGTGATGAAGCAAGAGGCGGATTCTATTTTTTAATCAATCCAAATAGTCAAAATACCGTGAATTGGCATATTGATAAATTAATCAGAACTGTTTATAATAACATTTATATAATGGTATTCTTGGATTTAAATGGAAATGACATTATTAATATCCTCTTTTGAGAGAAATTATTTCTTAAATACTCCCGGTGTTAAGAAATGAAATTGATGACTATAGGTCCGACGGAAATCGAAAAAGAGATCCTGGAGTTGGGAAAAAACCCGATGGTGTACAATAGAACTTCTGAATTTTGCAGTGTAATCAAAGAAATTGATGGAAATTTAAAATATGTTTTCAATACAAAAAATCAGGTATTTATATTAACTTGTTCTGGAACTGGAGCTATGGAAGCTGCAATTGTTAATACGCTTTCCAGAAATGATGAAGTAGTAATCGCCAATAATGGTGTATTTGGGCAAAGGTGGGTAGAAATCTGTAATAATTATGGCTTAAATGTTAAAGAGATCAAAGGGACATTTGGTCAAACCATAGATCCGGAAAAAATAAGATTAGTTATAACTGAGGATACAAAAGCAGTGATTATAACTGCCAATGAAACTTCATCTGGCACAGTTTCAGATGTACAAAGAATAGGTGAAGTAGTTAAAAAAACAAATTCCCTACTTATTGTCGATGCAATTTCAGATTTGTGTTGCGATGAATTTAAGACCGACGAATGGCATTGTGATGTAGTTGTAGTCAGCAGCAATAAAGGATTAGCAATACCACCGGGGTTAGCGTTCATTACCTTCAGTGAAAAAGCATGGAAAAGTGTAAATAATTCAAACTTACCAAAATATTATTTTGATATCAAAACCTATCAAAAAAATCAAATAAGGGGGCATACCCCATTTACTCCACCTATAGGGACATTGTTTCAACTCCAAAGACGGCTCCAAATATACAAAGAAGAGGGTCTTGAAAAGATACTTGATAAAAATAAAAGACTCTCTAAGCTACTAAGAGAAGGCGTTAAGAAACTAAACCTAAAGCTAGCTTCTGACAGCCCATCTAATGGTGTTACGGCAATCTCCTGTCCTGAAGGAATAGATGCTAAAGAAATAGTGGCGGCTTTAAGAGAAAAATATAAAATTGAGGTGGCCCCTAGTTCGCTACCGTACGATCATTCCATATTTAAAGTTGGTGTGTTAGGAGATATCCAGGAACAAGATGTAATAGATCTGTTAAGCGCTTTAGGCGAAATATTAAACCAATTACAAGCTAATATAAACATAATTAAATGACTAGTTGAAGTGGTTTTATAATTTATGTTGATAAAAAGAGATTACTATGGGGAAATGTATGAATAAACCAATCAAATTAATATTAACTAAAAAATTATTGGAATTATGCAATTGTAAACCCAGTTATAGTATTTATGCTCTTCTTCCAGAGATAAATGGGGGTGATTATTTTTATGAAGTTGATTCTCACTCTTTATTATCGCTCCCAAGAAATATAGAATTGGTAAAAAGCATATTTTCTCTGCAGACAAATGGAAGTAAATATGGTTCTAATCAACATCAATATACGGCAGAATTTAAAGAAGGTCTCCTGAACCAGCTTTCACAACATAAAGTGTGGCTGGGAGAAAAAGAATTAGAAATCAAAGGAGACGATAAAGTCAGTATAACTTTAAGCTTATTATTCAGTTCTTACCTGGATTGTTTCGTAAAACCAGTTCAGTTTTATATCCCGATGTCTTCCAGTTGCGCAGGACAATGGGATCTATGGGACAAACAGGATTATTTTTTATTTTTGAAAAATATAATGGACAAAGATAAACCTCATAAATTAATAGATAAATTATCTAAAAATATGATCTGGAAAACTAAGTTTAAACCTGAAGATTTCAATTTGGCAGTAAGAAAAGCACTCCTAAAAAGAGAGATGTTTGATAAAGACCTTGAACCCGAGGCGATGATCAAAGCGATAATCATCAGGACGGGAGAGTTAAGCAATCCGAGAGTAGGTTATGAGACTATCGATTATGTAATGAGGACATTGTTTGTTAATTTAAAAGTGGATAAATATTTAAGAGTGGATAGAGAGATAGAATTTTTGAAGAGACTTGAAAAAACAATAAAAGAAGAAATATTAAATTGTTTACAATAATCTTCGGATAATCATAATTTTTACAATCATCATATATAAGCTTTTTGGCGAAACCTTTTAAAATGGGTGGAGTCTGTTCGGATTATGGAAAACACACCAAATATAAAACGGAGAATCGATAGGCCGCTTGTAAAGATTTCAACAGGAACTTACCCTAATAAATGGTATGGTTCATATGCAGCAAAAGTCGCTGAAGAATTAGGAGTTAAACCTATATCAATGGGTTATGGGGATCCGGCAGTGAATGCTGTTATCCCAGAAAACTTATTAGCTATATTTCAAAAACATCTTACTTTTCCAAATGCAGGAGCTTATTCCAACGACTTGGGTGAACCTTGTCTACGTAAGGCTTATGAAGATTTTATAATGAGGGATGAAGCTCTTGAATCAAAAATAAATTTAGTTGTAGGCACGGCCGGTGGTAGAAGTATCATCACTTCAACATTTAAAGCATCGACTAAACCTGGGGATGTCGTTTTAGTGCCTGATCCGGCCTGGAGCGGTTATGAAGCCTTAGCAAGAGATGCTAGAATAAATTTAGTAGATATATCTACTAATTCAGAAAATAATTTCGTTCCGACTAAACAAAGTATCGAAGCTGCCATTGAAAAAGCAGGAAGGATGTACCCGGACGGGGAAGTCAAATTAATGATTATCAATACGCCGCATAATCCTACCGGGACCGTCTATGATGAGAAGGATATCACTGACATTTTAGCAGCACTTAAAGAAAATCACATCAAAGGATTAGTGGATTATACTTATAGATCAATCAAGGCCGAAGGTACAAGCATCCCGTCTGTCCATAAGATTGCTGAAAAATTGGCCGCAAAGGCTGGAGTTCCTTTAAGAGAATATACGGACAACTTAATTGCTATGCAAACTTTAGGTAAGGTCACTCTCACACCTGGCTTTAGGGTAGGTTATGTAATGTCAACCGATTTAGATTTTATTGGGAAATTCATGACGGAAAAACAAGCTAATGATTTAAGCGGTCACATATTCATTCAAACCGCATTTGCTGAATATCTTGGCAGTCAGGGGCAAAAAGATGATTTCGCAAAGACTGTAAAACAATTTGAAGAAAGGCGGGCTTATTTATTGGAACAATTAAGCTGTTTTAATTATAGCCCTGAGCAAGGAAACGTCGTAGCTAATCCAGTAGGCTTTTATCTGACTTTTGAAGTGCCGAAAAGATTCAAAGAAGAAAAGGTGCCTTTAAGAGATGTTTCTGAACTATTTAGCAGGTATCCTTTCATCAGGCAGACTGTTTCTGAGGATGAATATACAAAATTGTTTGAAAGTAGAGGCTATATTCCCGCTTCAGAGTTATTCGCTTTAGAATTGGTCGATAAATCTGCAGTAGCTGTATGCCCGGGACACCTATTTACCAAAGAATCAAACAAAGAAAATGGTTACGAAAATTGGTGCAGGGTAGCATTAATACAGCCGGTCCAGAAATTATGGGAGATGTTTTATCGTTTAAAAGACCATAATAACATTTTACAATACTGATAAATGTGGCCTGATGATGCAACAAGGAACAAAACCAGTGAAAAAGAGGGTAGTTTTTACCGCAGGAACCTGGGATTTGTTCCATGTCGGACATTTAAATCTGATAAAAAAATCCAAGGAACTCGGTGATTTTTTAATTGTCGCTGTGAGTACAGATGAATTAGTGGCTTCATATAAAAAAGGCCTTCTAGTAATCCCTTTCGATGAAAGAGTGGCAATACTTGAGTCCTGCAAGTATGTAGATAAAGTCATCAAACAAAGTTCTTTGATCGAACTAAAGCAACTTAAAGAATATGATCCAGACATCATCACCATCGGAGATGACTGGAAAGGAAAGCAGTTAAGCAGTCTAGAATGGTTTAAGAATCAACCTAATAAGAAGGTGGTATATCTTCCTTATACGTCGCATGTCAGTTCTACAAAAATAAAAGAAACAATAAGGAAATCTAATTTTTAATTTTCTTCTAAAAGAGTACAAAATCACAAAGTTTATTAAATGGTTCTTGAGAATCTAGCTATGGACTTTTTAAAAATTTCCTGCCCCATCTGCGGTTCTGATGAACATTCGTTAGTCTCCAACAAGGGCCAGTTCAATATCAAATTATATGCCTCGTTATGCAAACAATGCGGATTGATGTATCTAAATCCAAGATGGTCTAAAAGTTCTTATGACCACTTTTATGCCAACCTTTATGACCACTTTTATAGGACTTCTAAATCTAAAAAAAATTTTCCGGAATTGTATTACGGTAAAATCAAACAGATCCACGGGAGGATGCTGAAAGAGGGCTTATTCCCTGCTAAAATAGAAAATGCGCTGGATATAGGCAGCGGAGAAGGGTGGCCGCTGCTGTATCTTAAGGAAAATCATGAAAAAAGCGGGAAAAATACCCCTCTAAATCTTCATGCCATCGAACCTTCTTCACGTTGTCTTAAAACTCTGAAAGAATTCGGAATAAATGTGATCTCTAACGATGTAGATTCTGATTGGCATAAAAAATATAAACATAAATTTGACTTCATAATTATGAGGCATGTCCTAGAGCATTTCATGGATCCAGTCTCTGTGCTGAAAAAAGTATCTTCCTCATTAACAAAAGACGGTCTGGTGTATATCGCAGTGCCTAATTCGATGAATCCACAATTGCCGTTAAACAAGACTTTCTTCAGGGCAGTGCACACTTTTTATTTTTCCAGGATCTCTTTGCATAACGTAATAAATCTTTCAAATCTGGAGATTATGCACTTATCAGCGAGTCCTAAAGATAGTCCTCATGAGATATATGCCCTGTGCAGAAAGTCAAGAAAAGCGGTTCCTCCGGTAATCCTAAATGATGAGTTTTTTTTACAGAAAGAAGTGTTATCTAATTCATATAAAAAAGAAAAATCATTTAAGTTTAAGATTGATAATTCCATAAATAATTTAAAGAACCATACTAAAAGAAGGATTATAAAATTAATCCCTTCCGGGATAAAAAAGAGCAGTTATTTAAAAAAGGCGATTGGAATTTATCATCGTACAAAAATTATTAATTAATCAAGTGGTAAGGGAGAGCGTAATGAAAAAAATAGTTTGTGTTATTCCTGCGAGAGGCGGTTCTAAAGGAATTCCGAGGAAGAATATCAAATCATTAGCTGGAAAACCTTTGATAAGTTATAATATCTCGGCTTCTAAGAATTCCGGGCATATAATTGAAACTTATGTTTCTACCGACGATCAAGAAATAGCTGAAATTTCCAGTAATTTTGGCGCGAAGATTATTGATAGGCCGAAGGAATTTGCGACAGATACCGCAAGCAGCGAATCAGCATTGCTACATTTCGCAGAAAATGTAGATTTTGATGTGCTGGTCTTCCTGCAATGCACTTCTCCATTGACCAAAACCGAGGATATCGATGGGGCGATTGAAAAATATCTTTTCGGAAATTATGATTCTGTTCTTTCTGTCTGTGAAGATAGAGGGGGATTTCTTTGCGGCGGTTTTACTTGGGATGAAGATGGAAATTCAGTGAATTACGACTTTAAGAATAGAAAGCGCCGACAGCAGAATAAAAGATTCTATCGTGAAAATGGGGCGATTTATGTATTCAGCAAAGAAGGATTATTAAAACACAAAAATCGGCTGCATGAGAAGGTGGGTCTTTACGTAATGCCTTCGTTAAGATCTTTCGAGATAGATGAACCTGAAGATTTTCTAACTATTGAAAAATTATTTACAATTGACAAAAGGCAGGATAATGTTAACAATAATAATTTCCATATGATAAAGATGGTCATTTTTGACTGCGACGGGGTACTTACTGATGGTTCAGTATATATGGATCCTGACGGAAAGGAAACTTTGAGGTTCTCAAGAATAGACGGCCATGGAATAGGCATGTTAAATAAAGCAGGGTACATACTGGGTATCATCAGTTCTGAAAATTCCGAAATCATCCGAAAAAGGGCTGAAAAGTTGAATATATCCGAAGTGTTTTTAGGAATTAAAGATAAATTAAAAATATATCAAGAATTAAAGGACAAATATAATCTAAAAGATGGGGAAATATGTTACTGCGGAGACGACCTTTCTGATATGGAGATATTAAAGAAAGTAGGCCTGTCCTGCTGTCCATCCAATTCTCAACCAGAAGTTAAAGAGATATGTACTTTTGTTTCAGAATACGAAGGAAGCAATGGTTTTGTAAGGCAAGTATCAAATCTTATTTTAAAGAGCATAAAATCAAAAGAGATATTAAATAAAGGTGATAAAGAAAAAATGAAAACACTAAAAATAAATGATGTGGAAATCTCAAATGAAAGCAAGCCTTTTTTCATCGCTGAAATAGGCATCAATCATAATGGTTCGATGGATCTTGCAAAAAAAATGATTGATCTGGCAGTCATTACCGGCGTAAACGCAGTTAAGTTTCAAAAAAGAACGGTAGAACTATGTGTGCCGGACAACGTTAAAAATTCCATGCGAGAAACCCCTTGGGGAAAAATGACTTATTTTGATTACAAAAAGAAAATTGAATTTGAAGAAGAAGAATACAAAGAAATAGACCGTTATTGCAAGGAGAAAGGAATACTTTGGACCGCTTCTGTCTGGGATATACCCAGCCTTGAGTTTATCGAAAGATTCAACGTGGCTTTCCATAAAATACCTTCTGCGTTATTAACCCATAAAGATTTATTATTAAAAATCAAAGAAACTGGAAAACCAGTTATCCTTTCCACAGGCATGAGCACTGAAGAGGAAGTCTTAAAAGCAGTATCTTTATTTGGGGAGAATTATCCTTTGGCGATATTACATTGTAATTCCGGCTATCCGGCTAAAGAAGAAGAACTTAATTTAAATTACATACTGAATTTAAAACAAATGTTCCCAAATAACATCATCGGTTATAGCGGACATGAGAGGGGAATCTCAGCCACTTTGGTTGCTGCTACGCTTGGCGCAAAGATATTAGAAAGGCATATAACTTTAGATAGGTCTATGTGGGGCACTGATCAGGCCGCATCTATCGAATTCGATGGATTAAGGAGATTAGTAAGGGATTTAAATAGTTTAAATATCTGGTTTGGAAACGGAATTAAAACCGTAACAGAAACCGAAAAAACAGTTAGAGATAAATTAAGAAATGTCAACACATTGTGAGGTTTTTAAGAAAAATGATAAAAGAAGCAGATTTGTCTAATTTTAAGGTATTGATGTTATACCCTAATCAGCGTACAGTTAGTTTGGTTCCTCCTTCATTAGCTTTGTTCTCAAGCTTGTTAAAAGAGAGAAATGCTGAAGTAAAGCTGTTTGATACTACTTTTTATCGAATGGACTGTGAAGATTCAGACAAAGCACGTGAGAAAAATCTGACAGTACATCCGGTAAATGAGGCTTCTTTAGTAATCGAATATCATAATGGAAATGTATTTGAAGACTTATGTAAAGTTGTAGAAGATTTCCGCCCAAATATAATCTTGGCAACAGCTACAGACAGCACTTTTCCTTTGGCTTTAGATCTATTCAAAGCAGTACAGAAATATAAATCTCAATATCATTTTTTAACATTATTGGGTGGTGTTTTTGCTACCTTCGCTCCGGAAAGAAGCATAAGTTATCCTGAAATAGACATTATCTGCGTCGGTGAAGGAGAAGGTCCGCTCATAGATCTCTGCGATCGTCTGTGCAAAGGCGAATCATACGACGATATCCCTAATATCTGGTTGAAAACTAAAGAGGGAACAATAGTAAAAAATAAAGTCCGGCCTCCAGCAGATATCAGTGAATTGCCTTCACCAGACTTCAGCATATTTGATGAGAAGAGGCTTTACAGGATGATGGGGGGTAAAGTGTATAAAATGCTGCCTATAGAGACCCATAGGGGCTGCCCTTATATGTGCACCTACTGCGGCTCTCCTACTCAAAATCGTTTTTATCTGGAACAGACCAGCTCTAAATTTTATCGTGAAAAATCACTACGGGAAGTAAAGGAAGACTTATTGTTTCAAATTAAAAAATGGAAACCGACATACATTTTCTTTTGGGCAGATACTTTCTTAGCCTATAGCGAGGAAAAGATAGATGAATTCTGTGAATTCTATTCTAAAATCAAAATCCCTTTTTATTGCCAGGCAAGACCTGAGACGATTACTGAATCTAAAATCATAAAATTGAAAGCCGTAGGCCTTGATCGTGTAGGCGTAGGCATAGAGCATGGCAACGAGCAGTATAGAAGCACCGTGCTTAAGAGGTATTACAAGAATTCGCAGGTCATAGAATGCATGGAGATTGTAAGAAAGCATGGCATAAGTTTCAGCCTTAATAACATTATCGGTCTTCCCGATGAAACTCCGGAACTGGCCATGGATACTGTTGAACTTAACCGAAGCATAAAAGGTTTTGAAGATTCAAGCTGTTCTATCTTCCAGCCTTATTACGGCACCCCTTTAAGGGCTTTATGTGTGGAGAAAGGATATATCAGTCCCGACTTAATATGTCCGCATAACGCATCAGACTCTCTGTTGAACATGCCTAGTTTTCCTAAAGAAAGAATCTCCGGTTTAGCAAGAACTTTCAGCTTATATATCCGGCTACCAAAAGATAGATGGGATGAGATAAAAGTAGCTGAAAAATTCACGGAAGAAGGAAATGCGATGTTTGAAAAATTATCCCAAGAAGTCATAGAGAAGTTCTTTGTTCCGGAAAGCGATCTGTGATTTAATCTCTTGCAGAAGTTAAGAGAAATGTTAAAGTTTCTGTAAAGAAAGACTATTTTAATTTATATCTTATTGCCATGATTATCGCATGGTTTGCGTATGTTATATATTATGAATGGGAGAAGAAAAGGAGATAAGGGGCCAATCAATAGATTTTCATTCATTCCTTCACCGCGTGGATGAGCATCGCGGTAGGGGATAGCTTTTTGCTGCGGACCATGTATCCGTCCAGGAATTTAAGAAAGGCCGCAAGTTGATGAGCATTCTCGCCTCTTATCCCCCCGATTATCTTATCGATAAAAGAGTTTGAATAATCGATGCTCTTGATATTAAAATGTTCTTCCACGGTTTTCAGGATGACTTCTTCAGAGTCGGTGATATTGTCCATCGGAGACTGTTCGTGCTCTTCCAGATATTTTATCTCATTATATATCTCATCTACATAGTTATTCCATTCTTCATCACTATTAAGGTGGTTTAATTTTTTGTCATAATCTATCCAAGTAGGCAGAATCGCTCTCATAAGAGCTAAAAATTCGGCCGAATCACGAGTGATATTGTTCCTTATAGGTTCAAAAATAATGATATTACCTCCTTTCTTCAATGAAGCAGATAATTTTCCCATCAACGATTTAACTTCTGGAAGATGATGAAGAGATCCAAAGAACACAATAGTATCAAAATAATCTTTTTCTAAACTCATGGTAAGAATATTGTCATTGGCATATCTTAAAGAACCGAAATTGTCCTTGAATTTATTTTCAGAAAGGAATTCTTCAGCGATCTCAATGCTTTTTTCAGAGACATCTATTCCGACCACATCAAGCCCATTCCTGGCCAATTCTAAACTGAGATAACCCATTCCGCAGCCGACTTCCAGAACATTCCCGCCCCGTTTTCTGGCGGTATCAATCATAAAATTAAAAATCGGCATCAGATGGATATCTACTAATTTTGGGTCTCTCCAGACATTGTTATAGAACCAATCTACTTTTTTGAGTTTCCTTAGATCAGGTACAAAACCGTTTTTTATCCTCTCAATATTATTCCTGTCGAATTCCTTAGCTTCTTCTTTTATCTTTTCTTTGTAATTGTCCATTTTTAAGAACCTATCTTAATGATTTTTTGATGATATTATAAATCCTTTTATGGCCATTTCCATCCACTTTATAAAAGTTATCTTTGACATATTTATCTCTGCGGGCCTTATTTGATTTGAGGTTGAAACCTTCTAAGAAGCGGCTAATCTTATCTAAAATTTGGCTTGTATCAATAAGGTATAAAGAGATTTCCTTGTTTATGTATCTGGCACCACCCCAGTCTTGTTGGTTGATGTTGTTAAATAAATCCAATAGTATTATCGGTTTATTAAGTATGGTGGCAGCGCATAAAGTTGTTGAATAGATGCCAATCACTAAATCAGCCTGATCAATCAGTTCATAAGTATCGGCCTCTTTTTGGATATCGACCCGCCCATTGTCTTTTAAAAAATAGATATAACCTTCTTTATCTTCCAGAGGATGCAATTTAATTGTTTTTTTAGATTCCTCAAATAAGCTGAATATTCTAGACAAATGTTCCATAAATAACTCTTTCTGCTCGGCGTTCCATATATTTAACTCTAAAAACGGCTGGGTCAATACTAAAATGTTTTTAACCTCTTTTATGCTCTTAAGTTGGGATTTTTTATATTTCAACAGATCATCAAACATCAAAGGACCAGTGACTTGTATTTTCTCTTTATCACATCCTAATTCAATCAAGTTCTTTTTATATCTCTCTCCGAAAACTAATATATTGGTGGAATATAATTCCATAGAGAGAACTCCTTCTCCTATCCCGTGCTGTATGTAATATACCAAGAGATGGTTGTTTTTAGCGATGGCTATAGCGCATCTTTCAGCAAGGCTATTGACTGCCGTAAGCACAATTGCCTTAATATCACGTTCTTTGACTATCTTTTTCAGAAGTTCATAATAAAGAACGAGAAGATACAGAAATTCTTTTGAGAAATAAAAATCGAGGGGATGCTTAAAATAAGACCAAGCCGATTTGCCGCCGATAGTTATTAATTCCTGTTTGTGCTCTTCGGATAATTGTTTCCACTTATAAAATAATTCTCTTGAACTATTTTTTGCCTTCTCATGAATAGCAGTATCATAATAATTGTAAATATTATTCTTATCTTTAATCAGGTCATAGGTGTTTTTAGACAGAGGATCAACAAATAAGACAAAATCATTAAAGCCGGCATCATCCTTAAAATCATCGATCAAATTCTGGAGACGGTCAATTTTCCATTCTTTAGAAAGATGGTTGGTATAAGTTATGAACATGACATTGTTTTCTTTACTCAAACTAGCCTCGCTTGAAGTTCTTTTCCTGATTTTGTTTTTCTCGTTTAAAAGAAGATATTTGGCCATCAATTTGGCAGTCAGCGATAACTTCTTTTGTTCGTACAGCCCTAATGGCTTATCCTCTTTAAAATTCTTATAAGTGTTTATCTTTGCTGGAAGGACATGTTCAGCTAAGAATCTTTCCAAGAACCACCACAGCGGTGTACCTTCTATCTGAAACAGTTCATCAAAACTATTTCCTCCAATGATCTTCTTTTTTGACCAGTTATCCGATGATAGATCCAATAGATTCATTTTATAAGCTTCCCCCAACTGCCATTAATAATTTTCCAGACATTTTCATTGAGATTTCCATCATTTTCCATCCTTGTTGCTTTTACAAGTGTTATTAAATGGGAGTAGTTTTCTATCTGTCTTTTAAGGTATGGGGCTGGCATAGCTTCTCTTTGGATCTGATCGACCTCTTTTCTGTTTTCATCTACTTTTTTCCGGTTGATGATTGTATTTAATTCTACATCCAAAATATAAGAGAAATCTGGTTTAGGAAACAGTTTTAATAATCTCCTTAAAACCAAGCTATTTTTGGCATAAGGGTACTGCCCATAAAAATCATAAAAATATCTATCTGTTATAACTAACTCTCCCCTCTTCAGCGAGGGCCTGATGTTTTTCATGTAGCGGTAATAAAACTCAGTAAAAGAATATAAAAATAATAATTCCTGAAATAAATCAAATCTCTTAATCTCCTCGCGATAATTAATGCTTTTGAAAAGTGAATTGTCCCGTCTTTTAAACAATTTAGAGAGCAATCTGGTAAGGGGCATTTCAGGCTTCCAGCCAAAATAATAATAATGCGGTCTTACACCTAAATGTTTAGTAAGCTCTTCATATCTTTCTAAAGTTCTTCGCGAGAGTGTACTTTTACCGCTGCCATTGACGCCGCTTAGTGTGATTAGGCAGCCCTTTCTTCTGAAATCTACTTTTCGCAGTAAAGCCATAAACACTTTTTTAGAGAGATAGAGTACTGTAGAAGGTTCTTGTGATAATTTGCATAGCCATGAAATAAAAATGCCCCCTTTGTCAAGCTGATATTTACATAAAATGACTTTCTTGAATCCAATTTCCCAGCGGTTCTTTACTAATTGCTGTTTAATATAATCGCAGTCTATACCGGAATCATTGATTCTGTCCAATATGTCCTTCTCTTTTTCCGTGATCCTGAAATTTTCAAAAATAATATGTCCGGCATGAATCAAGATGGAATCTTCAATGCTGGGAATTATAATCAGTGGGGCAATTATTTTTTTTCTTTCAAATACCGGTATCTTATCTAATGCCTTAATACCATGCCAAGCGATCTCTCTGTGAAGGTGGACGGAAATCAGCCGATCATTGACTAATCCGCAATACATCCGTTTATATCTCTCTATTTTTTCAGACAGTCTCAAAAGAAATCCTTTTTCTTCTAATAAATCAGCTGCTTTCCTGTAATCTTTATCGGTCTCAAAAAGGATATCCAGGTTCTTGTTCTGGCCTTTAAAAATATGCTCGCATTTGAAGAGGATATAACTTAAACTATTCCGATTAAACAATTCAATAATGTTCATCAGTTCTGGCGTGGTTTTGTGATACCTATCCATTATTTTTTAACTATAAGGTCATTATACACTTGACCATATTCTTCCTCAAATTTTTTTTTAGAAAATTTACTCTCAGCAACTTTTCTGCAGTTCTGCTGATAATGATTATAATTTTTCTTCAGTTTTTTTATCGCATAAATCAGCGAATCAGGATTGGGTTTGAAAACTACACCTACATCATTATCTTTGACTATCTTTGCTACTCCGGATTTTGATGAGCAAAGAACCGGTTTTCCCGCGGCAAGGCTTTCTAAAGCAGAATTGGGGGTTAATTTAACAAAATCGCCGAATTGCGTATAAGGAATAATAGTGCAATGAACCTGAGCAAATCTTTCATTCATATTCTTTTCAATGTTATTTGTTACTTTTACATTAGTAAGTCCTTTTTTAATAATTAAATCTTTTATCTTAAGATAACTGTCAATATAAGGCCCTTCAGCTGCCCAAGAAAAATCAAAAAACGCTTCTTCTTTAATCTCTTTGGCCACATCTAACATCAAATAAACTCCCCTTTTGATGAACATCCCGGGATCTTTTGGAGAACTGGCAAATAAAATTGTAAATGGACTGTTTTTCGGCGTTTGGTGATTAAATTTTAATAAATCTACTCCCGGATAGATAATCTTAGTTGTTTTTTCAAAACCTATCTCTTTCAATTGTTCCCTCTGTATTTCGTTCTCTAAAATAATCAAAGAGGTTTTTTTAAGATTATCAATTCTTTTTTTTAATTTCTCCTTATGATGTGGTGCGGCGGCAGTCAGGAGCAATGGTCTTTTTCTTATTATGGGAAGATAAGGCGTATCGCACAAGGAAGTAAATATGTGTCTGATGTCAAAGAACAGGCTATAAATATAGACTCCTATGAACGTAAACGGATAAAATGCAAAATGATAGGAAATTATCTTATCATTCAACTTAAAACGGAACGGATTTTGAAAATGCAGATCGTGGATCTTTACTTTCCAACCTTCCTTTTCTAGGTAATTTACGAGCTGTTCAATCTCATTTGAGACTCCTTCGTATCCTGGTCGGTAATGTTGGACAAAAAGAATAGCCTTTTTATTCTTTTTCTCATTAAAAAGTTTCATTTTTATTTTAGCCCACGTAATGATAGATATTGAATGAACAAAGTACCAACCCAGAACAAATTTCCAAAAACAGCAAAAAGTAAAATAAAATAAAACGGTCTATTAAATAAACTGAAAATCAGCAAAAGAGTAAAAAACCAAGTGTCCCCATATAAATATTTTATGAAGTCCAGTTTTCCGCTTTTTCCGATTGATATTGGTTCATTATTGCCTACCACTTCTGATTTGTAGAAGTGAACAAAAAGATATTGCATGGGAAAGCTAATCATAGCCAATAAACCAAATACAAAAGCCAATTTAGTATTTATGCCGATGATCAACGCAAAAGTCAATAGTTCTATGCCTATCCATCCTAAGACGGCATCAAGCCACTTCCCGGTCTTGCTCCCTAAGTTTTTAGTTCTTGCAATATCACCATCAATACAATCACAGAGAATAGAAATGAATGCAAGAATAGAACCAATAATTAAATTCTGATATTCCCCCCCAGCTAGAAAGACAGCTCCAGCGATAGCAAACATAAAGCCGATGATAGTCACCTGGTTCGGGGTGATGTTGGTGTATCTTATTAAAAATGATGAGATGGGCCTAGAAAGAAACCTAAAAATTGGCGCTAAAATCTCATCTTTATCCTTTAAAATTATTTTCATTTAAAATTAATCTCCTCATGTGACGAACAAATAATTAACTTCTGTTGGTCATATTTCCGGAAATATCATTTATAAACGTTGTGAATTACTAAATCCCCCCAATCCTTTGCTTATATTTAATCAATGGGTTGTAAATATTTAAGTATCCCTCAATGCACGAATCCCATCCAAACTGTTTTATCGCTTTTTTAGTATGCTTGCCGTCAGCCGCTTCAAGCATTTTTTCCGCCAGATCATCCGCATTTTTACTGGAAAACATAAGGTGTTTCCCCGAAACTATTTCCGGTAGCGAACCGGCGTCACTGGCGATAACCATTTTTTCCATGGCCGCAGCTTCTACCGCATTGAAACCGAAGCCTTCTGCGACCGAAGGGATGACTGCGCAATCCGCTGCAGCCAGCAAAGTTCTCAGTTCCTGATAGGGGAGGGAAGGGATCACCTTGATGATATTTTTGGCATCTACTTTACTGATAAAATCAAGCAATTCCCGATGTTTTTGCGCATATTGCGGCGATAAACTCAGCATCAGCAGCAGGACAATATCAGGTTTTTTTTCTGCAACCAGCGTAATTGCTTTAATAACATATTCAAAGCCCTTAGATGCTCCAGCTCGACCCCAGGAGAAATAAATGAATCGGTCTTGGAGATTTAATCTTTTTTTAAGTTCTTCTCGTTCTCTCGGTTTCACTTTTTTCGGATCCCAGAAAGAGTAGTCAATGCCATTATAGATTACTTTGATCTTCTCTTTCTTAATCCTCCTTTCCAGCAGGTCTTTTCTGGTAGCTTGAGAAACGCACACGTAATTATCGAACGGAAGCAAGTAAATCATTCTTTCCAAAAATTCATGTGCAGCAGATTTTATCCAAGAGAATCCGGTGATGCTCTTCCACTTGCCGATCCACACTTCGTGGACCGTAAGCACTACCGGTTTTCCGGTTATTTTTCCGGCAATCCAGGCCGGAAAAGCGGCATTAAAAGTGGTGGCCTGGATGAGGTCGTGTTTTCGCGCTAATTTAATTGCTTTTAGCAGAGAAGTGAACGTAAAGAGGTAACGGGAACCAAAAGAAACTGTTCGGCAGATATCCACGTTGTTTAATTGTTCTTTTTTTTCTGTCCCTTTCAGATAACTTGTCACAACAGAGATTTCATGTCCACGTCTACTGAGTCCTTCAGCTAAATTTTTGAAAAGAATCTCAGCGCCGCCGTAGTGGGGGTAATAATTCTCACAGATTAAAAGAATTTTCATTGGTTTATTTTACTTTAGTTCTTATCGGTCTGGGCACAGCGTTCTGCAATGCTTCCCTTCTCACAAAAACTTCTAATTTTCTTTCCATTTTCTTAACGGTGCTGTAATTATAGAATCCTATTCCCAGCAGCACAAAAAATCCAATCACCACAAAAAAATCCAGCCGGCGGTAAAAATTTAAATTCTGGATGATGGAATCTAGTGCGAAAGGGACCAAAGCGATAGTGATAAGCAGAATCCAGCAGCAGAACCAAGCCGTAAATTCCATCGGATTGAGTTCTCTTCTTTTATATTTGACGAAAGTAAAGTACATCATCGCTGAACCAAAGATGACGCCTAAAAACTGAATCCAAAAAGTTGTGCTTAATGCCACAATTTCCACCCCATCATTTTTACGACTATGGCTGCTCCGTCAAGGACGGTTGTTCCCTTATAACGGTCAGCGTAAATGGTCTCTATGGGTTTCATAGTATGTTTCAAATTTTTCTTGCCTGTCTTGATGGCCATTTCAGTCTCTACGTAATAATCAAGCGCTTCCCAGCGTATTTTTTTATACGCATCGGCTGTGAAAGCACGATAACCGCATTGGCTGTCATGGACATTAATGTTGTAAAGGAGATGCATGGTTTTAGTGATAACTTTGTTTCCGAAGCGAAAGACTAAAGGCATGGTTTTGGGGATTTTGCGGCAGCCAAAGACAATATCGTGCGAATCTAATGCCGTCATGAATTCAGGAATTTCCTTTGGGTCGTGCTGTCCGTCGGCATCCATGACAATTATTTTTTTTGCGCCCAGCTGGATAGCGTAATCGCACCCGGTTTTAAGCGCCGCCCCTTTCCCCAGGTTTACTTTATGCTTAAGCACAACTGCTCCGGCATCTTTTGCCTGCAGGAAAGTATTGTCTACTGAACCGTCATCAACTACCACCACCGATGATACATAAGTACTGATTTTAGCTATCACTCCGGCGATGGTTTTTCCTTCGTTATATGCTGGGACGACTACGACCTCTGCAACCATGGATGAAACATAACCAGAAGCCCTTATAAAAATTATGGAATATAGTAACTGGCATAAATATTCAGATAAAAATTCAATTACTCTGGAAAGCAGCTTATACGGTTATGCCGTTACCGGTTCTGTTTTAAGTGGTTCGACAAAGAAAACAAGGTTTTTCTCTTGGCAGGCGTAATCAACCACCCAAGTCACTATTTTCCCGCCATTCATGTTTCGAACTTCGTCGAATTTACGGAAACAATTTAAGCCATGTCCCTCCAAAAAATACAGTTTAGTGAACGTGCTTGCGGCCTGCTGCGGTGCAGCGACAATAAAGTAATAGTTGTCTCCGTCCGGAATGAGAATCATGGAGAAACCGGCCCTTTCTCCGGAAAATTCTTTTTCAATTATTCCCTGCTTGGCGGCATATACTATCGAATTGGGGCTGACACCGGGGTTGTTCTCAAAAGTAGTATTGTAAGTTTCTAAATCTACGTGTATAACAAACCCGCGGTCTTGGATAGAGCCTGAGCAGCGCAGTTCTTTTTCATTTTTTTCGCATCCCTGCGGACCGGACATATATCCGGGCCAGGGAGCGATCCAGTTATCAGCGCTGGTCGTTTTTATTTCAGTATAATATTGTTTAGCAGTAGTTTCTGATACGGATAAGTTTGCCATAAGTTTGGAAATAGCATCACTCTGTTCCAAGTTTTTAGTATGTAAATACATGACTGCTTTCTTGAAATCCCAGCTGCCGAAATGTCCCCAGACGCCGGCTTTGCCAATCATGTCTTCGGAAGTGATATAATAATCTTCGGGAGCATCACAGTGCGTATATCGCATCACAGCTTTAATATCCTCAGATGAAAGATCATACTTTTGAAGAGTTTTTATCGCCGCACCTTTATCCTGTGCAACAATTATGTTAAGCAGTTCTATCGTTTCCGGCACATCGGCAATTATTTTATTCAATTCTTTGAAAGCTTCATTCTGTCCGCAGTTAAGCATCCTTACTATCCCTACGGAATTCTTTTCATCATCTGTCAGCAGAGATTTACCTACCCAATACGCTCCCCAGTTAGTCTGCGTGCCCCCGTCAAAAGTAACCGGCCGGTCAGCAACAGCTTTAAACCAGTGCCCGAAATCCCACCACGAAGTTATAACAATATCTTTTGGCGCTTCGTTCCTGATTTTGGAAAGCGTATTATACCAGGCATCGTTCATGCTGGGAGCAGAATGGAAAGCTTGGCTGTATCCGTCTTTCATCGGCTGTATGAGCAGCAAAGCAAGCAATAAGAAAACCAGCACTTTAGTTACAGGGAGATTAAATTTTAATTCTCTGGAAATCCAGCCAGAAGCGTAAGCCCAGCTTAACCCTAAGAACGAACCTAAGGTAATAGCAACGATAGGTGTCGCCTGAAGTATGAATCGCACTCCTTTAGTGGTCGCAAAAAGTGAAGCTGCCAACCATAAGGCAAATAAAAAAGCAAATTGCGGGTTTCTTTTTCCCTCATGATCTTTCTTGAAAAGCATCAGCAATATTCCAGCCAGCGCCAGCGTGAATAATAATCTGCCGCCCAACTGCCCAATAACGTTAGACAGGGAAACGACGTTCAGTTCCGCGACCGTCGTTCTGATATTCGGCCAGTAAGAAGTTACTGCGACCGCTTTCAAGCTGAGAAACTGGAATGGGCCGAGAACTACACGTATCAGTTGATCAAATGAAGTGAAAATGCTTACAAATACCGCCGTGCTCAGCAGGTATGTTACTAATACAGATAACGGTTCGGTTATTATTTTGGATTTGACTGTCTGGAAAAGAGCTTTCCAATGCGTCAATACAAGATATCCCAGCTGGAATATCATGGTCGCGAGAATAAAAGTAGCGATGTACCACCAGCCGGTCCAGGCGAAAGCAAATACTCCGGTAGCGAATCCTGCCGCAGCAATCCAAGCAAATTTCCATTTTTTTTCTTTCGCTTCTACCGATTCAATGAACAGCCAGGCGATCAGGACCGGGAAAAATACGGCGTATACATCGGTGTCGGAACTTTCTCCAGTAGTTCTGGACACGAAGAAAGCGGAAACTGCTATCAATAAAGCGGTAAAAAATCCACCAACATTGTTTTTAGTGATTCGTTTTCCGATGAAAAATGCTGGAATAACAGTTAAAGCTGAAAAGATCGTTCCGACAAAGAAAAAAGTAAACATGAGCGGAAAATCTCCAAATAGATTCAGTAATTTATGCCACACCGCCCCAAACCAATGATGGAAATTCCATTCTGCTTCCCTTCCAAGAGGTGCTAACCGATAATAATCCCAGGGCATTCCATCTTTCATGTCGCTGCCGGGATAGCCGTTATGGAGAACGTAATAAGTCTGCCGATAATAATAATAAGGGTCTATCCCCAACAGGTAAAGCGTGCCGTTACTGTCTTTAAAACTCTCCCGGTATTGGTCAGAGAGCATTTCTGTCTGTTGTTTAAGGACATCTTGATTTTCGTTAAGATATTTCTGCCATTCTTTTTCCACTAAAGAATTCTTGTTTTGCGGAGGGAGATTGGGATATTGTGAATCAATCTGGCTTTGCAGCTGGCTGCGATAAAAATTATACACTGAATTTTCCGCCCAGTCGTCAGCGATGGGCAGGCGCTGAGGCATGGTCCTAAGGTAAATGGAAGCAGTCATGGCGATAAGAATACATAATAGAGGAATCAGCCATTTAGCGTTCTTTTTAAGTTCTTTTTTTATCTGTTTAAAATCGGCGGAAATGAATTCGCCGGAATCCTTTTCCTGATTTGATGAAGAACTTTGATGAGAATATTTTTGCGGTTCTGCCGGGGTATTTTTGCCCTTAAATAATCCTTTAATTTTGCTTTTTAGCTTAGAAAAGTCAATTAATTCATCATCCGCTTGTTTTTTTTCTCCTTCCACTGCTAAAGCCCCTCTTGAAAGCAGGAACTAAGACCCTTTTATAAAGTTTGTTGTTAGGTAGTAGAGCCTTTAAATATAAGGGGCGGCGGTATGTTCCTGTCGCTGATAAAGAAGTTTTATTAAAGAGATAATTCTTCTTTACTCTTTTAAATATAATATGTCATCATTCGGATGCCGGTATAACTCTTCCCCCAATCGTTTCTGGTCGAGGATATGCCCGATGATGCCGATGCTCCTCGACAAGGCAAATAATCCGTTCATATAGCCTATTTCAATGATCTCGTCAATCTCTTCTTCAGTGAACTGTTTAGAGGAAGTAAGCGCATCTAAAAATAATGCGGCCATGCACCCGTCAACATTCAAAATCAAGTTTTCAGCTTTTTTAACGGTTATTTTTTCCACCTGAAGGGCATAATCTAAATATTTGGCGGAAGGAAAATTATTTTTCGCGAATTCTTTCAATAATTCTACCCTCTTATCGGGATTGCGGATAGATTTTACCTTATGGCCAATTCCGGGGATGAGCATTCCTTTATGTTTCATCTCTTCCACAAACGCAGCTGGTTCCAGATGTTTATCATCTGCGTCCTTGAACTGTCGGCAGGCGTCATCGATAGCGCCGCCGAATCTCGGCCCGATGGTCAATAATCCGCTGCACAGCGAAGAGATAACATCTTTTCCTGCCCGCGCCGCAACGATGGCATTATGCGCCCCTGAAACTGCGGGGCCGTGATCTGCAGTCAATAAAATGCATTTTTCTAAGAACTGAGTAAAATATGGCGGCAATTTTTTCTTGAACCACAGCAATCCTAAAACCTCTCCCAGCGAATAATTATCTTTTATGATTTCAGTTACCGGGATGCTGCCATAAGCCATTTCTTCTCCGAGGTCTGAAGAAATAGTGGTAGTAAAGCGGGTTTGTTTCCTGATAAGTTTTTGTTTTTGCGCTTCGGGCATATCCAAGGGCAATGAAATCGGCGTAATCTCTTCTTTTGGAGTTATCTTCCCTTCTTCTACCAAGTTCCGGAATGTTTTTTGGATAGCATTTTCTAACTCCCGGAAAGATTCCGGGACAATGATCCCCGCTTCTCTCAAAGCCCGGTTTTTTGCCGCAGCGCCCTCTTCTTCCTTTCCTGCTGTTGCGCCGGCGTGGCCGAATTGCACTTCCCAAGGAAATATTTCTGCACAAGTTCCGGAAACCCACATGATTATGGGTTTTGTAAGTCTTCCGTTTTGTTTCGCCTGGATGATATCATATTCTTGTTTCCCGCCGATTTCTCCCAATCCGACCAGAAGTTTGATATCGCAATCATTTTCAAAACGCAGCATATGGTCCAATAATGTTGATCCAGGGAATAAATCGCCGCCGATAGCTATTCCTTCTTTAATTCCGTCAGCGGCTCTTGCCGTGATGTTAAATAGTTCATTCATCATGCCGCCCGATTTAGAAACCAAACCGACACTTCCGGGACGATACAATTTTGCGCCGAGGATATTGCTTATACTTCCGCCGGCGTAGCCGCCGATGCGGAATTTTCCAGCAGCAATCCCGCCAACGGTAGAAGGGCCTATGATAAGCTTGTCATGCATCTCAGCCGCAGCGATTAATTCTTTAGTCCGGCGTTCCGGAATACCTTCTGCAACGATGACGACGGTTTTGATGGTCGGCGTGTTTACCGCTTCTTTTGATGAAATGAAAGCGGATCTAAATGAAGAAAAATTGATCAGCACTTCTGCCTGCGGATATTTTTGCGCTGCCTCGCTGAGCAATCCATAGATGGGGATCAGAATTTCCTGCGCTCCGAAGAAGCATTTATGAAATCCTTTTCTGCCCGGATGGACAATAGCCGCGACGCTGGGAATTTCTCTGCCGCATACATAATCAAAATCAAGCATCTGCTGGATGGGTAGCGCTTTAAGGTTGTAAAAAATGGCAGTTGTGCCTGATGTAAATTTCATTGTAACGCTCCTATAGCTTTTTCCACAATTGCAGCCATGGACATTTCCGGGCCATGCACTATCATGGGTATCTGCAGTTCTTTTCCTACTTCCTGCATGAGTCTCAATCCTTTTTCGCAGTTAGGTCCCCCTCTTCGCACGAAGATGGATATTTTTCCCTGCTGCAATTGCAGTCGGTATTCTTTCAATGCTTTGACGATGCCGAGAAAGGTTTTTTCTACATCGGTAAAATTGGCGATTGCTCCGCCGATGATGATAACTTTTCCCGCCGGATGATGTTCCGCAGTCATGAGACTTAGGATGGTTTTGGCGTATTGATAAGTCTCTTCAGCGGTCGGATTTCCTGAATATTCCCCGTAATTAGCTATCTCTTCCTGCTTTCCTAAATCGGCAATCGTGTCCAGATAAATTATGCTGGCTCCCCCGCCGGAAAGAATGTTCCAGATTCTTCCTGTTGGGTTTAAGACGGTAAGTTTTAATGATGCTCCACTTTCTTTATCCAATCGCTTGATAAATTCTTCCTCTGGGTGCGATTTTCTGCCGAAAGGTTTAGGAAAGGGAAGATTGGAAGCGCAGCTGTCTGCCTGAGCGACGGTGTCAAGAAGGATAATTGTTCCGTTTTTGTCTATGGTTAAGGGGTTGAATTCTAAATAGCAGAAATGGTGTTCTTTGAATAACGAAAACGCCTGCTTGACAAAAACAATGATTTCCGCAGGAAGGTTTAGGTTTAAATCATCAACGTCAGCCAAAGTAGTTAATTCTATTCTTACAACCTTATCCCAATTCTCTTCGACATTCATGCCGCCTTGTTCGGAAAAATAAATTATGTCCTTATCCCGTTCTGAAGTCATGCAAAGGTAATATTCTTTTTCATGAGCATGGTATGGTTCAATCAGGAAATGAGTTAGTTTATCTGTCGCTTTGCCTATAGTTATTTCTTTATTCATGTGTTCTTGGAGGTATTGCTTGACTTGATTAAAATCAGCATCAAGAAGGACTAACCCCAATTTTCCGCGTTTGCCAAAGAGCTGGTCAGGTTTGATGACTAACTTTTCCTGTAAGAGCCAGGGATATTCTTTTGGGAGTTTTTCCAGATTGGTGGCAGGTTCTATGAGAATTCCCTTATAGTTCTGATTAAGATTCCCGAGAATAAGTTTTTTAGCGTCAAATTCACGGATTTTAGGTCTGGCCATGGCTTATTTTTGCCGGTTATCACTTTTAAAAAGGTTTTGGAAGAAAAGTCTTGTTTTTAGATAATAATTATAAACTCGCTTAATTTATTTGCCGGTATGAATCGGCGCCAATTTTTAACGGTATTAAGTGCAATGCTTCTGGCAGAAAAAAATGCGAATGCTCAAAGCAGCGCTTTAACTACAATTTACCTGACCATAGATGACGGCCCCACACCTAAAATGAAAGAAATAGTTGATGTTCTTGGTGATGGAGCAAAAGCTACATTTTTCTTAGTCGGGCGGAATCTGGCGGAAAATTCTTCCAGAATGAGCGGCATGGATTTAGCCAAATATGCTTTAGAGCACGGTCACGACTTAGGGAATCATTCTTATACGCACCCCTGGTTTTCTTATCAGAGTATTGAGAAGGCAAAAGAGCAGATTGAAAAAACCAGAGAATTAATTGAAAAAGCATATGCGCAATGTGGAAAGACTGCGCCGTTATTCTTTCGTTTTCCTTTCGGCGACAATGGCTGCACGTACCGCATCAAGGATGGGAAAAAATATCCGATTGGCAGCCGGGAGCATAAACAAGAATTAGCGGAACTTCTCCAGGGAATGGGTTACTCCACTTATAATTGGGCGGCAGTAGATTATCCGCCGCACTATCGCCAGATGAAGCCGGGGGCAGTAGTATTGACCCATGATTGGCCCAACGGCCTGGGAGTAAAAGTATCCCAAGAATATGTTTCTTCCGGAAAGTTTAATCTTGGATATCTTCCGCGCCCGGCAGTTCCTGAATACGAATTAAAGCATATTTAGGCTGGGTTAGGCGTTTTCCTTTGTAGACTTCTATAGAGAACTTTGAAAAAAAGTAATTTTCGCAAATTTAAACGCTGAGAATTCCACCATTCTAATGAATGGTGGTTTGCAAGCAAACCACTTATCAATTAGTGGAATTCTGGCGCAAGAAGGGATAGTTTTCCCTTCTGCGCTGAAAGATGGTATCTTTCATGCGTGCTCAAAAAGAAATCGACCCGAGCAAAGCGAGCATGCCACCAGTCTATTGACTGGTGGCGGTCGATTTCTCTTTTTGATATGTATTTAATGGGAAAATTACGGCTATTTCACAGTCTCTTTAGAACTTTGCAAGTAAAAATAAACTTATGCAAAGTTCTCAATAGATATTTTTCAGGCAGATAAAATTTAAAAGAAGGTTTTGTTTTTCAGCTTAATATGGCCAGGTGTGAAATGTGCGGGAAAGATTCCGGTTTAGTCAACGCCGTCATCGAGCAAGTTGAAATCAAGGTATGTTCCGGCTGCGCGCGTTTCGGGACGGTACGGGAATCAAATGAACTGCCGCAGTTTAGGAGCAGAAAGGCGGAACATAAAGAGCCCGGGCTGAAGATAGTTTCTAATTATGCTTCCTTGCTGCGGCAATCGCGTGAACGGCAGGGATTGACCCAGGAAGATTTCGCTAAGTTATTACAGGAGCGGGAGAGCATCGTTGCCAAATGGGAACAAGGCAGGATGCAGCCTTCAGTGGAAATAGCGCGGAAGTTAGAGAAATTGCTGAGCATATCTTTAATTGAAGAAGATATTGAACTCTCGGTAGTGAATAAAAAATCTTCTGCTTCTGACGGATTTACTTTAGGCGATTTCATTAAAGTAAGGAAGAAGTAACATCACTGAGAAACAGAATGCGATTTTTTAAGAACCCTCTACCAGAAACCTTTTAAATGGGCTTGGATAAGCCCTCTTCATGGCCGTTGTATCTTTCTTATCATCATTACCCGGATGGTTACAAGTATCAACTATCTTGGCAGTCATAATTTTTTTTGTGGGAGTCCGCATTGTCCGACCTACGGAGAGAGCAGTAATTGAACGGTTAGGCAAATACAAAAAGTTCTGCAAGCCGGGATTCCAATGGATTATCCCCGTAGTCGATAGGATGTTTAAGGTAAATATTACCGAACAGATGGTCGATGCTGAACCGCAGGAAATAATCACCAATGACAATCTTAATGCCAGAGTCGATGCCCAGGTTTACTTTCGCGTAAAACCAGATGAGACCAATGTTGCGGCAGCGTTGTATAATGTCCATGAATTTGAAACTCAAATTGTCAATCTTGCCAGAACTACATTAAGAAATATCATAGGAACATTAACTCTCAAGTCAGCTAATAGTGAGCGGGATAAAATAAATGGTGAATTGATGCAGACCTTAAAGAAAGAGACCCATAATTGGGGCTTAGAAGTAGTCAGAACCGAATTAAAAGAGATCGATCCGCCCAAAGATGTTCAGGACACTATGAACAAAGTGGTAAAAGCAGAAAATGAAAAAATTGCCGCCAAGGATTTCGCTACCGCCAAAGAGACAGAAGCTGATGGGAGCAGAAGAGCGAAAATCAAGGAAGCGGAAGGGACCCGGCAGGCTAAAATCCTAGAAGCTCAGGGTCAGGCAGAAGCAATCAAATTGGTCAATGAGGCTGCCGATAAATATTTTATCGGAAATGCGCAGTTATTGAGAAAACTAGAAACTGTAGAAAATTCATTACAGAGAAACGCAAAAGTGGTCATTCCTGCCAACACTGAACTAGTCAATGTAATAGGGGAATTAGCAGGAGTAATGCCTATTAAACAGAAAAAATAATTCTCATGCTCGAAAAGAAGTCATTCCCTTATACTTCTCCCGTATTCTTTCAGGCGACTGTGAGTAACTCTTTACAATCTTACGGCAGTCTTTGCTTCCGCAGCCGCATTCCATATCCCATTTTGTGATATTAATGACGCTGGCATAATCGATGGTAATCTCTTCTCCCGGCTTGATGCCGGATAACGCAGCGATGAAATGCGGCGCAAGAAATCTGGCGTTAGGGTGGCAGGAGTGGTTAAGAAAAAATCCTAAATCTTCTTCTGTAGGATTAAGCCATCTGTTCTTTTCCAGCTGGATACTGCGGTGGTTTGCTTTGGTCCATGGAACTATCTTTGTTCCGAATACGAACAAAACTGCGTCTTTCTTGAACGATCTTTTGCTGAAGATGCCCTCGCCGCAGCTGGCAGTATCCTTGATGAGAAAGTCTTTTTTCATGTTCAAAACCAGTAAGAAGCAATCATAAAAGTAACCCCTCCAAGAATGACCCCGCCGATCACATCAGCATAATCGTGCTTCTGGAGATAAATCCGGGAATATGAAGCTGCTATTGCAGTAACTGTGAATGCGCCAGTTAAATAATTGCTGTTGTAATGGGCGCTGAAAAGCATAGCTAAAAAGACGATTCGTGCGGCATGCAGGCTGGGAAATGCGGAAGCGGCGATTCTTTCAATAAGATTAGCGTATCCTTCTTTTTTTGGGCGGTCCTTAAAATAAAATAATCGTATCACTATCACTATCGCTGCGGTAAAAAAGAACCCGAAAAGCAGGCCAATAAAAATAAGCGATTTAATGTAAAGCAGGGTTATCAGGATATACGCGGCCAAACCTCCTAAAGAGGTCAAGTCCCGAAAGAATTCCATCAGTTGTTGTTGAAGAATGGTTTTGTTCATGGTTTTCCGAAAATACCGCCTTATCACAAATAGCAAAGGTTATAGCTTATATCAGTTATAGCCGATTATTGGTCCCAAAGGAAGATATATTTATATATCTTTTTTCTTTAAACCTGATAATGGTTTCAAAGAGAGCTCTGATTATAATCAATATTTCTTTAGGTTTGCTTTTAACACTGTTATTGCTAACATTTTTAGATGTAAAATTGCCCTCTTTAGGGCAGGCGCAATACCTGCTGGATAAAGAAGAGCCTTTATGTGCGGTCAACTGGAAAGAAGAATTAACTACTTGGAATGATTTAGACCGATGCTGCCTGGAAGCGAGGAAACAATTGGGATGCCGCAGGGAACATAAAGACGATTATGATTGGGTCTGTCGCACCGGTGACGGCGTGAAGTACTGGCTGAACAGCAAGGCCTATAATTACTGCCGGCAGCAGCCGTATTGGTAGAACATGAATAAGAAAAAAGGAAGGAATGTGCAAAAGAAGATTTTTTATCTGCTTATAATACTGGTGATTTTATTTGGGGCGTTGAATATCATGAAAGCCAGAGGATTATTCATTCCCGAGCAGCCATTATTATATTTTACCAATAGAGTGATTGATCTGGATAGCCTAACTTTAGAACAAAAAATCGCCCAGATGGTAATAGTAGTAGGCGCGAAAGAAAATTATTGGCCGTGGAAGAATATGCAATTGGGCGGAATCCATTTATTCGCCAGGCAGAACGAACATATCTTTAACAATACCATCATCGATTTCCAAAGTGAAATGCCCGTCCCATTTTTTGTGACTGCTGATCTGGAAGGGTGCGTGAGTCCTTTTGGGTTTATCCGTGAATTTATCGCGGCGTCAGAAGTAAACACTGCCGAGCAGGCTTTTGAGAAAGGCGCCGATGAAGGTAAATTTTTACAGAAGCTGGGTTTTAATCTTAATTTCGCCCCAGTTGTGGATTTGGATGATGATATATGGAAATGCCGGACTTTTCCCGGTGACGAACACAAAATAGCAGAGCTGGCGGAAGCATACATAACCGGTTTGCAGACGGAAGGAGTTATCGGGACTGCCAAGCATTATCCCGGAAAAACGCTGGTAGTGAAAGATCCGCATAAATTTGTGGTGCAGGCAGAAATAGGGAAAAATGATATTTATCCTTATGAATATCTGCTGGACCAGGGGAACGTTAAGGCGATAATGGTGAGCCACATTATCACTTCGGGAGAGATTATCTCTGAAGGAATGCCCTCGGTAGCATCTAAAAAAGTAGTTGATGATTTACGGAAAAATTTTGACGGGCTGATTATCACTGACGAAATCCACATGCTGGGCTTAAAAAATTTTTACGGCACTATCGATGAAATGTATGTTGGGGTGTTTAAAGCAGGAAATGATGTTGTACTTAATTTTGACAATAATCCCAACGAGATATACCGCATGATCCAGGTAGTTAAGGCGGCCGTGGAAAGGGGAGAAATACCGGATACGCAGATCGATGCATCGGTGAAAAGAATATTAGAAGCGAAAGGATTCGCGGTCATCAGCTAATTTTCTGGAGAGGTGCCTGGTAAAATGGAAGTCTGATAAAAATCAGCGCATTCTTCGGGTATTTCTTTTTTCATCTCAATAAATTCATCGCAGACATATCCTAACAGCCGGTCTGTATCCTGATGGCCCAGATGGGCTTTTTCTTCGATTACCACGGCAGGAAATTCGGTGATGTTGTAGAATGTAAGCAGGGCGGTGATCATCGGTTCCTGAGTAAATTGTGAATTCAGCGAAAATACCAGCAGTTTGCTGCCAAAACGTTTCTTAAGATAAGCTAAAATATTCCCCTGCGTGTCACCTTTATTATCATCATAGAAGTATAGGATTTTAACCTGTTCCTGTGGGCATTTTTTGTTGATTTCCTGCGCTAAGAAATAAAATTGGATCTCGGTCAGGAAATAGTCCTGCAGCTGAAGGTTAAATTCTTCTTCGTTGAATAAGGATTTTTTTTCGTATTCGATAATCACGCCGACTTTTTTCCCCAGCTCGTTGATGTTGTTCTCCAAAATAGTGTTGAGCGTCTTGCAGTCCGTAACTCCAGAACTGATGTAATTGTGCTGCATTTGCAGGCTGCGCAGGCTCACTTTCTCTTTCAAAGTTATCTGTTCCGCGGAATTCAACCGGGCATTTTCCAAGACGATTCCGACGACAATGCCCCCTGAAAAGACCAATAAAGTAAGTATAAAAGCCAGAAGATATTTTTTAATGCTCGTTTTCCGTTCAACTGCCATAGTCGTGGTGGAAGAGGGGACATTTATATAAATATTGGTTGTTTTGAAGCGAGGTCGGTTTCTAGATACGCGCGTCCATTAACAAAAGTTAAGGTAAGGCAGGAGTCAGAACCATGAATTCTTCTTGCGGCTGATGAACATGAAAGCGATGTACACCCACACTGCAGTTATGAAAAAACCGTAGATGAACAAGTAGGTAAGCAGTGAAACAAAAGTTTTCCCGTGATTAGTTATTTTTTCCTTAATCAATTTATACGAATAGATCATGATGAAGAAACTTATGCCGATCAGCGTCGCGGCGATGAATAATCTTGAGAAGGGCAGAGCCAGAAAATCAAACTCAAAGCGGTAGTTCTTTATCAGGGTTAATATATCAAAATTGATGCTCCGATAAAAAACCAGTTTCTCCAGAATTAATTTCATCAGGGCATACAGCAAAGTTCCGGCAAGAATTATGGCCAGAATGCCTGACAAAGCTATGGTGGGCATGCGCATCATGCCGAAATCGCCGTAATTCTTATTGAACATCAGATGCCCGTACCGGATGCTGTTGTCAACAGAACCTTTATACCAGCGTATGCGCTGCCAGAATAATTTTTTCCAGGAAGCAGGCGTGACGGTTTCTACCACGGTGTCAAAAGTATGGGCGATCTTATAATTATTTTTTTGCAGCCGGATGGCTATCTCCAAATCTTCAGTTATGGTTGTTTCGTCATAACCGCCCAGGTCCTTGATGACTTTTGTTTTATATACGCTGAACGGGCCGGGCGTGACATGCACGCAATCAAGTTTTGCGTTCAGAAACCGGTAAAACATATTGACGGCGTATTCATACCACTGCACTTTTTGCAATATGCTCTGCGGCTTTTTGACTTTCAGCAGCGGACATACTGCGGCAACATTATGGTCATTTTCAAAAAAGGGGATGATTACCTGCAGCGCATCAGGAGCAACAAAAGAATCGGCATCCAGGCAGGCAAAAAAATCTCCTTTAGCCATCGCTAAGCCCTTATTCATGGCGCTGGCTTTCCCACGGTTCTTCTGATTAAGAAGAATAATCTTATGCGCGGGATGCTCTTTGATGAACTCTTCTACAATTTTTGGCGTTTGATCTTTTGATCCATCATTGACCACAATAATCTCCACTTTTTCAAGAGGGTAATCTAGATTAACCAGCGATTCAAGAGTCTTAAATATGGATGCTTCTTCATTATAGGCAGGAACAATAACCGTAAAAAATGGATGGTTTGACAGTTTTACTTTTTTTTCTTCTTTTCCTTCATCTTTATCCCTGGTAAACAGCACCAGCAACCAAAAAATGGAAAAAAATAATAGAATGAAATAAGTGCCGAACAAAACCACATCCAAAAATTCTATATTCATCTTGCTTACCTGAAACCCCAGACCTCATAATTTTTGGAAGAGTAAAGCAATTTAAATCTTTCGTTATTTAGAAGGAACAAGAACCCTTGGTCATGGGGCAGGGACTTTTTCATCTCTTCATTTATGTATATGATGGAAACCTTATTTTTCTCCAATATAGGGAACAATTCTTCGATGTAGGCTGACGAGAATATAGTTGTGGAAAGGTTTACCTGCCGGCGGTAGTTGTCATGGAGAGAAAACATTGCTTGCCGCTGAGCAAAATATTGAAGATAGTAGCTGTTTTCCGGAGCAGAAAGGACTATCGCGTCCGGAATAGTATTGTCTTTTATCCAGCTTAACGCATCAAAATCTGCTTTGGAAGGGGGGTATCCTGAAATCCGATCGGCGTATACTGCAGCAGAAAATATTATTCCCAATAGCAGCAGCAAAAATGAAGCTTTTTTCAGGAATGGCAAGACCCATCGCTGTTCAAATAATCCGACTAATCCCGCGGCCGCAAAACCAATAATGCTGCAGGACAGGAATAGGATGCTCTGAGTGTTAAGGATAAAACTGGCGATAAACAGCCCTACCAAGGGAAGAGCGATGAAGAACCATTTTTTCTTCCAACTGAAAAATAAGCCGATAACCGCCAGTATTATGGTAAAAAATCCGACACCGCTCCAACCGCCCAAGTCAGAAACAAGGTCTGGAACTACCTGCTGGATGTGGAATGGCCCAAGAACTACCGGCTGGCGGAAATAAACGCCGTTGAATATGAGCAGAAAGGTGATTGCCGTCAACGTCAGCAGGGAGAATTTTTCCCGGACAGTTTTTTCCATAAAGAAATGCAAAGTAAGCAGCATCAGCAGCAATGCAGTGCTGAACAAATCAAAAAATGCTGCAGCGATGAAAGGGAGCAAGGACCAGTACCGCAGTTTATCCTGGCGCAGAAGCAGAGAAAATCCTGCCAGCAGCAAAAAAGAAAAAAATAATGGCCCGGAAAACGAGACCAACGACAGTATAAATATCGGCGACACGATGGCAAATAAACCGGCAAAGAAAGTTATTTTTTCAGAAATCTGTAATTTTTTTGCCGTGTGAAGGAATAAGAGTAAGGCTGCTGCCGCAACCAGCGAAGGCAGCAGAAAATATACTGAAGAAGGCGTTACATAGAGTAGAGCAGCCAGTGGATTAAAAATAGGTCCCTGCAGTGAAGCGGCCAAGTAATAATAACTTTCCCCGCCAACAAGGGCGGGATTTCCGCCGTAGTAATTGGAAGTTAGTTTAACTGAGGCGATTGCCATCAGCAACAACAGCAAATATTTTTTCTGGTGATCAAGAACGTGCCTGAAATACTTGTTGTCTTCGATTAGGTCCTGGCGGTTCATTTTAGTTCTGTTTCCTCCAGCCGGCATAAGCGGCGGTAAATAATAGTTTCATTTTGATAGGCTACTTCAAAACAACGTTTGGTGGCATACGGCAATTCTTCTTTAAGATTATATTTTTCTTTTGCTGAAGGCGTCAAAATGAAGTATTCCAGCCCGTATTTTTCTGCTATTTCCAGGGCCTGAGTTTGGAAGTGGGTAGTGAAAAGGGAAGTCAGATCCAGGAATCTTTTTTCTGCATCATTCACCAGCATGAAATGGTCGTCAATAAGATTTTTGCGCTGCGTATAGTAAGTTATTAAATGTCCTTCTTCAAGCGTTGCAACTATGGTGGTGTCAGCAGGAGAATTTTCCCACAGCCATCGAAAGGCAGCGATTTCTTCTTCAGAAGGGCGTTCCTGCAATAAAGCGGCGTTTATGGCCGGGAGCACGGTCGAAATGAGGAGCAAGCCCAGGATTGCCGGGAGTAAATATTTCTGGTATTGTGCTAACTTAGTTTTATGGAAATATTTTTCTAAATCCTGGTAAAATGAGGAGAACAGGATAGCCAATATCACGCTGAAAAAAGCCAAAGATTGTTTGAAGCGGATTAGCCGGAGCCAGGTAAGGAATGTCGCAGCAATAACTAAACTAATCAGTAAAAAAGCCTTCTGATTCCTAATTTGAAAGAGTGAGCGGTACACGACGACCGCGCCGGCAAGAAATGGTATGATGCTGACGAGCACCAAAGCTTCAGTTAAAGAGAATTTTGGGAAATATTGGGCAATAATGCTCGAAGGCACGTTCTGCCAAAGGAAAGACCAGCCTTCTTCCAACAACGATTCCTTGAAAAATAAGAACTGCACCCAGAGAAAAAAGAACAGCGAGAAAAGCATGATTTCTATTTCTGCCCGATTTATTTTTTTTGCTTCCAGCAGCGAGAGAAGGATGTAGATGCCGAATCCTATCAGCAGCAGCGCTGCCAAGGGGCTGGTCAACGACAAGAAAAGAAAAGAAACCATATAAAAATAAAGGTACTTAGGCGGGTGGTCTTTCTCGGCGCGTTCTTGAAGATTGAGGAAGGCGTATATGACCAGAAAAGTGAGCGGGACAAACAGCGTCGTGACAATAAAGGAATTAGTATGAAATAGTATGGGCAGGAATCCGGCGATGAAAGCTGCCAATAACGCTCCAGTTTCATGATGGAAAATTTTTCTGCTGATCAGGTACGAAGTTATTACCAGGCTGCTTATGAGCAAGTTTGGCATGATTTTAGCGACAATCTCTAAAGGGAGAAATAATCCGAAGAAAGCCATAAAATAATGGAAAAACGGCAGAAAGCGCATTTCCCTGCCGCCATATGAAAAGCCGTCATAGTATTGGGGTAATCCCTCATCTAAAATGTGGTCGACCTGGCGGAGATGAAAGTATGATTCGTAAGTGAATGTGGGCATTGAAAAAGCCAGAACCAGGCGTATGAAGACTACGCCGGCAAAAAGTGCAATCAATATTTTAGTGTTTCTTTCCATCTCTTTTTATCCTTAAGAATACTTTTTATTTTATAAATGATGTGATTAAGGTAAAATTTTGGCGGAAATCACAACATCATGACTAAAAGATTAGAAATCTTTATATCTGGTCTGCTTTGTGTGTTAATTATGGATAAAGTTCCAACGGGAGCAGAATTTCTGAATAATCTTCTGGAAGGAGGATATGATACTGATATCATCACCACTATTTTCGGTCCCGCCGGAGCAGGGAAAACTAATTTTTGTATTCTGGCAACGGTCAAAATGGCCGAATCAGGGAAGAAAGTGCTTTTTGTGGACACCGAAGGCGGGATTGCGGTAGAGAGAATAAGGCAGATAAGTTCTGATTATGAAAAAGTATTGCAGAAGATATTTTTCTTCAATCCGGTAACTTTTGCTGAACAGAATGAGGCGTTTGAAAAGCTGAACGGGCTGGTCAATGAAAGCGTAGGGCTGGTCGTCGTAGATTCCATCTCCATGCTGTACCGTCTGGAATTAGGGAAAAATGAGGAAGTGTATGAAGTCAATTCCGCATTAGGGAGGCAGATGGCATATCTGGTGGAAATAGCAAGGAAGAAGAAAATTCCAGTGTTAATTACTAATCAGGTGTACACTGATTTTGATCATCGCGATGAAGTTAAAATGGTCGGCGGAGATCTGCTGAAGTATGGTAGCAAGTGCCTTATCGAGCTTAAAATTTTCCATAACTGCCGCGGCCTGATTCTCAGGAAGCATCGTTCCCTGCCCGAAGGCCGGGAAGCAAGATTCAGGATCGTGCAGAAAGGGATGGAAGAAGTTTGATTATTGCATCGTCACTTCTATCTTGAAATGCATCCAGTTTTAACACCAAATCTTTATAAAGTGCCGTTGAAATTAGCACTATAAAGCCGACATTTTTCCTAAGAGTTGGGAAAATATAGCTGTGTTGAGGCAAAAGAAAAACACAGACAAGATTATTAATTCTTGTTTGTTTAATTAAGCGAGGTATAAAAAAAATGGCAGAACCACAAGAAAATTTATTGCTTGATTCTAACGAGTACCTTAAATCAGGCATCCACATTGGAACAAAATTTAAAAATAAATATATGGCTAATTTTATTTACAAGACCAGGCCGGACGGATTAAGCGTCTTAAACCTGAAAGAAATTGACAAGAGGCTGGGCTTGGCAGCAAACCTTCTGGCAAAATATGAGCCGCAGGACATATTGGTTGTCAGCAGGCGGGAAAACGGATGGAAAGGTCTGAAGAAGCTGCATGAGCTTACCGGAATAAGAGTCATCATCGGCAGATATCCGCCAGGAATATTGACCAATACAAATTTAGCTACTTTCTGGGAGCCGAAAATAATCTTTGTCTGCGATCCATGGACGGACAAGAATGCGGTGCAGGACGCAGCCAAGATTGGGATTCCCGTCATCGCCCTTTGCGACACCAACAACCAGTCTAACGATGTTGATTTAGTGGTCCCCTGCAACAACAAAGGGAAAAAATCAGTCGGATTGGTGTTTTACGTCGTTGCCAGGGAATTCATGCGCAAGAAAGGATTGCTGCGCGGCGATGAAGAGATGCCCGTCAAGATGGAAGAATTTGTGGAGGAATAGATTTTTTTAATTTTTATCCTTTTTTTAAAATGGTGGCTACTGCAAGCTCTTCCAGGAGCAAGAGGCCAGCAAAGTTTCTCCTTTATGGGAAAAGAATATGCCGTCTTGATGGATTAACTCTTTCGTTGCATAACCTTTAAAAAACGATTTTCTTTATGTTTTCTTATTATGAAAAAAATAGCGGTCATCGGCGGGGGAACCGGCAATTTTACCGTCCTGAGCGGATTGAAAAAATATAATATTGATTTAAGCGCAATCGTGTCCATGGCCGATGACGGCGGAAGCACGGGAATTCTTCGCGATGAATTAGGAGTTCTTCCTCCCGGCGATGTGCGGCAGTGTCTCGTCGCGTTATCAGATTCCAGCAGGCTGATGAGGAGCCTGATGAATTACCGGTTTGAGAATGGAAGCTTGCAGGGGCATAGTTTCGGCAATCTGCTCCTATCAGCATTAGAGAAAGTAACTGGAAGTTTTGACCGGGCGGTGGAAGAGATGGGCCGTATCATGGTCATCAAAGGAAAAGTTATTCCGGTAACGACAAATAAAGTTTATCTTAAAATGATTCTTCGCAACAATAAGATGCTGGAAGGAGAGCATGAAATTGATGTGTCGACTGAAATTGACCGCGGTTTTCAGAGCATTTATCTGGAGCCGTTTCCGCAGGCGAACACCAGGGCAATAGACCAAATAATGACTGCGGACTTAGTAGTATTCAGCCCGGGAGATCTTTATACTTCCTTAATCCCTAACTTGCTGGTTGATGGCGTCAGTAAAGCATTGCGCGAGACCGGCGCGAAGAAAGCATTGGTAGTCAATCTAATGAACAAGCACGGGCATACCACTAATTTTAAGGCGGGCGATTACCTGCGTGAAATCAAACGTTTTGTGGGGAAAGATGTTTTTGATTATATCCTCATAAATAACAGCAAACTGCCGGACGAATTAGTCAAGCTTTACGAGGCGGAAGGAGATCCGGTGAAAAATGACCTGGTCAATGATTCACGGGTTATCATCGCAGATGTTTTGAGCAATGAAGCGGTTCCATTACAGAAAACCGATGCCCTGAAACGAAGCCTTATCCGCCACGATTCCCGCAAATTAGCCGAGGAGTTGATGAAAATTGTTGATAGTTTTTGATTTAGACGACACTTTATTCCACGCCAGCGGGCAGATGAAGTATGAGACCAGATGGCAGGATGTAAAAGGCATCATTCCTTTTTCCGGCGTGCATGAATTTCTAAATTCTTATCCGGCAAAAAAGATATTATTGACCTGGGAAACTGATAACGGCCTTCAAGATACAAAAATTAATAATCTAGGAATACGTTCTTTTTTTGATGAAATATTGATCTGCCATTCTAATGAAGAAAAGAAGCAGCATCTTGCGCAGATAAAACAGAAATATTCTTCTGACGAAGTCTGCGTGGTCGGAGACAGGATAGATGCAGAAATTCAATACGGGAATGAGTTGGGCATGAAAACAGTGCGATTGAAATATGGAAAATACAAAGAAATGATGCCGCAGCATGAACTTCAGCAGGCGCACCACACCATCACCGAATTCTCTCAATTGCAAAGCGTTCTAAGAAATGCGGCAATCGTTTCCGGAACCAATAAAGTGGTTCTGCAATGAAAGCAGTCATCTTAGCGGCCGGGAAAGGGCTGAGGATGCTTCCTTTGACCAGGGATAAGCCGAAAACTTTGATAGAAATCAACGGGAAACCTTTCCTGTCTTATTTATTAGATCATTTACATAAGGCAGGCATCACAGAAGTCGCTATCGTAGCAGGATATAAAATAGAAAAAATTGCCGAGTTTGCTAAAAAGCATAGTGCGGTCATCACTCTCATCGAACAGCAGCAGCTGCGAGGTACGGGAGATGCGCTGATGCAGGCTAAAGATTTTGTTGACGGTGAGGATTTCATGGTGCTCGGCGGAGACAATCTTTTTTCTCCGGCGGATTTGCAGGCCATACAAAAAGACGATGAATATTGTTATGTGGGGGGATGGAAAACAGCTAACCCGGAGAAGTACGGAATAATGGTATGTAAAGGAAATGTTCTTCTGAAAATTGTGGAAAAGCCAAGAAATTTTATAGGAGATTTGATCAATGCGGGGCTGTATAAATTCACGCCAGATATATTTGAAGCATTAGGAAAGATCGGGCTTTCAGAGCGCGGAGAGCTGGAGCTGACTGATGCGGTTTCCCTGCTGGCAGAAAGCCGAAAAGTGAAAGTATTGATGCTGCAGGATTACTGGCTGGATCTGGGAAGGAAGGAAGACGTGCCTGAAGTGGAAGCGTTTTTGAAGAAGTTAGGTGAATAAATGTCAGAAGAAAGGCCGAAAGTGGGCGTAGGCGTTATCCAGATGATTACCGAAGGACAGCGTAATGATTCAAAAAATGAATACAACACCTAATGAAATTAGTGAAGAAATATTACAATTTTGTGGAGAAATAGACCCTACGACAAAGCCAGTTTTTTTGGAATTCTTTCAAGTTGACGGCTACATATCTGGAGAATGTTATGGAAATGTGGAAAAACATATTGAAAAAAATGGGGGGGACGTTCAGTATGGGTGGATAATTTGGGAAGACCCAAAACTTCTTCTTGAAGCAGAATTCCATGCAGTATGGGTTAATAAAAAAGGAGAATATATTGATGTAACTCCAAAAGTTGATAAAGAAAACAGAGTATTATTCCTTCCAGATAGCAAGAGAGAACTTAATGGCAAATTGATAGATAATATTAGAAAAGCTTTGGCAGATAATGCTGATGTTAGAACTCGGATAAAGGTCGGGAAAAAAAAATTTGAGATAAGGAATAAGTACTATGAAGGTAATCCCATAATTCAAATACCTGAATTTGAGCTTAGAAATTTAGATAGTTATCTTAAAACCGTTTATTTTGAAGAGATTAACAAAGATAAATTAAATGGTAAAGTAAAAATATATGTAAATGAACCTTGCCCCTGTGGAAGCGGAAAAAAATATAAGAGATGTTGTATAAATTAAGCTCATTTTTAATTCATCTCCATACAACTTAACAGCCCAGAAATTAGATAGGTTTATATATTCTAACTATTTATTTTCTGCTATGGCTGAAATTGAGATAGGAACTTACAAATGCCCCCGTTGTGGAGAAAAGTTTGAAGATTCTTCAAGAGCTCAATTTGTTCCTTTAGCAGGAAGGCCAGGCCGAATGTGTAAGAATTGTACTATTTTTGTCGGAGCAGTAACTCAGTTGGAGAGAAAATTGCTGGCACAAGAAGCAGCTATCCAAAAAGCAGACGAGGTCATTGTAAGACAAATAGCTGATATACTGAACCAACCAGATACGACTTCTCAAGATGAAGATCAAGTAATTGCTTTGATTGGAAAATTGTTAAGTGATGAAAAACGAGTAAGAAGATTAACAAAA
>CAYHXT010000002.1:0-50372 GCA_964360675.1 uncultured Methanosarcinales archaeon
TAATCACCTCTTGTGGGGTAGAAATATAACCTAATATATAAAACTTATCTTAGTTGGGAATGGGGCTTGTAATGCCAATTGTGGTTTCTGCGCAGGAAAATATTTACGGCCTGAAGCAGGAGAAAATAAGCTTTATGATAAAAATCTTGAAGCAGCCATTAAACTATCTGCTCGTTATGGCGGCTGGTCATTATCTTTAACTTCCAGCGGAGAGCCGACCTGCGATCCCGAAGCTTTGACCTCTGCACTTAAGATTTACCAAAAATGCGCACGGCAAGGAGCATTTTTTCCCAATGTTAATTTATTTACAAACGGCATTCTTCTCGGCAATGAAAAATTCTGCGACAAATATCTGGATACTTGGAGAGAATTAGGATTAAACAATGTGGCAATATCCCTTCATGCCGTAGATGAAAAAGAACAAGCTGCCGTCTATGGCGTTGAAAGTTATCCGGCTTTAGAAGCAATTGTTAGTAATGTAGAAAAACACGGTCTTGGTGTTAGGGCTACTCTATTGCTAAGAAAAGGAGGCGTGGATAATTATAAAAAATACGAAAGTGCGATAAACACCTTAATTGATAAAGGTATTGATAACATAACTTCTTGGCCGGTCAGCAATCCTGATGGGGCCAGAACCGAATATACTCCTTCAAGATTAAGTCTATTCGGAATAAGAATGTGGCTGCGTATGAATGCGAAACTCTGCCACGGCCACGTGTGGGGCGGCGGCGTTTTTGATTATAAGGGAAACATCTTGAGATATACCGATTATGTCACTAAACACGATCCGGAAAAAGATTTCGTAAGGCAGCTGGTCGTCTTTCAAGACGGGACGGTTGCTTATTCATGGATAAGAGAAGGGGCATTATGCATGAAATGAAGGTATAAGATGAGTAAACTTAACAGCTTGTCTCTATTTGTTGGAACCGGCCTATGCAATGCTAATTGCGGTCATTGCGCGGGCGTGCCTCTTAGAAGATACGCTCCCAAAGAAGATGGGCTTATAGATGAAGATTTAATATATACAACGATTAAAACTTGTTACGAACAAGGCGCTAGATATTTATCTATAAGCAGTAGCGGCGAACCCACTTTATCTCCACTATCAGTTACAAAAACATTAAGATTGATTGATGGATGCAGGGATGAAGGGATTGAATATTCACCTATAAATCTTTATTCTAACGGTATTCGGATAGGCGGAGATAAAGATTTTGGTGATACTTATTTATCTCTCTGGAGAAGTTTGGGTCTTACCACTATTTATGTAACTGTGCATGACATCGATGAAAAAGAAAATGCTAAAATCTATGGGGTAAAAAGTTATCCCCCTCTGGACTTAGTATTGTCTAGGATACATAGCGCAGATTTATTGATGAGAGCAAATATAATTCTTAGAAAAGAGGCCATTGGCACTTTTGATAAATTTGTTTCAACGGTTGAACATCTAAAAAGGATGGGCGTTGATAGTATATCTGCCTGGCCGATTAGAAATAAAGAAGATAAAGTTGATCCAAAATTATCTCCACTTGAAAAAGAATTAGATAATATGGGGAGATGGGTTGCAGAACAAAATCCCGAACATAAGATAAGATTGTTAAGGGAGAAAAGTAGGGTGATATATCTAACTGGTCAAAAACTTACTTTATTTCCTGATGGAACGCTTTCCAATATTTGGTGTAATAATTGACCGATTTCTCTAGTGCGGGATAGGTTCTCGGAAATTACCATAACTTTTAAAAATACTCCGTCGTTTGATTACCACAAGGCCCCGTAGCTTAGTCCGGTGGAGCGCACGACTGATATCAATAGATGGACATCGTGAGGTCCGGTGTTCAAATGCCAGCAATCTAGGCGAGTTGGGCGGGTTACCAGTAACCCACCGAGCCCAAGTTAAATGGATTGCGGCGTGAAAGTCACCGCGGGGCCACTTTTTTCTTTAAGTAATCTATAGTCATTATCAAGTATAGTAATCAAATTAATGTCTTGTAGACTATATTATTCCCCCTATAAATCTTTAAATATTCTTTACTTCTCCAAAGTTTACGTATATATCAATTGGGGGTGTACATACGATGAAAAAAATAGTGGCAGTTCTTAGTGTACTATTATTAGTATTTCTTGCCGGATGTAATTACAAAGTTAATACTGCGGTACAGGAAGAAACCAGTTTAGTGGATGAAATAGCTAAAGTGGAAGAAGAGTTAAGTTTTGGTGCAGAAGAGCAGGAAACTGCAGAAGCGGCTGAAGATGCGGCGGAAGAAGCCGAAGATTTTACAGTCGAAGAGGAAGTAATCCTTCCGGATCTTCAGGAGCCGGCTCAAGCCAGCGATGAAGAAATGCAGGTTATTGAAGTAAATGAAGATGAAATGGTCCGTCTTAACGTGAAAATAAATGATCCCGACCAGGATTCAGTAGAGTATTCTTTCACATCACCATTAAATAAGCTGGGGCAGTGGAAAACCAATTACGGCGATGCCGGCGAATATGTGGTTACTTTGAGCGCCAGCGATGGCCAGTTAACTACAGAAAAGAAAATAAAAATACTGGTTAAGCGCGTGAATGTCCCTCCAGTCATTAATGGTGTTACTGACTTGCGGGTAAAAGAAGGCGAAACTGTATCTTTCAAACCGGTGATAAATGATCCCAACAAGGATTCAGTAACCGTAACTATTTCTGAACCTTTGAAAAGCGGAACTTTTGAAACCGACCACGCCAGCGCAGGTGAATACCAAATCGTGGTTACGGCCAGCGATGGAGAATTAGAAACGGAAAAAACATTTACTTTAGTTGTTGACGATGTAAATAAATTGCCTGAACTTACCGCTATTGCCGATCTTAGTGTAAAAGAAGGAGAAGTAATAACGGTGGAACCAAAAGTTACTGATTTAGATGGCGATGAAGTAACTCTTACCATCAGCGAACCAGTAGGAGACGATGGAACCTGGGAAACCGGCTATACTGACCACGGAGAGTATTTTGTCACAGTTACTGCCAATGACGGCAAAGGAACGGTGACTAAAAAAATTAAAGTGGTAGTTGAGAATGTCAATATGCCTCCAGAAATCGTTGGGGTTTCGCTCGCTGTTAATTAATTTTTTAACTTTTTTTTAATTTAAATTAAGTAGCTGAGACAACATGGATACCAAGACCGCAAAATATGTATTTACGTTTCTTGTTCTGATAATTGTCATACCCAGCGCTATCGCTGCAGTTATGACGCTCCGCGCGCAGGAAACAGATCTGGTTATAGTTGCTCCTGAAGCGATTGATCGGGATAATGATTCAATTATTTATACTTACTCCCGCCCCCTGAATGAAAAAGGGCAGTGGCAGACCGGTTATGATGATGAAGGAGAATATTTAATCGTCATTACTGCTTCTGACGGAGTTAATGAGAGCACCAAAGAAGTCTTATTGGTCATAGAAAACAAAAACCAGCCGCCTTACCTTACTGAAAAAAAAATCAGAGCGAAAGAATTGCAGACTATTGATTTAAAACAGTTCATCAATGATCCCGATGCTGATCCCTTGGAATATTCTTTCAGCGAACCGTTTGATGGCGGAGGAATTTGGAAGCCAGGTTATAATAATCAAGGAAGTTTTATCGCTTCATTTACGGTCAGCGATGGGGAATTTACTGTCCCTTTGCGCATGGAAGTGGATATTATCAATACCAACCAACCGCCGGTCATCGCTGAAACTTTCTCTAATGCCAAATTAATGCCGGCGCAGGAAAACCATAAATTCTCTTTTCATGCAGATGCTGAAGACGGCGACGGAGACAAAGTAACTTATCTGTGGACTTTAGATGATAAAGTGGTGGGAGATGCAACGCGCGGTGAATATTTCTTCGATTTTGACAGCGCCGGGAAGCATGCTCTTGCTTTAGTGGCAACTGACGGCCAGAAAGGAGCGCAGGAAGAATGGACAATAGTGGTTGAAGATGTAAACCGCAAGCCAGAATTAAATTTTTTACCCGTTATTGTAAATGAAGGTGAAACCGTAAAGCTTATTTTGCCTAAAAAAGATGCCGACGGAGAGGTGCTGCAATATTCTTTTGAAGAAAAGTTTGATGAGCAAGGGGTATGGGTAACCGATTTTGAAGATGGAGGGACATATTCTATTTATGTCTATGCTTCGGACGGCAAAGAAACAGTAAAAGAGAAAGCAAAAGTAAAAGTAACCGAAGTTGACAGGATGCTGCAATTAAATCTTCCTCCCCGATTGGAAGTGCGGGAAGGACAACAATTATCCTGGTCCATAGATGCATATGATCCCGATGGCGACGAAGTAACCTTCTCTTTTGAAAATGCGCCGGAAGGATCTATTTTTGACCAAAAAACAAAAATTTTTTCATGGACGCCGGGTTATGATTACATCTCCAGGCGGTACGGCTTGTTTAGCAATATTCTTAACACTCTTCGTTTAGAACAAAAATTATTACAGGTACAAAAAGTAAATATCAAAGTTAATGCCTGCAGCATGGAGCGTTGTATTTCAGCCGGTTTGCCGTTGTACGTTTACAATCATAATCAACCTCCCGTTTTAGAAATTCCTTCCAATTTCACGGTCACTGAAACTGAATTAGCAGAACTAAAACCTTCAGCAACGGACCCCGACGGAGATATCGTGCGGTTCTCTTTCAGCTGGCCATTTGATAGCAAAGGCCTGTGGAAAACAGATTATGATGATGAAGGTGAACATATCGCTTATGTCAATGTCAACGACGGCGTATCTTCTCAAACTTTGCCGGTGCAAATCAAGGTGCTGGGGAAGAATAGGCAGCCTACCATAAAAGTTACTGATGATAACTTCGCTATAGAAGAAGGCAAGGAATTACGCTTCTTCGTAGAATCTTTTGATCCGGACGATGATACTCTTTCAGTCAAAGCGGAAGATCTTCCTGAAGGAGCTTATTTCGTCAACAATACATTTATCTGGACGCCGGGCTATGATTTTGTGCGTAATAAAAATAAGTCTGATTCTTTGTTGAACTCGATAACGACTCTTAACAAAGGGACGGACAGTACAGAAGATGAACGATGGATTACTCTTGTCGTTTATGACGCAGAATTTGAAGTGCGCCATCCGGTAAGATTGACGGTGAAAAATGTCAATCAGGAACCGGTGATCCAAGATGTTAATCCTGTAGGCGGAGCAATAGTCCCTAAGAATCAGCTTGTGACATTTAATGCCGCAGTAGTGGATAACGATGGAGATGTTTTAACTTACCTCTGGCATTTTGGAGTTGGTGAGGAAGAGGTAACTGAAACGGGTGTCATCAAAAGGACTTTTGTTAATCCGGGAGAAAAGAAAGTGCGTGTAACTGTCAGTGATGGTGCTGTTGAAGTGGAAAAAGAATGGACCGTAACGGTGCTGGATGAAGAAGCAGTACTTGATGTTTCCGCTTTAGCATTAGAAGAGCCCAAGTTTAAAGTGTATGTGATTGAACATTGAGGTTATTTGGCAGATATTATTCTTGATATCATTCTTGATATCATTCGCACTTCTCTTTGCACGTCCGTACTTTAATATAATGTTCTTTATCAAAAGGGATATAACTTCCTTTCCGTTCAGTAAATTTGAGAGTTTCTTTTCCGGTTGTATCTTTTTCTAAAACCACGCTATGCGGGGTGTATCCAGTAATAAAATAAAACATTCTGCTCATATTCGGATGAATCCTGACGCATCCATGCGATACCCCATAGCCGCTTTCGACGCTGGAAGGCCAGGCCGTAAGATGGACCCTAAACCCATCGTCGTCTCCCTGCCATCCCCGGAAAGGATTTTCCTGCGGCTTATCAGTATAATGCAATACTGCCGCCATCATGCCAAAGGCATTGAACGGTCCGGGTAAAGTAACCGGTTCGCCGTATTTTTCTTTCGACCAGGGCGGCGGGTTCCAATGGGGCATGGCAATCAAACTCTTTAGATAGAATTCTCCTTCCGGCGTCTTAAAGAATTTTTTAATTCCCCGCATCTTTCCCCAGCCGCCCACCACGGCTTTAGTTTGAAATAACTCCACTTTTTTTCCATCTTCAATCGCATACAGGCGCAGTTTGGTTTTCGTTCTTACTTTTTCCCACTTGCCTGAATCCCATTTCTCAACATCTATCTCCAGCTGCATGAAATCCTGCTGATACCGTTCAGGAATTTCCAGATAAACAGTCTCGCTTTCTCGTTCCGGCAGCAAGAAAAATCTTTGTACTCCATCGATAGTATTTAATTGCAATTGCGCAGCAGCATCGTCAACAAGTTTTTCCAATTCCGGAGGTTCAATCACCAGCGGATAGCGGCCCTCACATTTGGCATGAAAAACCCGCTCTTCAAGAACCTTCCGCACGCCGGCAAACGCATATTCATCAAAATTTTTATTCAGCAATTCTCTGGTAAATAGGTTAATCCTCCCATCAATATTCCAGTTGTAACGCAGCTGCTGTTGATGGTATTGCTGGTATTTAATAATTGCAAGAGCCGTCTTTTGGTCATAAATCCCGCTCACTTCCCCCGGATAAAAATTCTCCCAAGCCAAGATCTGCTGGGCATTTTTGATGGTTTGTACTTGCTCCCGTAAAATCTCCAGCTCTTTGGTAAGCTGCATTTTTTGGTTTTTGGATAATTGCCCGTCTTGCAGCTGCTGTTCCAGAGACGAAATTTTACGGATAGTCTTTTGGGTAGTATAAGGCACAAATTTCAATTCAATCTTTGGCTGTTTTTGGTCTCCCCGCCGTCCTATCGCTTCTGCATAATGTTCAAATGGTTTCTGATGATGTCCAAAGCTGGAAAATATCCCGAAGCGTTCCCGCTGCCGGGGGTCCTGTAAAATTCCTTCAGCAGTAAAATATTGTTCCGCGTCCCTCGATAAGGATAATATCTCCGGGATGAAATGGTCTGAAAGGTCAATGGTGCATTGTTGTCTTTTTGGCTGGACTTTTTCTTCCAGCTTTTCCAGCGGTTTACTCCCCGATATTTTTACTTCTATTTTTGGGAAAAGTAGATTTTCTAATATCTCTGGTTTTTCTCTTTGGCAATTAAGGGCTAATGCGCTAAGAAGCAACAGCTCTTTTTTATTCATGAAAGAAAAGAATATTTCTATCATTTATTAAGGTAATCCCGTATTCAACAAATTAAGTTTTAAATACTATTAATAATTTAATTAAGCTGACGGAATAACGGGGTCAAGCAAGAAATAAAAACCTTTATAAACTATAAGTGATATCATAACACACATGTTAGAAAAGAACACCTTTATCAGGATACACCGGGCATTAATGGGAGATAAACTAATGTATCAAGCATACAAATTATTTTTTGGCACACTAACCAGCCACAGCAGATTGAGAATAATAAATCTTCTTAGAAAAAGCCCTAAAAATGTTTCTCAAATCCAGTCTCAACTTAAATTAGAACGAACTAATCTCTCTCATGATCTTCAAAGATTGAAAAAATGCGGTTTTGTTAACGTAGAGAAACAAGGCAAATTCAGGGATTATTCATTAAATGAAGAAACCATTGAACCACTAATGGTGATTATCGACAAACATATGGGCAAATACTGTAAAAATGTTGTGGAAAAAAATATAAATAAAAAGAGGTAATAAAAAAATGAAACAAAATTTAGGAAAATTAGATAGGGTGCTTCGTTTTGCGCTAGCGTTTTGGTGGCTTAGTCCCTGGGCGCCACAGTCCGGCTTATCAGCAGTTGATTGGGTTATTGCTATCGTAGCATGGATCGCTTTGGCGGAAAGCTTCTTAGGCTGGTGTTTATTGCATCAGCTGCTAGGCATTAACAACAAAAATCAATAGGGGAGAACATGAAAAAAACAACATCAGATACAACATTGCATTACGTGCATCCGACTGGGCTTGCATTTGGGCTGACAGCGGGATTAATATATGCTCTTTGCGCTGCTTTGGTAGCACTGTGGCCCGCCCAAACAATAAATTTTTTTAGCAATTGGTTCCATGGGATAGATCTTACAAAAATCTATGTGACGCCGCAGATTACTTTTGGTAATTTTATGACTGGGCTTGTTGGGGTCATCATAGCTGCTTATTTAATGGGGGCATTCTATGCCTTGGTTTACAATAAATGCGTTGCGCATTGTAAGCGGCATGGTTGGATTTAACTTTTTTTTATTTTTTTATCATTTATTTTTTAAGATATCTATTCCGGATACATAAGATTTATAAATCATATGTTATTTTTATCACATATGGAACATCCACTGCCAGTTTATGAAATATTTTTCACCTCGTTAGCTAATCCTAACCGCCTGCAGATAGTCCTTTCCCTGCAGGAGGGAAGCAAGAATGTCACCGAACTTTGCCAGCATACCGGTTTTGAGCAGACTATGGTCTCCCACAACCTGAGACGCTTGGAGAGATGCGGCATGGTTTTTGCAGAACGCAAGGGAAAAAATAAGTATTATTCTTTAAATCAGGAAACTATAAAGCCGTTGATAAAAATGATTGATTCTCACGTAAGTGAATACTGCTGCAAGATAATGGAAGAAAACAAAATAATGAATGGGAATAAGGTAATGAATGGAAACAAAATAATGAATGGGAACAAAATAATGAATGGGAATAAGGTAATGAATGGAAACAATGTAATGGGTGGAAACAATGAAAAACACTGCTGATATGAAAACTTCAACTCTTAAAATATCTGGTATGCACTGCGCCAGCTGCAGTACTATATTAACTAGGGCACTGCAAAAAGTAGATGGCGTGCAGTCAGCGCTGGTAAATTATTCTACTGAAAAAGCCACCATCACTTATGATCCCTCTAAAGTGCAGGAAGATTCTTTCATCAAAGCAGTCCAAAAGAAAGGTTATAATGCTGAAGTATTAGGCGCAGAAAGCTTCGGCCATGAAGAAAGATTACGTAAAAAAGAACTTCATCAATTGCGGTTTAAAGTGACGATAAGCGCGGTATTTGCATTACCTGCTTTGATTATAAGCATGTTCTTTTCATCTCTCCCGTATTCATCGTATATATTATGGGTTCTTTCTACTCCGGTACAGTTTTACATAGGTTTTCCATTTTATCGCGGAACCTGGGCGGCGTTAAAGAATAAATCCGCTAACATGGATTCATTGATAGCTATTGGAACCAGCGCCGCATATTTCTTTTCGGTGTATTCGGTTTTGTTCATTGAGGAAGGCGGGGAATATTTTGAGATTTCCGCGATATTGATTGCCTTAGTATTACTAGGTAAATATCTGGAAGCGGTAGCTAAAGGAAGAACCAGCCAGGCTATCGCAAAATTAGCGAAAATGGGCGCTAAAACTGCTATGGTTATACGCAAGGGAAAAGAATTGAAAATCCCCATAGAAGAAGTAGTTGTAGGCGATCAGGTTATTGTAAAGCCGGGAGAAAAAATTGCTGTAGACGGAATTATCATTGAAGGCAGTTCGTCAATTGATGAAAGCATGGTTACTGGAGAAAGCATGCCCGTTGACAAGAAGAAGAATGATAAAGTTATCGGATCAACTATCAACAAGCAGGGAACATTCACCTTCAAAGCTACTAAAGTGGGAGCAGAGACTGTCCTCTCAAGGATTGTAAAGCTGATTGAAGAAGCTCAGGGAAGAAAAGCCCCTATTCAGCGGTTTGCGGATAATGTATCAGCATACTTCGTGCCTATTGTAATTTTGATTGCTATCGCTACTTTTGTTGTCTGGTATGTCTTGCTGAATGCTACTTTGTCATTTTCAATGTTAACCGCAGTCGCAGTAGTAGTTATAGCCTGTCCCTGCGCATTAGGATTAGCCACGCCAACTTCAATAATGGTGGGAACCGGAAAAGGCGCCATGCACGGCATCCTGATCAAAGGCGGCGACGTCTTGGAAGCAGCGCATAAATTAAGATATATTGTCTTTGACAAGACCGGAACTCTTACCAAAGGAAAGCCGGCAGTAACCGAATTAATTCCTGCTAAGAATAATACTGAAAAAAAGGTATTAGAAATCGCAGGCAGCATTGAAAAGAATTCAGAACATCCTCTGGCAGAAGCTATCGTGCAGAAAGCAAAAGAACAAAAAGTTTCATTCAAAAAAGTATCTAATTTCTTGTCTGTGACCGGAAAAGGTGTCAGGGCTAAAATCAATTCTAAACGGTATTATCTGGGAAATATCAAGCTGATGAAAGATAATCGGATTAGTGTTACATCTTATCAGAGCCAGATTGAATCGCTGGAAGAGGAAGGGAAAACCGTGATGGTTCTTGCCGATTCCAAGAAAGTGCTGGGATTGATTGCAGTAGCTGATGAATTGAAAGAGGATTCCGCAGATGCGGTAGCTATCCTGAAACAGATGGGTATCACTACCTACATGATTACCGGGGATAACAAAAGAACTGCACGGGCTATCGCTAAAAAAGTAGGTATTGAAAATTATTTTGCTGAAGTCCTTCCTGAAGATAAATTGACTCACGTAAAAACTTTGCAAAAGAAAGGCAAAGTAGCGATGGTAGGAGACGGAATCAATGATGCGCCGGCATTAGCGCAGGCAGATATAGGCATAGCTATGGGTTCAGGAACTGACGTAGCCATGGAAACTGGAAATATCGTCTTGATGAAGAATAGTTTATTGGACGTTCCCAGAGCAATCACATTAAGCAAGATGACCATGTCTAAGATAAGGCAGAACATGTTCTGGGCCTTGTTTTACAACGTCTTAGGTATCCCTGTGGCTGCAGGCGTATTATATCCATTTACCGGCTGGCTGTTAAGCCCTATGATCGCCGGAGGCGCTATGGCATTAAGTTCAGTAAGCGTAGTTACCAATGCTTTACTTTTAAGGCGGAAATCTTTAAAACTAAAGAGGAAAATAATGCCCTTAAATGGGGATTAGGGGGAAGAAATAATGAAAACTCTAAATCTTAAGGTAGATGGGATGACTTGTTCCAGCTGTGAAGTGATCATAGAAAGAAATCTGCGTAAAGTTTCAGGTGTTGAAAAAGTTCATGTCAGCAGGGCAAAAGAAGAAGCGGAAGTTCAATGTTCTGATGAAGTTGCCTTCACACAATTACAGGACGCGGTTAAAGAGAACGGGTATTCATTGTCAATAAAAGATAATTCTGGAGCAGATAATGCTAACAGTTCATCTGCTAAAAAGCCATTCATACTAAAAGATAAACAGCGGTATTCTGAAATCGGCGCAGTGGTAGTGATGATTATCGGCGTGTATATTCTCCTTAAACAATTAGACTTCATTCCGCAGAATTTAGGAGTAACTGACAACATGAGTTACGGTTTCATTTTCATTCTGGGCCTAGTTGCGGCCATGTCTACCTGCCTTGCCGTTTCCGGCGGTTTGTTATTAGCGATAGCAGCAAAATACAATGAAAAAAATCCGCTGGCCAGCGGCTGGCAGAAATTTAAGCCGCATATTTTTTTCAACGTCGGAAGGATAGTATCTTACACACTATTAGGCGGAGCAATAGGCGCGCTGGGATCAATATTCACGATATCTTCTGCAGCAGCAGGGATAATAACCATTCTTGCCAGCATTATTATGATTTTCATGGGATTGCAGCTGTTAGGAATATTTCCTTGGCTGAATGGCATACAGATCAAGATGCCTAAATTTCTTGCTCATAAAATATATGATGCCAGCAGCCAAAAAGCAGGTAAAACTTCTTCATTTTTATTTGGCGCAGCGACATTCTTTTTACCCTGCGGTTTCACGCAGGCATTGCAGTTGTATGTCTTGGGAACCGGCGATTTTGTAACTGGGGCTTTGACCATGTTAGCTTTCTCCATCGGGACGCTGCCTTCATTAGCGAGTATCGGCGCCTTCTCCAGTTTTGCGAAAGGAAATTTCAAGCAATATTTTACCACTTTTGCAGCAGTGCTGATAATTATCCTGGGCATCTTTAATTTCGCGCCGGGGTTCAATCTTACAGGAGCAGTCATTGCTTTGCCTGCCGGCGATAACCCTTCAGGAGATAATGTTCCGGATGATATTCCCCTCGTTGACGGCAAGCAAGTGATCAACATGGCGGTGAACGGTTTTGATTATTCTCCAGATACATTCACTTTAAAGAAAGGCGTTCCGGTAGAATGGAAAATTGATGGGAAAGGCGCGCAGGGATGTGCGCGGATTATCAGTGTTCCGGCATTAGGCATTATGGAACAATTATCTTCAGATGTAAAGACCATTGAATTCACTCCGCAAAAAACAGGAAAAATAAAATTCAGCTGCGGCATGGGCATGGCCGGGCCGGGCTTCTTTGAGGTGATTGCATAATGGAAACCGTACTTACTGTAAAAGGAACTCACTGCAAATCATGCAAGATGCTGATTGAAGATGTTTGTGCAGACATGCCCGGCATAAAATCATGCAGTGTTGATTTCAAGACCGGAAAAACAGTCATTGAACACGACGGAACTCTGGATTTGAAAAAACTGAAGAAAGAAATCGAAGGATTGGGAGAATATAAGGTAACGAGTAAATAACTATAATTATGGTTGTTCTCCAACTACAATTATGATTATCGCATTAATTATGGTTATCGTGCTTCTATCTCTTAAAATATTCCTTCGGGTCTCCCACTAACTGTTCCAATACTTTCACTAATTCGCCTTTTTCATCCCGTTCGTAGCTTCTATAAACTCCGACAATGCTCTGTTTTTCATTGATGAACGGGCCTTTGCTGGAAGGGTCGTAGTGAAAGAAAAACTCTTCCATAAGCCCCTGCGACCCAAAATGAGTTACTTTACCTAAACCGGTATTTCCATAGGCGGTTCTTTTGATTTGGTAAGTGGCAGTATGGTCGTATGCTAACGGCATCTTAATCGCCAGCCGCGTTTTAACGCCAACGTGCCTAGGCAGCACACTACTGTCAGAAGAAAGGAAATCGTTTGGCACCATAGTATTAAGTGAAACCTTTTCCTGTATAGGTGGATTGTTATTAAATTCGTATATTCTTGCAATTTTTTTGTTTACGCCATCATAAATGTGCGCCCCGTCATTGCCTTGCTCCAGCGATAAATAACGGAAGAAAGCTTCTTTATCTTTAACATCTTCAAAGTGCACATCTTCTAGGTTGTCTGTTATAATATCCCCTTCGCTTAGCCTATCTATAAGCGTAGTGCCGTTAGCGACAAGAAGAACTCCGGTGTAAAGCTCATTTTCTAGGCCGGGGTGAAGCTCATCTCTAACCAAGCGGCGTTCATCCAAAGCTTTTCCATGCAGATGCACTTTGCCGTCCTCCATATGCGGCAGACAGCGCTCTAAGTTTTCTTTGCAATGGTACTCTACTAGTAACGAGAATAAATCTAAATGTTTCATTTTCCTGGTTAGTATACCTTTCCCTATATTTATATCTTCTGGGGCTATTTTTTTTATTTTTGTTCTTTTTTACCGCAATATTTATCAATAAGTAAAAAAATAAGTGGTTTATGCAGAAAATTGACTTTCAGCTGGTATATCTCCGTTCAGAAAACGCCCGCATGGGTTTGAAAGAACTTTCCCGGCATCTTCATAAAAGTCCGCAGCTGCTAAAATACAGCACTGCCATTCTGGAAAAAGAAGATATTTTGTATGACCCTTATTTTATTTTTGATTATTCTTACTTTGGTCTGATTTTATTCAGGGTTTATTTCAAGGGCGTCTACATCAAAGAGCAGGACAAGCTTAAGATTATCAAAGAGCTTAAAGACAATCCCTACATTCTTTCGGTCTACGAATTAACCGGAGAGTTTGATCTGGCAGTAGAATTCGCCTCTCCCAACCCTTCTAAGTTCAATAAAGAATTCAAAAAAATCATCTCTGACAACCCCCTGCTGAAAGAATATAAAATCGTATTAAATCTAGTCACCCATATCTATCCGCGCCACTATCTGGTTGACAATCATGAATTGCATAGTTTAGCCGGTCAGAAAATTATCGGGGGGGATCGCGAGAAAGACGAATTTAACCGGCAGGAGATGTCGCTGCTGAATGTTCTTCTTAATCATCCCATCATCCGTTACACCAAATTAGCCAAGGAATCGGGGATGAATGTGAAGACCGCAAAATCGGCACTCAACAACCTGATGAAAAGAAACATCATCAAAGGGTGTAAATTTCTTATCAACAAGAATAAGATGGGCATCAATAAAAATAGATTATTCTTAAAACTTCACAATCTCAACATGGAGCGGGAGTCGCACCTGATGAAATTTCTCCATGATAATAAAGAAGTAATCCAAGTATGTAAGACCGTAGGAGACTGGGACATGGAGATTGACCTGGAAGCGCTGGATAAAAGCAGCATCCGTTCCATGATTCTGCGGCTGCGGGAAGAATTCAGCGATGTGATAGGCCAGTTCAATTTGATCGAAGTTTACGATTATTACAAAAGGACATATCTGCCGAAATATTTGTTTTTAGAAAATAATAAATGAGATATCATTCCCGATACTGAAAAGACAATTCATTGTATTCTTTAGTATCATAAACACTGATTCCTTCTTCATGCCAAAGCGCGAATTCTGCAATCCCCGCATCTAATGCCATCTTGCTGCAGATGGTGCAGTAGGGCTTGCCAGCTTTTAGTTTATTTCCTATTTCGTCTAAACGGATAAAATAAAGCCGGGAATCTTTTATCTTTTCCGGGCGATGCTGCAGGGCATCCATTATCGCTCTTTGTTCCGCATGGATGCAGCAAGTCTTATCAGATTTAAAATCTGCGGGAAGAGAATCTTTCAGGCAATATTCTAATTTTTTATCTAATGGCGGAGAATTGTATCCCTTTCCAATTATTTTTTGGTCTTTTACTATCACCGAGCCGCACCGCGAGCGGTAGCAGCAAGATGACTTGGCGATTTGTGCTGCGAAATCAATCATTTTGATAGCTTCCAGTTCTTCGCTGCCGGTGAGGATTATCATAACAATTCCACTTCTATCTCCAATTGATCCGCAGTAGGATATTCTTTCACTATAGCAGGGATCAATCCTAACTTATGAAATTCCTTCCTATGCGCTTTCATCAGTTTGGCAGCCAACAATATCCTGCATTTCTGCGTATCAATAAGCACCTGTTCTGAAGATAATTTTAATCTCTTCTGCACTTTGTCAATAAGCGGCTGCAACTCTGCGTTTAATTTTTCCTTGTCTGCAGATGCCAGTTTCTCGCGGTACTTAAATCCGGGAACCAGAGAAGGAAGATACAGTGCTCCTCTCGTAAGCAATCCTTCTTCATCGACCAAATCAAAAGGATGTTTGGAATGTTCCGCTTCTCTTTTGATGCGGTTCGCCAGCTGAACGCTGTCTTTCAGTTTTGCCGTGCAAAGATGGATTGCAAAGGCATATCCTTTCTTTTGCGCGTATTCGATTAATTCTAATCCGGTCTTAATGGAGTCCTCTACCGCGTAACTGAACTGTTCTTTGGTCTTATATCCCATCTCCAATAATTTGGACTGGTCATTATCTGCCACTTCCAATTCATTTAACACTAAAAAATCTATCTTGTCGTGGATGAAATCAATCATCTTCTGAAGCGGTTTTTCTTTTCCGGGAATTGATGGAAGTTCAACTCCTTTTTTCCACGCAAATTTCCGCGCTAATGCTAACCTCGGCCAGAACTGTTCTGAATCGATATCCAAATGAAATCTGATTTCATCCAATCCTGCGTCATACAGCAGTTTCAGATTTTCCTCAGTGACCAAATTTAATGAAGTATAAAGATGAATATGAAATTTCGGCCCATATTTCTCTTTTAATTGTTTGATGTACGCGACAGTGCGTTCTATTTTCATCAGCGGATCGCCGCCGGTTATACCTGCTCCTTTCGCATCCATGGCTTCTGATTCCAGAATAACGTCTTCTCGGCTGGAAATTTTACGTTCATTGGCGAAAGAAACATCATGCCCGAATTTCTGGTCAGAAACCGGGCAGAAATAACATTTCCGCGGACATAACCCGGTAGAAAAAAGGACTAACTTTTCTCCCCGGACGCAGAACTGGCAGCCGTCAGGCAGGGTGTGCAGGTTATACGAATGGTATCTGTTTTTCGCAAGCATGACTAAAAATTATTAACCCTATTTTTAAAGATTCGGGTAAAGAGAGCGAAGAAAACGCTTAGCGGCGCGCCAGACCTTTCTTGAGGTTAGCCATGACTTTCTCTATCTGCTGCGGGTCAACATTATCGTGCCTGGTCTGCGGCATGACTTCCTTGCTTTCCTGCGCGCTTTGCAGCATGGAAGCGACAAAATTAGAAGCACTTCCCTTTTTTATTACTGGTTTTTGATTCATAGCTGTAGAAAAATTCAAAGGTATTTAAGTTTTGTCATGCCTCAGTAAAATGGCGTTATTCCGAGAAAGGAATTTTGAAGAAAAAGCAGTAAATTCCGCTAATATTAGTTGGTTATGACCTCTACAATACCTCAGTAAATTGACAAACATTTAAAAACAACCATCAAAATATATATGTTCATGAATATAAAACAGATAAAACTGCAGCCGGAACTGGAAAAGGCAGTCATGGATTTAGGGTTTTCTGAATTTACGGAAATCCAAGAGAAAGCTATCCCTCTCATTCAGCAAGGGCATGACGTCATAGGACAATCTTACACTGGTTCGGGAAAGACGGTCGCTTTCGGCTTTCCTGCTTTGGAAAAAGTTACCAAAGGGCAAGGATTGCAATTATTAGTCTTAGTCCCGACTCGGGAACTGTGCAACCAGGTAGCGAAAGAACTGCGGAAATTTTCTAAGTATAAGCTGCTAAAGATTTTAGAAATTTACGGGGGCGTTGCCATAAGTCCGCAGATTGAAGCATTAAGGCATGCAGATGTCGTGGTAAGCACTCCCGGACGGCTGCTGGATCATATGGGCCGGGGGACAGTAAATCTTTCAAGAATCAAAGTGTTGGTTCTAGATGAAGCGGATAAAATGTTTGAAATGGGATTTATAGATGACGTAAAAAGAATAATTTCACAAACGCCAAAAGGAAGGCAGACTTTATTGTTTTCCGCTACCATATCAGAGGACGTGCATAATATTGTCCAACATTATATGCAACGGCCGATGAGAGTTAAAATGCAGAGTTATGTGGATGAAAGTAAATTGATCCAGCATTATTATAGTGTTGATTCCAGGGATAAATTTTCCCTGCTGGTGCATGTCCTGCAGCATGAGGCAAAAGGCTTGGTTCTTATTTTCTGCGCCACGCGGCATATGGTTGACGCCTTGAGCACCAATCTTTACAAGCAGGGTTTTAAAGTGCAGCCTTTGCACGGCGGTCTGTCGCAGAATAAACGGTCCAGCATAATGGACATGTTTCACAATCAAAAATTAGATGTGCTGGTCGCCAGCGACGTGGCTGCAAGAGGGTTAGACATCAAAGACGTATCATTAGTGGTTAATTATGATATTCCTAAAACTTCTAAAGATTATGTGCATAGAATCGGGAGAACTGCCAGGGCAGGAAGCAAAGGGCAAGTTGTTTCCATCTTAGCTCAGCAGGATCATGATAATTTCCGGAGAGTGCTGGAAGACCGGTCTATTTTAGTGCAGGAAATGCCCTTGCCGCAATTCGAACGAGTATTTTTTGTGCGCAAACAGCATTCTGAGCAGCGCGGATCCAATCCACGTGAACGGTGGGGCCAGAGAGGAGAAAGAAGGGGCGAAAGGAGAGAGTTTCACGGAAGAAGTCGTCGTTAGGCCGGAGCGATGTGGCAGTGCGCAGCACCTTTTTCATAAATGTTCCACATAACTTTTTTAAACATAATTCAATTTTAGGTTTATAATGTCATATTACGCCGCAAATAATAATTACGAAAGCAATAATTATCAATCCATCTATTCTTCTGAGCGAAAATATTCTAAAAGAAGAAAGGTTGCCTGCACATGTTTCGGCCAGGGATGCCGGAATACCTGCAGATGATAAGCCCGCATCTACTTAGCACATTTTCGGAACAAGTTCACTAAACTGTTTTTCTCCGGTCCGTCCTGAATCTTTTCGTCAGTTCGTTCTTGGCGTTGTCAAAAGTTTTTCGCAATGCCGTTTCCACCCGCCAATCATATTGCGTAGCAGTGACGGGATGCCCCGGAAATTCCAGCCGCAAAGTTACAGAATATTTTCTTTCACGCTGGCTTTTGGTATATCCTTTAAGGTGCACAACTAAAGAAAATTCGTCGTTTATCTCCCTCTGCAATTTAAACGCCTCATTAGAAGATATTTTCTGAATGTTGTTTTTTTGGTAAGAGTCTAATCCGGAATCGTTTAGGCCTACAAAGCGGATATTAAAATTCTGTGGAATCTTTAAGCTTCCTACTATGCGCAGAATATTTTTCAAGGTTAGAAAACCGATTACTTCTTTTCCGTCAAGGACAACCAGGCTGGAAAGATTTTCTTTTTTCATCAAAGCAACCGCGTCGCGCAGCTTGACACTGCCGGAAGTAGTAGATATATTATCGGTGGTGCTGAATGAACCAACGGGGAGAAGCGCCAAATTAGGCTTCTCTGCTTCAGCTCCTCTGGAGTTGCCTCTCATCTTATCAAATTTAGCGGAAAATTCTTTGCTGGGAGTTCGGATTAAATATTTCTTTAATATGTCCCTGAAACTTAAAATGCCGTAAAGTTTTCCGGCATCAAAAATAGTAACCTGTTCTATCTTTTTCTTATGCATCACTTCAGCAGCAGTAGATATGGGGTCATCTTTGTTCAATCTTTCCGCTTTCTCTAATTTGACATCGCCAACCTTGAAAGATCTGGTTTCAGGCAATCCTGCGGCTAACGCGGCAAGGTCGAGAGCTCTCAGGACGCCGATAATTTTTTTATTGCTTTCCACGGGAAGAAAATCGGAATCACTAAGATACATGATGCCGGCGGTTTTTATTATGTCGGCATGTTCATTCACCAAAGGCGTCTTATGAATATAATTCCCTATCTTAGCCGTGGAAGAATCAAAACGCGAGCGAAGCAATCCTTTTCTCTCCACCACGCCGATATATTTATCTTTCTTGAACACTAATCCCTGCCGCTCTTCATACTTGAGCAGCTGCCCAATAAATTCTGAAACAACCTGTTCAGAATCAAAAGTAAGAAAATCTAATTTAATTGCCGGAGTTATTTCCATAGCTGACCACCTCTGACAGCACATACACATACCTTTATTTAAATTATTCTAAACTGGGCGCCTAAGAATAATTTATTCAGCAGATTTATCTGATTTTTATGTTATAATTATTATCAATTGCTATTTTATCGCTTTCTTTGATTTTAACACCAAGTACTTGAACATTATCGGCGAGATGATGGTTGTCAATAGTGACATCAATACCAATGAAGTGAAAAGGATGGGGGTAAGAATTCCCGCATTTAGAGCTAAAGTAGCTATGGCCAGCTCCACGTCTCCTTTCGGCACCAAACCCCAGCCTAAAATCGTGCCTTCCCGCAGACTTCCTCCGCGAAGCAAAACTGCAATCGCAGATCCGCCGACAGTGCCGACCAGGGCGATAGCCAATAATACTGCGACAAACAGCCATTCAGTAATTATGCTGCCTAATTCAGTATTCAAGCCGACCCAGACGTAAAATAAAGGTATCAGAAAGCCAAAAGCGATGATGTGCACGGATCTGGCGATGTCGTGCTCTTCCCAATCGGGGATAGCCAGATCACGATAAATAGTTTGACGCACTACCATGCCGGCAACCATAGCTCCTATTAATAGCCCTATGCCTAAATATTCAGAAAGGGAAGCGATAAATAATACAATAAGCAGCGAACCGGTAAAGCGGGAGGTGCTGGACTTCTCCCGGTCAAAAAATTTCAATACATACGGAATCAGCCAAACGCGAGCAACAAGAATGAAAATCACAAAAAACAAAATGCCTGCTGCCAGCCGCATCAATGAAATGTCAGATATGGCTACACGAAATATCGACAGCAAAATGCTGACCAGAATTAATTCAATAATATCGTCCACTGCGCCGGCGCTGATAATCAAGGATCCCATCCTCGATTTCACCATTTTTAATTCTTCCAAGAAGCCTAAAGAGACCGATTGAGCGCTTACTGAAAGAGCCACGCCAAAAATAAGGCTGATTATCGTAGGGAAATTAAAAACCAATTTCATCACCACAAATCCAATTACAAAAGGAAGGGTGGTATTGAACAAAGATATAAGCATTGAACCTTTGATGTTTTTAGTAAAAGCGCGGAAATTTATTTCCAAGCCGATATAATAAAATAAGAGGATTATCCCCAAATTGGCCAGAAAAGACAACACTTCCAATGCCTCCCGGCTGAATAAAATGGGCTTAAATAAAGCTATACCCAATATAAGCCCTGCGCCAACTTGGCCGACTACGCGCGGAAAACCTAACGTTCTCTTCAAGATTTCAGAAAGGGCGTAAGCTAGCAGAAGAGAAATAAACACCATCACAAATGCAGACATCATCTTTTAACAGTAGAATATTTTTTCTCTTTTTTAACGTTTCTGAAAAGCGTGCTGAAAAGCCGGCCGGTGCAAATAGAAACTATTAAATAACATAAAACATCTCTGTCTGTGAAAAAGAGAGATGTGCAATGGTCAATTCTACACGGGCAGAAAAATCAGGGCTTCCTCCGGGCTCATTAATACACATTGGGAAAGCTAAGAAGCACATACCAAAGATTTCCATTCTTGATTACAATAAAGATAAATTTGAAGAAAAAGTGGTTAAGAACGTTGAAGATTGCCTGCCATTCAGAAAAACTTCTACGGTAACCTGGATTAACATCGACGGAATCCATAATCCTAAAATTATTGAAGATATAGGGAAAGGTTTTGGGTTTCACCCGCTGCTGCTGGAAGATATCATGAACACTGAGCAGCGGCCGAAAATGGACGACTTTGAAGATCATATGTTTGTCACCTTAAAAATGCTCACGTATGAAAGCGGCAAAAAACAAGTCAGCACGGAACAGATCAGCATCATCCTAGGTTCAAACTTTGTCATCTCCTTCCAGGAGACAGAAGGGGACATGTTTGACTTGATTAGAAAACGCATCCGCGAAAACCGGGGAAAAATCAGGAAATTAGGGTCGGATTACTTGGCTTACTCGCTGTTAGATGCAATCGTTGACCATTACTTTGTCATTTTAGAGAGTTTAGGTGAAAAAATAGAAGATCTGGAAGAGGAATCGATCACCAATCCGACTCCGGAAACCATCCGGTCGCTGCATCAATTGAAACGGGAAATGATTTCTCTGCGCCATCATATCTGGCCGCTGCGGGACGTCATCAGCGGGATTCTGCGTTCCGGTTCCAAACTGTTTAAGAAATATACTCTAATGTATGTGCGTGATGTCTACGACCATACGGTGCAGGTAATGGATTCAGTTGAGACCTTCCGCGATGTTCTTTCAGGCATGATGGACGTGTATCTTTCTAGCATCAGCAACAAGATGAATGAAATCATGAAAGTGTTGACCATCATCGGAACTATTTTCTTTCCACTGACGCTGATTACCGGGATTTACGGGATGAATTTTGATTTCATGCCGGAATTGCGTTGGAAGTACGGGTATTTTATGGTGGTTGGTTTTATGGTCATTGTTACCGGTTTCATGCTTCATTATTTTAGAAAGAAGAAGTGGGTATAGGAAAGCTGGTACCATCTTTGAAGAGAAGAGAAATTCTGCCGCAATGTTTTTAAATCACTATCAAAACCAATTTATAACCATCAATGTAGGTAGTAGCTTGCCTGAAGATGGAGAAACGTAAAAACAAAACAACATAATGGAGGCTTTATAAAATGTCATTATACAAACAGATCCGGGAAGCGTGGACTAAGCCACGGCAAAATAAAGAATTATGGAGAGAACGTCTTCTGGCCTGGAGGCAAGAACCTTCTACAGTGCGGGTAGAACGTCCGACCAGGCTTGACCGGGCAAGATCTTTAGGGTATAAAGCCAAGCAGGGATTTGTCGTGGTAAGGCAGCGAGTGCAACGAGGAGGCCACACCAGACCAAAAATTAAAGGCGGGCGAAGACCTAAAAGATTCGGAACCAGATTAAGTCTGCGGAAAAGTTACCAATTGATTTCTGAAGAACGGGCGCAAAAGAAATATGAAAATTTAACTGTTCTTAATTCTTACTGGGTAGCTGATGATGGGAAGTATTGCTGGTATGAAGTAGTCATGGTTGATCCATCACATCCGGTAATAAAAGCTGATCCCAAGATAAACTGGATTGCTGCTCAGAAGAACAAAAGCAGGGTTTTCCACGGCATTACTTCCGCGGGGAAGAAAGCGCGCGGCATGAGCGGCAAGGGAAAAGGCTATGAGAAAGCCAGGCCCAGCCGCAGGGCGCATTTAAGAACACAGTAAATCCAGTGTTTTTTCTTTTCTTTTCTTTCTTTTTTTTCCTTAAATTTTAAGCTCATTTTAGCAAATCTTTATATAGGTTAATTTCTTCATTCCGGCTGATGTTAAAAAGAGGACAAATCACTTTTTTCCTAGTATTAGGTATCATAATTCTGCTAGTTTCAGCCGGATTGTTCTTAGCAATCTCCGCAATCAAAAAAGCGCCATTGGAAGTTGAAGAAAAAGAAGCGCAAAAAATACCGGGCGTGCGCGAAACCTTGCGCACGTATGTGGAAAATTGCATTGAAGAAACCGTAAGCCCAGCCGTCTATTTGCTGGCAATGCAAGGAGGAATAATTTATCCGGATGAGAACGACAATATTCTGCTGACAGATTACGGGATGATAAATTATGCCTGGATCAACGGCCTGGACGGAATCTCTACAGAGAAAATGGAAACGGACTTGGCTGATTATCTGGTGGAAAACATTAATTTTTGTTTAAGGGATTTTGAAACCTTCGCTAAACAAGAGATCATTATTGTTCCTCATTATGGGGAAATTAGTGCTAAAATCAGAATTCTTCCTTCAGTTATAGATGCCGGAATTAATCTTCCTTTGGAAGCCACTCTACCCAATGGCGATTATATCAATATTGATTCCTTTTCAGCAAAATTAAACAGTGATGTCTACGAAATGATTGTTTTTATAGAAGAGCTTAATTTTCCAGCAATCAACCCGGAAGATTTCACTAATGCTCCTTATAAGCCGTCAATCCTTCCTTTTGATGAATCCGTAACCATCTATTCTCTCCAAAGGAGCGATCCCAAAGAACCGTTGCAATTTATCTTTGCGGTACGTGAAGATTCCGCTTCAAATAATCTGCCTTATCTGGAATTCATTCCGGATAAAACTTTCACAGTGGGCGACAGATGGCAGGAAGAATTATCTGCAGCAGATCCAGATAACGATTTGTTAAAATTTTCCTCTTCTTCATCCCAGTTTCCGATTACTGAGGACGGGGCGATTGACGTTGAAATCACTGAAGCCGGGATATTTGAAATTACTTTCTCAGTCGATGACCATCGCGGCGGAAAGGATCAACAAAAAGTCAGCGTACTGGTGTTAAAATGAATAATATGAAGAAAAAAATAGATTCCGCGAAAATTAAACGGTTTCTGGCATCTTTCTTCATTTACCTGATGGTATTCAGCCCGTTCTCAATAGGGCAGGGTGAATCCGGTGCTGCGGTAAATCAGGAAACAAACCTTCCAACAGAATTTCCTGCAGAAAATATCCAGGATGTTTTTGAAAATAATCCCACTCCGGAAAACTTTAACAAACTTCCCAACCCCACTGCCGCAGATTTAGAGTTGGTTCAGAACCCGACGCCGGAAAATTTTAATCATCTTGATTCTTCAGAACAGGGAACCTATCTCAGCAACGAAGATAATTTCCGGCAGGATTTTGCCGGTGAGTATTATTCTGATCCCGCTAATTGGGGGGCAAATCCAGAAGCTGACAAAATATTATTTGCCGGAACAAGATTTAGGGATTTATTAAAAGCCGGAACTTCGCAGGTAAGCGCAGCAGAACAATATTTTTCCGATAATTTCGGCGCGCCATATACATTAGCGATAGTTGCCGATGATTTCATTTTTGATCAGGAAAACAGAATCTTGAAGAACGGAAAAACAAATTTGAAACTAGATGATTATACCGGCGATTCAACCATCACCGAGATCAAAGCTACCGCGGACGGTTTCGAAATTTCCAGAAAAGCTGAAGAAAATGAGCAGGTGATTTCCGTTTCCGGCGAAGAGGAAAAATCTGTCAGTTACGATTCAGAGAAAGGAACTTTCGCTTTCCAACTGCCGGAAGGAAAACCGCACACTTTCAATGTTCCTGCGGCCGCCAAAGTAAAATTTGCCTTTGATAAAGACAAGATTACCATCACTGGTCCGGCTTCCGGAATTTTTGAATCGGCGAATGATTATGTTCAATTTGATAATCATGCCGGGATACTCGTAATCAACGATAACGGGAACATCGAAGCAGAAAATGCAGAAGTCATCACTTCCCTGCTTTATATGGATGGGCGGTTTGTAAAAACCGGCAGTCAAATCAAGGCCTGGGACGTAGGAAGCGGCGGCAAACAAACCATAGTCGTCGACAAAAATTCCTGCCCGGTAGAAGGCGGCTGCATCGGCGTGTCAACATTAGGCCAATGGGATGAAAGGCTTCTTGCGCCCAAAGATAAAAACAGGGCCGGCACTCTTGAAATCAACCTGGATGAAATCGACAGCTCTTCTTCTTTTTATGTTCCATCCGGGGAACCACAAACCAATGAACAAAAAACCGAACAATTACGTCAACAGGCGACAGAATTAAGAAAACCGCGTGAACCCCCTTTATCCGGAAAAGATGCCCATGTATGGATCCACAAAAATCAACAAAGCGGTGAAATAACCGTAACCTCTAAGGGCGTAGTTGAAGTGGGCCTGTATGATGCAAGGGGAGATGCAGCTTCTCCAGTCAAGGATGATTTTAGATACAAAGGAGTTAACGGATTATCAGAATTAGATATGCAATTTGGCCCCAGAACTCAGACTAATGTCCGGGGACAGGCAGAATTGAAAAATTCAGAATTTAGGGGCGGAATCTTAACTAATCAGGACGGAGCCGTGTTTAAAATAACTAACGATAATTTTGGCTTGACGCAAAATGATATTTTTCGTGCTGACTGTTTTGATTGTCAGCAGGGAGAAGCTATAGTCATCCAGAAGTCTATCGCTATTGCGCAGAAAACAAGTCTTGCGGGAATATTCTCAGAATCAAAAACGGAAAACGTAAAATTAGTGATAACTGTTGATGAGAACGGGAGAACTAGTTTCAAGCCGGACTTAACCGATCTGGGCTATCTGGCCAGCCAGGTCCCGAAAGATAATGCACAAGTCTCTATGGGAAGAAATTTTTTTATGTCCGTCCCCTGCGGAAATTTTGAATGTAATTTTAAACTAACCACTGATCCCAGAACCGGAGATCCCGGAGCAGCTTACGAAATTGTTGATCCTTTAAATCCTGCGCAGCCATTGCAGAGAATTGATTATCCGCTTACTGCTGGAAAGATGCTGGGCGGAGAAATCATTGTGGTTTCACAGGAAAATGTTGATAACGTCAACAAGCTGGCAGACCTAATCGAAAGCGGGAATTTCAATCAATTATCTGAGCTTGAATTTGATGAAAATGATCCGCAATATTCTGCCTTAAGGAAAAAAATTCTTCTGGAAACCGGAATTAATCTGGATGAAATTTCTGATCCAAAGTACGTTTCTGAAATCAACGAAATTGTAACCACGGCTAAACGCTCCCGTGATAATTTCCGGAGTTTAGGGATAGAAGTTGATGCTAACGGAAACCCCCTGACACTTAAAGATCAGCAGCGTATGCGGGAAATCTTAAGCAAGAACGGCGGGGCGGAATTTGATTTATTGACACGGGCTCAACTTGATTTAGCCAGGACTCGCATTAAAGAGGTTGCGGCGCAGCTCAGCGCCTGCCAAGGGGACGTATATTGTTCAGTAAAGATGGACGATTTGAAAAAAGCTCAGGCCGATGCAGGAAAAATTCAAAAGCAAAGGGAAGGAGCTTATGAACGCTGGCAGGCAGCAGAAAGAAAAGCGCAGCTTGAAAAGCAGATCAATGAAGCCCGGGAAAGACAAAAATCCCCTGATAAAGGCATCGACGATATCGATAAAAGAGAATCGATCGATATAGGAAATAAAATTGTTGCCGCCAATAAACAAAGGACGGATTTACAAAGAAGAGTTGAAAGCAGCCGGGAGAATTTTGTTAATTTTAGAGATGAGCTTAGGAAAAATATTGAGGCAGAATTATCCACTGCGCAAAAGATAGGCATCGATTGGGACAAATTTCGTTATGATACTGACTATGTTGCCGCCGTCCTAAGAGATTTTCGCCTTACAGATGCTGAATTTAAGGTTGGATTTGAAGATGTGAAATTTTATTATGATCAATACAATCAGTTTACAGAAGAATCTAATTCTCTTGATCAGAATCTAAAAGATTGGAATTCACAGCAGGAAGCATTAATCACTAAATATCGCTGGGAAGGCAAAGATGATGCCGCGGCAGAGATAGCTTTGTTATCAAAACAATACGGCGAAGCTAATGAAATAATCCAGGCATCTCCGCTGCTGCCGCCGGAAGTAAGGATTAATCTTGGAGCAAGAGCTCAGCAGCAGATAACTGAAGAATCATTAAATCAGGTTTCTATTCTTTATAATTACGGTTATGGCGACCAAGCCGGCCAGATGTTATTGTCGCTGGAAAATGCTGCTCCCGAAATTAAAGAATCAGTTGAATATCAAAAAGCAGTAAAATCTCAATTAAAATTTGCTCAAGGGGTTGTTGAAGAAAAGATAAGAGAAGAAGAACAGCTTAGATATAGAGAAATGATGAAGCGTTTTGATGAAAAATTCAGCGCAAGTGTGAGGTTCAGTAAGGCTTTAAAAAATATCAATTTTAATCCGTCATTTGAAGAATATGAAGAAGGAGTTTTTGGTAAACAGATTTTAGAGGTTATAGGTTCCGGTTTTTCGGCGACTTTTCAAAGCTCTGAAGAAGTTGGCGCGGAAATCTTGGGAGGATTAGCAAATAGGGAAACACTTAGAACAACCACCGCTAAACTTGATGAGCAGGCAGCCGCCGAACATAATCGGCAGATAGAAAACCTTTACGAAATTAGAAATTATCTTAAGGCCTATGATGTCCGCGGCTCATCAGCTATACAGGCTTTTGCCGATGCTCAAAGTGGAATTAGTGGTGAGCAGGTTTTAATTTCTGACGACCCAACAGCAGCATATCTTCAATTTCAATTGACGGGAGAAGTTTTCAGCGCGGAAGATAAGGAAAGATTAGCCCGGATGGATAATCCTCTGGACAGGCTTGCTTTTACAACGCAAAAAGAAGAAGAATATTCTGATACTATCAAAGAGCTTGAATTCAATAAATTGGCGAGAGATGCAGAAAACGCCATCATGTTTAATCGCGGCAAGATGGCTGGTGAACCGGAAGCTAAAATGAGGGAAGCTATCTCTGTCTGCCCCGAATGTTCCGGTGCAGAAAATTTTCAGCAAAGGGTTAATCAGCTTGATGAATCAGTTACTAAAGAAATTTTTGGTGAAACTTTCGGCGGCGCTTTTGAGTGGGCAGGAGTAACTTATACACAAAGAACAGAAGAAGAATTTCGTGATATGGCTATCGCTTCTCTCGATGCAACGATTCTATTTGACATTGCTGAAATAGGCTTAGCTCCGCTAGCAATAATAGACGCAGTTAATAAAGTTAAATTTCTTAAAAATGCGGTTAAATTAAAATCTTTCAGCAAGGCCAGATACGTTGAAAGATTAGAAGAAGCATTCGGAACGGCAGCAGATGTCGCTATTTATGCTTCTAGAGAATCGCGAGCTGCTCTGGATGCAGCTAAGGCCGCCCAGAGATCGGCCAATACTGCTGATGCAATCGTAGAAGCCAGAAAGTCAGTAGATTTCACTCAGCGGGCGATCGAAGCTGAAGTTGAAGCCGGTCTGGCAGCTAAAAAATATACTGAAGTCCTCCGAGCCGGGAATCCGTCCGATTTTGATTTAGAAGCACTCATATTACGCAACCGGGGAGTAAACAACATTTATGATGAGACAAAAATTCTTAATCAGGCTCAGAGAGAACTTGACGCTGCAAAAAAGATCGGAGATGTTGCTGCAGAACAAAAGGCATTAGCAGCAATCTCTCAATCACAAGATACTCTTCAACAAGCTAAAGCGCAAATAAATTATTATGATAATCTTCTTCAGGCATCTAAGATTGCCGGGCCGGAGAAAGGAAAAATCAGGCAATTGTGGGACAATACTTTTGGCCAAACCATTGGAGTCAGAAACGGATTAAAATTTGGTTCTGCCGGCGAAGAAGTCATTGCTGCTGAAAAAAATTTCCGCGTGGCGGCGCAAATATTCAACGAAGCTAAAATTAATGCCCGTTTAATCGGAGATACTGCCGAAGCGGCAGTCTCCAGAGCCAGATTAGCAAGAGCCGAAGATACTTTGCTTAAAGCTGCTGACGAAGTTGACACAGCTTATCTCATCAGAAAAGGAGAAATCGGCCGGTCGGTAATCAAATCAAGACTGCAGCAGGCAAGAGCGGCAAGTCTTTCTGCTAAATCAGATGAATTATTAGCGGCGATTGATTCTGAAGGCATCACTAAACTGGATAATCTGCTTTATAATCCTGTTTTAAGGTTAGTGCCGGATGGCGCTGGATTAAGATTTGCTGTCAGCGAAGATGCTTCACCAGCATTGAAGCAGTCCGCAATGGAAGGAAACGAATTATTGGCAAAAGCAGATGAAGCTACGCTTGCCGAAGGCGCAATAACTAGTTCTGCACGGGCAGAAGGAGAAGTTGAACTGGTATTGCTGGAAGGTCTTGCAGACAGCGAGTTTGCCATAGCTAATGAGGTCAAATCAAAAAGAATTCAGGCTGCTACTGGTGAATTTGTATTAGAAGAAGCGCCCCAAAGAAAAATAATCAATAACGAGCTGGTTGAACCCTGCAACCTAGCTGCAGCAGCAATTTACGGATTGGCTATTCCTTGTGTAGAACCTAAAGGCGTAACTAAAACGGCGGAAGTTCCGGAAACGCCTCTCAGCGAAGAATCCACCCGCCTGGCGGAAGAAGTTGCTGTCGTCGAAAGAGCCACCATTCCGCCCCCTGATATAGCTACGCTTCAAAAACCGACTAAGGAAGGATTGGAACATTTAATTGGCGAAGCAAAAATAGGATTTAAAAAATATAATGCCGGCCGCAGGCAACTGGGTTTAGAACCGGATAAAAGTTTAGATGAGTTTGTTAAAGATTACGTCGGGAGAGATTTACAGGATGCAGGCATTGATGCAGGACTTCCTGACGATTTAGTCGGCATCGGCATATCAAAAACCGGCGACGAAAAAGTTGATGCCATCATCGACGTGCTTGAAGGAAGAACTTCCGGAGAATTAGATGCTGAAGAACTGAGGAAATTAGAAATCGCCGAAAGTTTAAAGATCGGACAGGGCGCAGAAGGAATAGTTTATGCTCTTCCGGACGGTTCGGTCATAAAAGTTAAAAATACAGATAGCGCTATATCAATGCCTTTCCGGGAGCAGGCCAGAAGATTAAATGCGCTTTGCGAGAAAGGTTTAGCTCCCTGCGTTTCCAGAAGCGGAGAATATTTCTATCAGTCAGAAAGAGCCAGATATAACTCCGTACAGGATGCTGTTTTGGAGCGGTTGTCAGAAGAGGGCAGAAGGGAATATCTGGAAGTCTATGATTTACGCAGAGCAGACAGAATTACCGAAGATAATTATATTGAATTAAGGGCCGCGGTGATCCAAAGGGCCAGAGATGAAGGAAGGCTGAATGATCTGGAACTTGCAGCCGACGATTTCTTTAATAGTTTGAAAGAATCAAACCTGGAAATCTTAGACCCTTCATGGAAGAATCTGCATTGCGCCAACGAAGAATGCACTAAATTCTTAACCATCGATGTTGGCTTTTCCGTCACCGGCGAAAGGTCTAAAATTTTACTGGAAGGTGTGGCTGAAAATTATAAAAATAATCTGCTTAACGGAAAGGGCCAGATCATAGGCGGGGAGAGAGGCCAGGAATTGATTGATGAAGCTGCTGAAATCTTAAGACGGGAAAGAGATGCCGGAAAAGGAGCGCCTGCAGCCGGAGAAGCCGGCCAAATCCGCCCGTTGACAGAAGCAGAGATCCAAGATCCGCAAGAATTAGAGGCCTGGAATGAAATTGCCGCCGCCGCCAGATTTTCTGAAGAAAGATTGTCTCTTGAACAGGTGAACAGATTAGAAGACAACAGATTAAGTATTCCAGAAGATGATTTCTACGCAATAACATTTGATGTTCCTAAGAGTGCGCGCCAGTCGTTAGGCTTTGATGTAGGTGCGGTCATTAAAGTTCAGTCAGATACTCCGCCTCAGGGCGTGGCTCTGGTGACGGATGAAGCCGACATACTTTCCGATCTAAGCGAAGTTGCGGTACCGGTGCTGCTGAGGGATGACAGATATTATGTCGTGCAGAAATTTGAAGGTCTGCGCCTGGATGAGATGTCGGCAGATCTACGCGCCAAGATCAGGCCGCAGATAGAATCTTTCCGGGAAGCGCTGGTCGCTAAAGGTTATGAAATGGATAATTATGGCGGACTTGTTTACGACTCTTTAAAACGTGAATTGAGATTAATCAATCCGCGCGTGGTTAAAAAATCATCTCTGCCGCCGGATGAATTACGTGATTTGCACAACCAGAAAATAGATGACATTCTTAACCGGGGTGTTGTCACGCCGGAAGAGAAGGCAGAAGCGCTTGCTGAAGCGCGCAGAATATTGGAAGAAGAAGGAGCTTTCGCACGGCCGCCGGTTGAAAATGTTGTTGTTCCGCAAGAAGCTGCTGCCACAGATTTGGGTTCAGCAAATGCCGGCCAGAATGTCAAGATTCGTTCACGCGAAGACCTGTATGAAGGCAGTTTACTCAGTAAAGAAGGCGATAATATTATCATTGAGACTACTGAACCTCGCGGCGGCATATTTGGAGCAATACTTCCTGACCGAAAAATACAGCAGCAGATCCCTCTTGAGGATGTTATTATTTACGGAGAACAAGTACACATTCGTTCGGTTTCGAAGAGGGGCGTGAATAGGCAGGAACTAATCGGAGATGTCTACGTAGGAAATTATTTGGGAGAAAACAATGCTTATCTCTACCTTAGTGTAAATGGAAAACCGACGAGGATTCATAAGGCCAATCTTGATCTTGGCAGTCTCGACAAAGCGATTGTTTCAGATCCGGCTTCTGAATTTATACTTAACCAGCAGAAGATCCTTGACCAAGTCAATAGAGTGCCGATCGTCGACGGGCGGCAGGTACTAATCGTCCATGTCGATCCAAACAGCCTGCGAATACAAGGTGTGGGCGCTGTTCCTTCGGAAGTGTCCGGCAACAGCGTTCCTGTACGCATGGTTATTGATGCTGAGACGGGACGGATCGCTGATGTCGTTGGCGAAGAGAGGATTGCGAAACAGTATCGTGGTGCTTTAGTAAACAAACCATTATACGAAGAATTAAGTATTGTAAGAAGAGATATTGTTAATGGTTGCGCCATTGCCGGCAGCGCCATCCATGGATTGGCTTTGCCTTGCGCGGATGTTGCTGTGGGGAGATTGGAAGCGGAAGTTCCGGTTCCGGTCGAATCAGGTGTCGGGATCACGGGGCCAACTTTAGATCCAGAATTAAGAAAATGGAAAGAAGGAGTTTCCGGGAATAATCTGGAAAACATTGTTGAGAGGGGAAAAACATTATCTCCCGGACAAGAGTTTCAGGTTGGAGAAGATATAGGGTTTAGTTTTATAACCAAAGATGGAGAGGCGGTAGAAGCTGTTGAACGATTGAAATATGGCCCCTCCGGATTTACTATTGAAGTAAGGAGAGCAGATAATAATGAATATATTGCTTCACATGACTATCAATTAATTATGGGTGGAGATAGGTTGGGAGTAGAATCAACTTATGTGGTTGAAAAATATCAAGAAGCGGGAATAAATCAAAGAATTTTCCAGCAGATGTCGGAAATTCATTCTAATGTTCCAGAAGTTGAAGCGAGTTTAGGATATGATAACAGATTGATCTATGGTAATTTCATCATAAATAACCCAGATGCAACAGCACTTGATGCTTTGAAACAAACACCAGCCCATAAAATCAGGGAAAGAACTGGCTGGGAAGTAGATCTTGAAAAATCTAATCTGCCTAATTCAATCGTGTATAAAAGAGCAGAAGTTGCTCCTGAAATTTCGCCTATCAGAGAGTCCATTCCTCCAGAAGTATCCGGCGTAATGATAGTATCGCAAAAAGGAGAACTTTCTCAAATCGACGATGTGGGAATAAAAGAGTTGCCCGTAATCAATCTTGAAGAAGAACTGATCCCCGAAGAGGTGATAACTGTTAATAACGTTATTGCTGAAAGCGACGGGATAGTGGTTCGTTCGAACAATAATCTTTATTTTATCAGCGACGAAGGAATTTATCCGGTGGGGATGGATAAGGAATATTCTTTCCGGCCAAAGAAAGCTGGAGGGCAAGTCAGCCTTCCTCCGGAACAGGAATCCGCATTGAAAACTATTTATGGACAAGTTAAGCTGAACCAAAGAGATGCTCAAGTATTAAATCAGCAGGACAAATTCGGTTTGCTTTTAATTGAAGCTGCTAAGGATAAAAAAATTCAAATCCAGACCGGCAGCGGGGCTTTAGATCATTTAATGATAAATTCTCACGGTTCCCATGATAATTACCTGAAAGAATTGGATCGAGTAATTGAAAATAATGATAATCTCAAATATCTGCATGAGCAGTTCAGGCAGCAGGGTATCGAACCTCTTACCACCGTTAAAAATCCTTATCCTGATGAAAGATTGGACATTGCCGCAACATATAATCCAAGATATGAAGCTGTTGACGGTTCTTTTGTGGAAGGTTCATTTACCTATAGAATTTTTGCGACAGAAGAAGAACTTTTAGATTATACTCGCAGGATCACCGGGCGCGAAATTGAGGATGTTGAAGAAGCTAAAAAATTAATCGCGGAAAGCCAGGTTAAAGGAGTAGCGGGACACGAAGCAGCTCATCATGCATTCTACAGGATGCTAGATGAAGAAGAAAGGATATTTTTTACGGACTATGTCTGGAGTACTGATGATGAAGCTCTGGTTAAAGCAAGGGAATTTATCGGATCTCGACCAGTTTATGCAAAAACTTCAGAAATATCAGAAGAATTATACCAAAGTATAATTGCCAATGAAGTTTTTGCATACAGATTAGATTTCAATATGCAGGGCATAGGCTTGCATAGTGATTTAAATGTCCTCCCCTCCGAAAGAGAATTAGCTATTTTTGAGCAGTTTGAGGTGCTGCCTCCTAAAGAAAAAAGAATCCCTGCTTTAGTCAATAACATTGCGCTTCAGCCGCCGCAATCATTCGCAGACATAACAGCAGAAGGGCAATGGTTTAGGGCAAGATTAAATGACGGAACTTCTGTCGAAGGCAGATTTTCCAGGATTGAAGGCGATGAAATAGTGTTCACAAGATATGAACGAAGAGAAGGCCTGCTGAGCTGGTTTTTAGATGACAAAATTGAACCCGGAACCAGAATCAGCAGGAATGATTTTGAGCCGTCAAGTTTGATTGTTGGTGGAAGAACAAACGTGAGATTTTCAACCAGCAAGGGAACATTTTATGGTCGATATTCAGGAGACAGCCCGGACGGGATTAAAATACTTGATTCTTCTGGAAATGAAATAATTGTTCCAAGAAAAGGATTAATCAAAGATTCTGTCGTTGCTCAGGGTGAAGTAATTGAAATTAAGGCTGTCGATAACGTTGCAGCATACAATGGCAGGTATCTGGCTGAAACGGACACAGAGATATATTTAGATGTCGATGGCAAGGTCACTAAACTAAGTAAAAACAATTTAGACTTAACTACACTGCAGAAGAAAGAATTTGCGGAAGAACTGGGCGTTCCTCCAGTTTCTGCGGAAGCAGGAGTTGGGTTGGGCGAACAGATTCTTGATGTTCTTCCCGCAGATTTCAAACGCGAAACTTCTGCAGTTTACAAAAGCGAAGGTCTCTTTGAATTAAACGGTAAAATCTACCGCCGGGGCTCTGAGGGAAATTGGAAGCAGAAAAGAGAAGGATTCTGGAGTTTTCTCGGAGATAAAGATATCTCTGACGAAGAGTATTTTGATGTAGCGGAAGAATTAAACATCGCTGAATCAAATGCATTTCCGCAAAAAACAGCAGCAAAAGTTCCTTCTGAAACTTATTCTGCTCCGGAAGTTTTCACGGGGGGACAGATGGTTCCCGATAAAGAAATAGCTGAATTTTTTGATAACGCCGATATCAATTGTCCGACCGGCGGAGCTTTAGTAGGACAAGCTGCTGCAGGACCCTGTAATTTTGAAATCAGCACCGGAAGAAAAAGATTATCCAACTTGAAGGAAGGCGATGAGGTTCGTCTGGTATCTTTAAGGGGGAATCATTATTACGGTGAATTTATATTTGCAGACGAGAATACTTTATTATTAAGGCTTCCGGATAGTACTCAAAATCAAATTAGGCTGGATAGGATTGATTTGAACAGCCTGGTTTCTCAGGATAATTTTGTCAGGATAATAAGAACTGATGGAACTTCAGCTTTTGGCAAATATGCCGGGGAAGGGGAAGAGTATATCCGGCTGATTGATGCCAATAGAAATATCATTCTTTTAGATAAAAATAATCTCCGATATGATTCGCTGGTATCGGCAGGCGATGAGATTGAAATGACTTCGCTCCGCGGCTCTTCAATCAAGGGCGTATTTTCTTCAGAGTCAGAAACGCATATTTTTTATCTTGACGAAAATGGTTTTCCCAGAAAAGCCGGCAAGGATCAGCTTGCGGATGTTAAAAGAATAATTTATGAACCCCTGGCTGCTGATGAGATAAGCAGTGATTTTATTATTGATAATCAACAATTATTTGCCAAAAATCCTTCTTACGCTTTAGGGTTGGATGAACCTGCTTCAGAACCAATCGCTTATAAAAAAATAATGTTTTCCGATGGGATTAGAAGAGAAGTTCACTATTCATTAAATGACCTAAAAATTGCTGAAGATGTCGGGCTTATTTATGAAAATGTTCCTCCTGCGAGGCTTAAACGGGGGCAAGGATATACTTATGTGGTGTTGAATGATGGTTCTTTAGTCTTTGGCGAGGTTCATGATGGCCTGGAATTTGGTGTCAAGCATCTGCATCTGGCTAACGGAAAGCCGGTCAAAGCGGCCGGTGAAATCTTTATCGATGAATCCGGAAGATATTTATTCAATCTGGAAAGCGGATCTTTCACTCTGGTATTAAGGCGGGAATATCGTGTTAGTGAAGGATTATTAAGAGAACAAATGCATGATGTTTTCTATCGATATTTTGGTCAGGACGGAAATTATATCAAAGCTGTTATTAATAAGCCCGTTCGCCCTTCATTAGATGAATTAGCAGACCTTTGCTTTAAAAATCAAGGAATAAGGCTGCCTATCTGCGGAAGTAATAGAGATATTAAACAATTAATTGAAGAGAAGTATCCGGGCTGGGGTGTTTCTGAAGCAGTCGAACCATGCGCCGTCGCCGGCAAGGCCATTTTCGGATTGGCTCCATGTCTTAGCTCTTCCAGGAATATTATCGATTTAGATGAAGCTGAACCTATCCCTCTCGAAAGAATAATCTCCACAGAGAGAATTTCAGGGATTAAAGCAACACTTACCGATCCAACCAGTTTGATGGTGCCCGGAGAAGATGATTGGAACGATATGGTAACTATTATTAAAAAACATGAAAAAGAAACAGCTTTGTCGGAGTCAGACTTAGAAGAATTAATAGAAAATTCTGGCGGGTACATTGGTCGCGGTGCAGAAGGCGTAGTTCTTGCCGTTCCTGAAGAGGTAAGAGTTGCGCTGGGAATCAACAAGCCGGCAGTGATAAAAATTAGAAATTATATTAAACCTACGGTCGAGGATGTTGCTAACACTTTCCCTGAGCAGGCAGAACTTCTAAACAGCATGGCCGGCAAGGGGGTGGCGCCGGAAGTGTACAAGTCGGGAGAAAATTATTACATTGACGAGAAGTTGGAAGGCGAAACCATTCGAAACTTGATGTATAAGTCTTTAAGCCCAGAGCAGCTGAAAGCATACAAGCTAGCAAAGGATGATAAAGAAAAAAAACTTATACTTGCAACTGCTCTTTCACCAGAACAAAAAGCGCAGTTAAATATATTGCTGGATGAGCTTACCGATACCTTAGCTGAATCCGGAGTTGCCATTGATGATTTCCATGGGGGGAATGTAATGCTGGTGCAGACTCCAGAAGGGACTAAAGCAAAAGTTGTGGATTTGGGATATGCATATACCGACGATTCAGAAACTTTAAGAACGCTGTACGACATCAAGAAAAGAAAACTGATGGCTGCCGGGGGCTATGAAGCTGATGCAGAAAAACTTATAAAAATCAGGGTAACCCAAAGGCGCGCGGCAGAGAATACTATCGATTTCTCCAGCGATTTCCCTCTAGAAACGGAAGCTTTAGAAATTGCTGAGGTCAGGCAATTAAAAAGCGCATTACGGGCTATCAGTGTAGAAAATGAAAAAGTATTTTCATACATTGTCAGCGCTGGTGAAGGGCAGCGGGTGCGAAGGATATACGAGGCCAATTTAGATCCGCTTGGAGTAGCGCTGAAGCTTGACGCTGAAGGAGTATCTCATTCAGGGGAAGGAATTTTTGAATACCGTGGAAATAAATTTATCCGCGATCAGGAAGCCGGATGGGTAGAGAAGAGAAGGTTCTGGTTTGATAAAAAAGCTGATGCAGACACCGCCGAGCTGCTGGATGCTGAAAAATCAAGGCTGCTGGAAGAAGGGTTGTTTCCACTTCCTGAAGTTCGACTGGGATCCTGTCCCCGTGCAGGCGGCGCGATAGTCGGCGGCGCAGGACAAGTTCCCTGCATACCTTTTGGTTTATCCTTGGAAGAGGTAGTGATGAGATTGCCTCCTGCTGAACTTCCAAGGCCGCAAGTTGTTTCAAAAGTTGCCGGATATGATAATACGGTAAGTAATCTTTACGATAGCATAACTACTGAAAACGTTGAAGAAATCTTCCAAAATAAGCTGGAGCATCTTGGTACAGAAATCTACGGGGGAAAAGCGATTGCTTATATCCATGACGACGGAAGGGTGCAGGTAGTGTTCCTTACAGAAACGGAAAAGACGCACCACCGCCAAGCTTTGGGAACGATTATCGGCGGGGAGAAAGGAAAATTAGTCTACGAAGGGCAATACGATAACTATTTGATTGGTGATCTAACTGAAAGGTCTTTCGGCTTTTCATTTCAATACGATAAATCTACTGGTAAAATAATCGGCATCCAGGCAAGTTCGCAGATATCTAATCTTCAAAAAAGCAAGGGCGCAACCGGATGGACGCTTCCTGAACCGGTGATTAGTTTTGTCGAACAGGAGATGCTGGAAAGGATAGATCTAGATTTAATCGACGAATTTTTAGTTGACAGCCCCATCAATGAATGGATCGACAAAAACAGACTGCCGGTTGCGGCTGCCGAAGCAAATTAGCAGAATAAGATCCCCCTGGGATAAATCACAGGAATTCGGGCAGGTAACTTATTTTTTTCCGGACAGTTTCTTCAGATGCAAATATCTGGAATCATCATCAAAAATCATGTACGTCTGCAGCTGATTCCAGTACAAGCCTACGCCGCCGGGATTGATTAAATATCTTGAGTGCGGCTTTAAGCTGACCATTCCACCAGCCAGCCCTATTTCGGTGATTTTTCTTTGTTCATCTTCGCAAAATAAAGTCGGTTGGTGCGAATGGCCAAAAAAACAAATGTCAATAAAAGCCGGCAATCGTTCAAATACTTCTTTTGCCTGTTCCACGGTCAATATCCGTTCATTAAATGGTGCGTGAATCAAGTAATAATTGAAAAAGAAGTGATTTAAAGGCAGGGAAGCCAAGTATTCTAAATTTCCTGGAGTTATTTTAGCAGCTATTTTATTGCCAGTATTAGTGCTGCCGGCAAGAACCTTTTCTTCGTGATTTCCACGGACAGCCAGGCATCCATTTTTTATCACGGCATCAATGCAGCGGTGGTCATCATACGATGTCCCGTTCTGTACTATGTCTCCTAAACAAAAGTATTGGTCAATATCATCTTTTGTTTCAGCAAAGAATCTTTCCAAAGCTTCATAGTTTCCTTGTACATCTGAAAATATTCCATAGCGCATAGTATATTATAAATTGGGCCTATTTTTAAGATTTACTACCAATTGGTGGCTTCTATGGGTTGAAAAAATCGCGAAATGCACCTGGATTCACTTCCCAGTGATAATAACCTAAAGATTTATAAAGGCCGGTTTTTCTTAGTCGACTATGGGAGAAAATCTTTTAGGCAGATACTGGGGAATTAATTCTGACGGCAGTTCTAACATCGGGCCGGAAGGTATCCGTGCTTATGGCCGATATTCGTTGGTAAAAGAAATCCTCGTAGAAGATAAAAAAGGCCTATCACTGCTGGAAGAATTAGTTGATAAAGCAAATAATTATGTGTGTAGTGTTACCACATTTGATGTAGTATCTCCTTCCTTAAGATTTAGGTTAGAACCTGAAGATTTTAGAAAAAAAATGGAAGAATTAGACCGCAACCGAAGAATCAAGCATGATGCTCTCATTTCGCAATTGACAGCCATGAATAGGTATCTTTTTAAGAATTACCAAACCAGGAGGTCAGTTCCTGTCGGCGGGGTTTATTCGTTAGCTCCGGAAACCTTAAGTCCGGCTGTTGACCGTGATGCTGTCGCCAGTTGGGCTGGTTATTTAGTCATTGGAATCTACCAAAACCGAAAAAAATAATTTTTATTAATCTCCTGAAACGCTGAGAATTCCACCATGCTGAAAAATGCTTCGCGTTTTTGGCACACCAAAATTTACAAGGTAAATTTTCAGTGTTCTAATGGATGGTGGCGGTCGATTTATCTTTTTGACACTACAGTTCATTTAACATTTTTTTTAATATCTTTAACCGGCCTTACAACACCGTGAACGCCTTCTTGGTCTTTCCACCGCTGGCGAGGAAACTGCGCACCAAAAAATTAATTTTATAAACCCCTGATGTTTCCTTTCTATACATGAGCGCAAAAAAAGAGGTTTTAGCAGGAACTATTCGTATAAGCAAGGAATTGCAGCCGTATGAAAAGACCGCTGCTTCATGGAAGAAATCTAAAAAACTTTTCCCTGAAGCGATGCAGGTCGCCTGGTTATTTAAAGAACATAAGAATTTTAAAGTTCTCCTAGACACTAAAAATCAGGAATTTCTTAAAGGGCAGCTGTCTCCCAAAGGGGAAGTGCAGGGGGCCAGGATCAACCAGCTGCCGAACGGAAAAATCATTGACAAGGCTTTTTCGCTGTTTGCCAAAGATTTAATCATCCACGACCAATACTCTGATGACCACTGGGATGTATTGTTTAAGAACAAAGGCGGAACGTATGCTTACTGCTATACCTTAGAAAAAAAAGAGCAAAACCGCAACCAGAAGTTCAAGAAAGTATGGGAGTTTGATAAAATCTACCGAAAACTTTCCAAAGCCGTATCTTTAGCGTTAAAAGATGCCGGCGATGGTCTTGCTCTGCCGATGTATACTTTATTGAAAACAAGGATGAGAATCGGCAATGAAATCTATTACCGCACTAACGGGCATAAAGGCCTGACCACTTTAAAGAAAAGAGATATTACCATCAATGGTGAAAAAGTTAAATTTGAATACATAGGAAAAGACGGGGTCCCCTATCGTGAAGAGCAAAAATTCTCCAGAACGTATGTCCGCCGGCTGCATAAACAACTCCAGCTGTTGAAACCTAATGATTTTGTATTTTCTTCCAAAAATGGAAAGCCTTTACGCGATGAACAATTCAAAAAAGCATTTAAAAGATATTGCGGAAAAGAATTTTACCCGCATATCATACGTTCACACCATGCCACCAGAAGAGTAAAGGAGTTCTTGAAAAGGAAAAGGACTATCAGCAAGGAAGAGATGAAAACGCTGTTTTTTTCCCTGGCAGCAGATTTAGGGCATAAACGATTCGAAAAAAAAGGGGGGACTTGGGAAGATAATTATACCGTGACTTTAAACCATTACGTGGAGCCGGCGCTCGTGGAAAGAGTAAAGGCAAAAGTGAGCTGAATCAATGAGAGTAATAATCTTTATGATGGTTCTTTCTTTATTTTTGATTTCCTGCGGGCAAAGCGGACAAAACATTCCTGCAGAAACGCAAGACAGCAGCATTAAGGTTGCAAATGAATCCGCAGAGACTATCGCCGGAACTGCCTGTACTGCGCACTGGGAATGCTTTGATGACGAATACAAAGTATATCAATTAGAGAACTGCACCAGGACGCAAACCACTAAATGCGAAAGAGGCTGCGTAAACGGCACCTGTCAAGCGGCTCCGATATGCACCGTCGGATTCAAGTGCATGAATGAAAACAGATACGGCTATCAAAGGGAAGATTGTTCTTTCATCAACAAGAAAACCTGCGAAGGGGGATGCGTGAATAATAAATGTCTGGAAAAACCAGCAAATGCATCTAATATTACTGGATCCGTTCCCGTTTTACCGGCTAATTCTTATGCGCAGGAAAACCAGGAAGAGAATTCAACTGAAACTCCCAAAACAATCCGCACCATTCAATTAGGCGAACAGCAGGAAATAGAGATTGACGGGACGAAACACAACATCAGTATTTACAATCTGGAGCCGGAATGGGCGGTGGTGAAAGTTGACGGCGTCAAAAGCAATGAATTATCCGCAGGCGAACAGTTCACTTACGCAAACATCGGCGTAACTATCCGGATAGAAGCGATAATGTTCCAAGCATATGGAATAAAGGCAATTGATTACAGCGTCAGCTAGATTTTTATTCCTTAAAATTGGTTTAATAGCTACATTTTATAAATAAATCATTTCTCAACAGAAATGATGAAAAAAATATTACTGCTTATTTTATTGCTGCAGGTTTTAATCCTATTAACTGCAGGATGTTCCGCGGGAGAAGCAATTAAACCGGCCGATGCACCACCAGAATACGTTTCTGATTCCGGAGAAATAAAGGCGCATTTCTGTCCCGAGCAGGGATGCGAAGAGAAACTGCTGTCATTTTTGGATTCTGCCCAAGAGTCGGTGCACTGCGCCTTGTTTGACATCGGGCTGACTTCCGTACAGCAAAAGCTGAAAGAAAAACAGAAAGAAATAGAAGTGCTGATAGTAACTGACAATGATTATGTTAAAAAATTCAATCATCCTTTCGTCAAAGCGGACACTTACGGATTGATGCATAACAAATTCTGTGTCATCGATGGGAAAAAAGTTATCACCGGCTCCATGAACCCTACCGACAATGATGCTCATAAAAACAACAACAACGTTTTGTTCATAGATTCTCAGATTATAGCGCAGAATTATGAAGATGAGTTTCAGGAATTATGGGCGGGAACGTTCAAGAAAGGGGCGCCCGTAAAAGAACCGAAAATAAAATTGGATGAAACGCGCATAGAGACCTATTTTTGTCCTGAAGACCACTGCGCTGAACAGGTTAAAGAAGAATTAAAAAAAGCGGAAAAATCAATATATTTCATGACTTTTTCTTTCACTCATGAAGGGATTGCAAATATTCTGCTGTTGAAGAATCTTGACGGCATCGAAGTGAAGGGAGTGGCGGAAGCGCGGCAGATCAGCGAGTATTCGCAGTTCAGCAGATTGCTGCAGAACGGCATCAGCGTCCGCAAGGATGGAAACAAAAATAATATGCATCACAAAGTGTTCATCATCGATGAAAAGACAGTAGTCACCGGCTCATTCAACCCCACTAATAACGGCGATAAGAACAACGATGAGAATGTTGTGATTATTGAAGATCCTGTTGTTGCTAATCTGTTTGTAGCAGAATTCTGGAAAGTTTATGGAGAAACCGGTTCTTAAGCATCCCTGTTCCTAAACTTCCCGTCCTCCCGACAGAAATATTTATTAAATCGGGGAGATTGAATTAGCTTATGAAGATGTTGGATTTCCCTAATGCCCGGCAGACGTTTGAGTATGATTGCGGAGCAAAAGCCATGCATGCTGTTCTTGCGTATTACGGCATTGATGTTAATGAAAATGAAATTATAAGGATAGCGCACACTAATAAAAAAAGCGGGACCTCACTGCAGGGGATGATGGCAGTAGCCCGTCACTTCAAGCTTTCTGCGACCATGGGAGAAATGAGTGTTCAAAAAATAAAGGAGTGCATAGGAAAAGATATCCCCATAATTCTGCTTCTGCAGGCATGGGCCAAACGAAAAGTCAAAAACTGGCAAAATCATTGGAATGACGGGCATTATGTGGTTGCTATCGGCTATGATAAAAAGAAGATTTATTTTGAAGATCCCTATACTATTTCACATACATTTCTGCCGTACAAGGAATTAGAACGGCGCTGGCACGGCGAAAAGAGATACCGGATAGGTATAGTCATCAAAGGGAAAAAGAAATACAGTTCTAAAAAAAGCATACCTATGGGTTAAATTTCAGCTAAGATTATCCAGAATATCGTGCGCATTGGCGGTGGAAAGATATTCAGCAATATCTTTGTTTTCTGCACTTAAGATAATTTTCATCTTCAGCGACATCTTTTCCTCGTTGCTTACGCGGGCAAATTTATCTGCGGCAATCAATCCGTAGGGGTATCCTAAAAAGAGCGCGTCATTGCTGTTTGTTGCCAATAAATGCAAAAATTCTTTCTTGCCGGTGTAACGAAATACGTGCTTTGCTTTAGGATGCAGCTTGACAAAGAAATTGGCGCGGTCGATGACATAACTCCAGCAGCTTTTCTCAGGATTTAATCTGTTCAATAAGATCGCCGGAGAATTTCCTGAAGCAGTAAATAAAGAAGATGATTTTGCCAGAGCGCAGACGTTCTCCGGCAGCTTTGAAAGATATTTCTCTTCATTCCTGAAAGAAGGTTCTAATATTCCGTCAATCATTATTATGTCAGCATCAATATTTGCGCATAAAGAAAGTTCAGCAAATCTTCTGGCCATGTTAGCGACAGCATTAATCGAAGCGCGTTCAATGCCTATTCTGATAGTCGCATCTGTAGAAGAGATGCTTAATTGAGATTCATCTATTATCGCAGGGCCATTTAATGGGAATATTTTGGATTCATAGGCTATATCATCATTTTCTAATCTTGCGGTCGTCAACAGATAAAATTCGTGCCGGCAATCTCTGATCTTTAGGTTGTGCTGGAAAACAAAAGCGCCGACACGGATGAAGCTCAAGCAAAAGTTTCCAGCAGAGATGATTTCTGCCTGTCCGCCGTCCACGAAAGCCACAGATTTAGAACTGTTGTTTTCAGGTATCGTTTCAAAATTATCCTTATTTATTTCAATTATTTTGCGGTTAAAAATAATATGGTCTGTTATAGGAAAAGAAGAGAAATGTTTCTTTAACTGCTGTGAAATCTGGCGAAGCATGATATTCGGGGCACGAAAAAGTTTATATAGATTGTTGTTTTTGCGGACTACATGGGAAACTTTGTTGAAAAGGCTCTTGCAGAAAGTGCCGCATTAGTTAGAGAAATAGAAGTAGAAGCTCAGGTTAACATTTTTAAGATAGATCTATTAAAAAAAAGAAATGCGGCATTGGTGCCGAAGCTGATAAAGAGATTAGAAACGCAGGTCGCAAAGAACCAAGCGGCAGTACGTAATGATAAAAAGTACGGCTATAAAGAAGATGACGCTAAATTAAGGACGTTGAAAATTTTTCAAAGGCAATTTATTACTGCTTTAGAAAAATTAGGTGCAAAGCAAGTTCTCGATTACAATATATGATTTTCAAGATTACCCACTATAATATAATCTTGTGCGGCCATTGTTCTTTTCCTGTAAATCCCCAAAACAAGACCTGAATCTTCTCCCAAAAATTCTTCTAAAAAGACAGTAGCGCTGGAAAGATGGCGGAGGAGGAAGCCAAGATCATTAGTAAATGTGCCAACTAAATGATCGGAACCGACAATCACTACCGTAGTTTTTCCTTTTTCCAGGATGGCGGGCAGGACAGCGGCCATTTGCCGGTTCTGCATAGAAACCGTCAGTCTCGTTTCTGCAGGAAGATAAAATAAGCCGTCGTGGCTAAATCTCAATAGCATGTCTCTCTTGGAATCATATATCTCATCGGATATATCCTCTATTACTATAGATATCCTATTTTGTCTGGTCAATTCAGAAATGATGATTTTCTCATTGTTTTCTTGTTCATGGTCAGAGTGTCTACTTTCACCAATAAAAATTATCTCTTTACCCTGTAGGCCGGCAATAAGTTCAGGATATTCGGTTTTGTTCTTTTTCCGACAATAGTCATGGATATTCATTTTTTGTTATAAGCTGAAGGCCCGATTATGATAGATTATGGTAAAATAAGCCCTCGGCGAGATTTGAACTCGCGACCTCGTCCTTTCTGTCACTCCGTTCTTGACTTTTCCGAACGGAAAGTACCAAGGACGCGCCCTACCGCTAGGCCACGAGGGCATAAAGTGCGGGGGAGGAGATTTGAACTCCCGAACTCACTAAGAGACAGGATAACTTATGTTTTGCAACTTAAGTCCTGCGCATTTGGCCAGGCTTTGCTCTAAGGTTCTGTTAGATTTCTCTAACCAGATACCCCCGCATGCCTAACCTACGCAGGTGTCTTTTAGTTTAGTAAGTTATAAGTCCTGAACAAGCCATTTATTTATAAACTCTTCTTTTGCGGCAGTGATTACAAGAAAATTTCGCAGGGTCTAAAGCCCCGCTCGCACAGTGAAGAAACTACTTCACTGGCGTCCCAGAATTGCCGTGCAATTCTTAGGACTTTAGAGCGAAATTTTCTGTTCAAGAAATAAGCAAACTTATTTCTGGACAGAAAGTCTTGACTTTCTTGTTCCAAAAATGTGCGATATAATTGCGAGCCGTAAAGCCTCGTCTTTTAAGACGAGGATAGGCTCGCATATACTTAGCACATTTTTGTTACCTCTACTGGCAGGACTTATAGCATTTTGACAATCTGCCAAATGATAATTATACCAAAAGACATAATAATCTATACAATTTGTTATGTCTTTCGTATACTAAAAGTGCGAAATATTCGAATAATTATTCACACTTTTGTATATACCAAAGTGATTATAAAATACGAATATTAATCACTTTGAGTATATATACAAATGGCGTAAATTTGTCTAAAAATTTACGTCATTTGATATAAGTTACAGCAAATAATTTAAAGTAAGTTTCGTTTTTACGCTTTATGACCAAAGTGCTTGTTTTTGATACTTTAGCAGAAGCAAAAAAAAATTTAGAGCAGTACCTGCAGCAGAATAAATTAGTTAACGCGGGGATAAACGATGAATGTACTGCGCGCTTGCGCGTTTATAAAAACAGCGCTGACTTTTACAAACAGCATAAATTTTATGATGAGGAATTGACGCAGGAAGAAGCGGAAGTGGTTTTTTCCCGGGCAGGAAAAGACCGCGTTTGGACTTTAATGCTGAAACTTTATGTTCAAGAACCAACAGATTATTATGCTTTTGACGGCAATTTTTATGATTGGAATAGATCTTCCCACAGCGGAAACTATGGTCCAAGTTGTAATTCTATCACTTCCTTAATTAATGTTGTACAAAAAGAGATTCCTACAAAAAATACTCCCATCCTTGATGTAAAAACAATCCCTCTTTTCTATACGGTGCTGGAGATATTCAGTTACTCAACAGAAGAAATAAGAAAGATAAAAGAAGCCAATAGATACAAATATATGGGCACGGCAGAGAAGGAACATTTTAATCTAAGATTGCAGGAGTATAGAGAACGCGGCCTTACCGATGCTGAGATACATGAATTTGTAACGAGATACGCAAGATTTCTTAATTAAGTGTGTAAGTGATGGGTCAATTTGCTTTATGAAAGTCGAGTCGTAAGCGACCAACAAATTTATATACGCCGTTCTCCTAGTTTCCTTAAAAATGGTGTTAGATCTGCAAGCCACCCTTAATTTCATAACTGTACTTTTCGCTTTTCTATCAGCAGTTTTTGGCTTAATCGTGATAAATGCTTTATTTAAGAATAAACTTAAAATGCTTTTTTCCGATGAGAAATTCTTCATTTTTTTCTTCCTTATCGCCGGCTATGCCGTGTTTGCTTTGGGAGAACTGACCTGGTATTTAATCTACGTGGTTTTTGAAGCGGCTCCGACAGCAGGGATGCCTGATTTTTACTGGGTAACGGGAGCTTTTTTCATGCTGATTTCCTTCACCGCTCTGAGCAGTATGCTTTATAGATCCTACGGCCAGATGCATCAGCTTCTTCCTTTGGTGGCGTTCGGTTCGCTCCTTCTTATTTTAGTATCCTTTTATGTTTATGCGGCCGGTTCGGGAGGCGCAGAAGATAGCAGCGTTTTCTTGAGGTATTTTTATCCGCTGACAACCTCATTAATTTTAATTTCCTCAGCTAACTTGTTTTTATTTTATAGATATCTGGGGCCCATTGAAGTAAATCTAATGCCTCTTTTTTTTGCTAACATCGGTTTTCTCGGCGGAGATCTGCTGTATGCGTACTGGGGAGTTTCCGGTTTTCTCGGCATCCTTGCCCAGACTTTCTATATTTTAGCGTATGGACTAAGCGCTTTTACTTTCTTCACTCTTTTGGTGAAATTTTATCTGCATTCTTCCGGCAAGGAATTGTTGAGGTAGGTGTTGCATAGTGTTGCGACAAATAAAGCATCATCGGTCGTGGAGGAAGCAGCAAAGCCAAAATTCAGGCGGGTAAGTTTTTGCTCCGCTGGTGACACTACTGCCAGGGGGTAAAATGCAGAAGTTTTATAAACGGCAAGCGTTTCTAGGGGTTAAAAGTAGTGAAGAAATATGAAAAACGCACCTAACATCAATAGCGCACTTTTAACCCTCTTTATAGGCAGTTTTGCAAATAATGCTATAGCTGAAGAGCCGAAACAACTGACGCCGGCAAAAGAGCTTAATACTGATTTGGTGGATAATATTCAAGAAAATGCTCTGGAAGAACCAGTGAGAAGAAATCTTTTATCTGCTGCCGTATCTTATACCACCAAAAATATGGCCGGCCAGCCGTATGAAAAAGGTGCGGAAGCTGAATTTGGCGCCGAGATAGCTTTGCCCATAAGCGAATCATTTTCGTTGCAGCAGGAATTAGGATTTTATGGCCAATGGCTTTCTTCATACGAAGACGGCGGATTTGAAAGGAGTAAAAATGAATTGAGTTATAGGCCTAAATTGCGGTTTACTTTCGTGAACAATGATGATTTCCAAATATTTGCCGCGGCCGGATTAGGTTACCGAAGGCACCATGAATCCATCTCTTTTGGTGACCTGGAAGGCTACGAAAAACATCTAGGTCTTGGCGCAAATATCGGTCTCGGCTTATACCACTACAATATTGATGCGGTCGTAACCGGAAGCTGTTTGCTGGGTGAGAGGCAGTCCAGCTATGATTTCCGCAGGGGTTTAACCATGTGCGACCTGGATATAAGGCTTATTCCAAGATTCTGGAGATTCAGTTTACCTTCGTCCGTACAGGTGTCAGAGAGAGTCTTAACAGAACATTCCGGTGTTTCCGGCCTGACCAAAAATCTGGTTTTATCCACGCAGCCGGGAATAGATGTTATTGATAATTTAAGATTATATCTGAATATGGAAATTAACCATAATTTGCCTGGCAGCAGGAATCGTTATGATGAATTTAAAATCGGCGGAGGCACGGCATTCATATGGGGCGAATAAAAAATAGCTTGTTGGCCGTTTCGTCTATCGCCGCGCTAGGCTTGTCTTTAGGATGTGAATATATTCCTGAAGGAGTGCCATTATACGGCGAATGCAGCCGCCCAGTTAAGGAGATTAGGGATGAATTATTAAGATATAAAGAAGAAGAGCGCTGTGTTTCCACCGGCAAAGTCAGGGACTGCGGCAATCCAAATGATCTTTTTGTCATTTACGAAAATACGGCAGTGCAGGAGCATACCAGCTGCCTGGCAGACTTCATCACCGAGAGTTTTGCCGATAAAGGTCTGATCTATAATAAGAACGAAGATGCCGAACTGGTAATCGTGCCGGTTGAAGATTATCTTGACTATTCCACAAACGGAGGAGACGGGGTAACTCTGGGTGACGGCGTTACCATAGTCATTCCCAACTCTTTTCAGACAGATATATTTCATCAGATTGTCAATCATGAGATAGGGCATACTGTTGAACCCGGAAAAGAAGAATTCCTGTCCCTTTTCCACGAAAATTATTCCTATTTTAAGACCTTCCAGCAAGATCCAGAATACGGCTCCCTCATGTTCATGGAGATGTTCTATTACTGGCCGGAAGAAAAGAATTCCGACCTGACCCCTTATTATGGCATGTACTTCAAAGGATCGATATTATTTCCGGGCTTAGTGTTAAAACATAACGGCAATATGGAAGCGGCAATGAATAAATTGGTGCATGCTGATGTATTAAAACTTGAAATCATGGTGGACGACCTATTGAAAGATCGGTCCGGGAATTTAGAAGACCAATATTACCTATCGTGGAAAGAGCTGCTGTCTTCAGAAAATTTTAGTTCAGAGCTGCAGTCTTACCTCAATGCCGATGAAGCTAAAGAATTATTGGAATTTCTGAAAATAAGGAACTTGGAGATATACAGCAAAAATTTTGACAACAGCCATCCAAAGAGATTAGAACTATTTGAATCAGCCGAGGAATTCGCTTTAGACAACCGGTTCAGCAATCCCTTTTTCAAATCTTATTTTTCATTGATAGCTTCAACTCAACTGTTTCGTCAGCTCGCGAAAAAAAAGCCCGAAGATTATAATGACCGATTTGCGCTTTCGGGCAGGATACTCGAATTGCTGGAAGCATATCCCTGCAGCGATAAAATAGGAGATTCTGAAACCTTCAACCCTTACCGATGCCCTAAAGGATTAAGGAATCCGCTGCCGATCCACATCTATTCATATTTGGAACGGCTTTATTCGGTAATCCTGATGAAAGAAAATGACCCGGAACTGAAAAAATCCCGGGCTAAAATTGCGGTGCAGGCAGTGTTGGATTATATCAATAGATTCTATCCGGGAGTAAACTTTGAGAAAGGCGACTTTGATGCGCTTAAGGTAGATATAGAAGCTACTGACAAGGAAACCAATGAAGACAGTTTAAGCTGGGCGCAGAGGACCAACAATATCCTGCCTTATCTGGCATATTTTTCAGCTCAGTGGGTTAATGATAAACACGAATCGGAACTTTTTTTAAAGGCCGCAGTGGCTGTCGAATGCCTGGACGAACATTTACATATGAATTCGGTGGATACACCATCCACCTGCAGGAATTTTCAGGAGAGAGCCAGAAAAAGACTTTATTCAATGAATCCCTGACTCCTAACCTGAAGCGCTACCTGTTCCTTTTGTAGTGATAAAATCTTTTCACTACCAACCTGAAAAAATAAATTTTATAAATGTCCCCGTAATTTGATTTCTTTTAGTAGGAGGTGGCGTAGATGAAAGACATAGATACAGAATTTGAAGAATTTGTGCGCAAGCATCCTAAGCGTCTGACCGAAAATCAGCGCAAGATATGCGAGAAATTGGGGTTGGAGATGCCGAATTAATACGTTTGGTTCGTTCGGTTATATACTAAAAGTGCGAAATATTCGAATAATTATTCACACTTTTGTATATACTAAAGGATTGAAATTTCCGAACACGAAAACAGAACCTGATCAGTTTTCGGTTCCGGAATATGATAGTTTTCATATTCCGTGAACAAATTTTCCTCCTTTATATATACAAAGGCACTAATGATAAGTTTGAATATCCAATGCCTTTGGTATATACCAAAGTGATTATAAAATACGAATATTAATCACTTTGAGTACAAAACAAATAGAAAGGCTTAAATTCATAAAAGGCTTTATCCATCATAGCCCATCTTAAAGTCCAATGAAAAATACCTTGTCTGCTTTTGACGACCTGCAAAAAAAACATGAACAATGCTTAGCTAAATATAAGCTATTGAAAAGCAAGGCCTGGGGAGATAAGAATTTTCTGGAAGAAGTCGGCCGCTTTATCCGCGAATTGGATTCATTTATTCTCAAACATAAGACTTCATTGGACCATGAGAAGAAAACCTTAGTGCATTCATGGAAAGAGCACTGGCAGGGAATGGTCAAGTAAATCTGTGGTTTATGGAGAGCAGTTTATCGCTTTTTAAGTTAACTAATCTCCCTCGGCTCTGTCCGGAATAACATAATCCACAAACTCCAATAATTTTTAATCCTCTTT
>CAYHXT010000003.1:0-36328 GCA_964360675.1 uncultured Methanosarcinales archaeon
ATACTGCTCCATTACGGATTCGTTCGGCGATTTCAGTATAACGCAGGCGAAGTTCTGTTTTAGTAAGAGTTTCCATTAAGAAATAAAGTTTCTTCTTTATTTATAATTGTTATGCGAATAAATCTTTAAAATTTAAAGTAAGAACATAGAACTATGGAATCCACAATAATAAGAATACGGGGCGGTTTCCTTATTCATTTTTGCAAAGAATACATATCCTTTCTCTAAAATATATTTCTCTTTTTGTAATTGTACGTTAACCGCCCAAGCAGTTTCTATCGCTTTTCCTTTAGCAAAAATAAAAAAAGTCTCTGTCTTTTTATCAATAATCTCTTTAGTCCTGCTTTTTATAATTTCTATATTATCTTCATTTTTTATAAAGATAGTGATCTCTTTCCACTTAAAAATTAAATCTTCAAATTCATTATTTAAGTCTTCCTGACAATATTTCTGTTTCTCTTTAAGTTCAATCAAATGATCTAATATGGGCCTTATAACTCCTTCAGTAACCATTTCAATTAGTCTTAATCCGATTAATTTTTTGTTTTTGTAGATTTGGTCTTTAATCTCTTTTACTTTATCGATTTCCTTCTTTTGTTCTAAATTAATAATGTACAAACCAGTTCTTATAACATCTATGCCCCAATGATTTTTTAAAATTCTTTTGAAATCGGTGTAAATGGATTTTTCTGCTAGTTTTTTTAGGGTATAAACTTCATCCTTGTTTGGGACAAATCCATATTTACCTTCATTATTTTTATTCCTTATGATCCCATATACTTTTTCTAATTGCGGTTTACTTAATTTTACAAGAATTCCCGATGCGACTAACCATTTAAGAAACTCGGGGAGAGTCAATTCAATCGCTTTTTGAATTATTTCTTCAATTACCATTTTCCTTTAACTCTTCTTTTTCTCTTAGAAGTTTACTTATAGTTAAAGGAGTAGTATCTACAATTTTAAGAGAACCGGGAATCAGTGAAGCATTTTCTAATTTAATCGGTCTTCGGGTCTCATTCGAAATTAATGGTTCATTGAGTAAATAATCTATAATAACTCCTTCTTCATTAACCTCAAAATTATAAGCTCTTAATAAGAGTTTTTTTTCTTCAACCCCTATCTCTTCGTATTCCATGTGTTTACCTTGTATAAATTCTCTAAATATATAAACCTATTTCCTTATCACACTTAATTGGTTATGATTTCTTGAACTCCTTTTTTAAATGTTTCTAAAAAAAAAACGTGGCCGTTTCCGGCCACGAAAAAGGTGGTAAGGTGTGTGGACTAAGAAATAGCGTAATAGCAATCAAAATCATCTATGAACATCTGCTTGTTCTGTTTCTGCACCGGCTCTTCGTACTTTTGCATAAGGTACAAAATCCTGTCTCGTATATTGTTTATGTTATTCATTATAACCACCCCCCGCTTAGTTGGTAATCAAAAGAATCTTCCTTGGTCATGACCGTTTTTTGGGTCAGTTCCCGCACCTGCCTTTCAAACAATTGTTGAATTGTTTCTGTCGTAAGATCCATCATGGTTTATACCACCTCGTTTTTTTATCATAAAAATGAGGTCAAAAGGACAATGTCCTTTGCTCACCTCGTTTTTTGATAAAGAATTGATGTTAGGATTTGTTTATATAGAAGACCCGGACTTGTCTAGTGCGGGAGTGGATAATCTAAAGAGCTCAAAAATCTTAAATTTTTAGTAATTAAGCCTTATTAGCGTTTGTCCAGTGGTTGTCCAGTGGTCATGGAAGAAATTTTAAAAATGTAAACTATTTCAGTTCATTTAACCAAAACGCCGTTCAGAGCAGCTTCCTGTCCAGGCCGTGAAGTAATCCTGACTTTTCCCAGCTTTGTTTCCACGATAGCTCCCTTGGTGATAATGTTTCTTCTTACCAGATGGGGGTTGGCAGGATTTCCGACTACATTAAGAATCCCAACTTTAGTGGCTTTTCCCTTATTATCACAAACGTTAACGTTGCTGGCAGTCAGAAGAGAATGTTTAGTCCGTCCGCCGCGTATTCTGGTAGTTTTTACTTTCCGTTCTTTCTCTAATTTAGTATTGACAGGAAAGCCGGCTAATTCGCGCAGCCTTTTAGTTCTGGTATAATGGTACCTGCCGCCGGACGGTTTCCGGTTGGATCTTCGTTGTGAACGTGCCATGGTAAGTTAGATTAAGGGTTGATTTTTAAATATTTCTACTATTTACAGCAGATTAAAACAAATCATCGTCAATCATATCGGAATCTGGAATGGGCTCCAAATCTAAATCAAGGGGGTCGTACATTTGCTTTTGCTGCGGTTCTCTTCCCCAAACCAGCGAGTAATAAATCGGCCTTAAAATATCCCGCGGTTCCGGATACAAGACGCGCACATTTCTCATTACGTATCTCAGAGGCATTTCCTCCTCTTCTACGAATGTTCCCAGCGCTGAACAGCGAATTCCCGTTTCGTCGTCCCAGATAGTTAAATATTCCGGCTCTTCCGGAACAAATTTTACTTTTTCAGTGATAGATATTTTTTCAATAATGCGCACCATCATTTTTTTCTATGGAATATTTTTTCTTTCAATTTCTTATTCCCATTCCAATCTAAAGCATATTCCATCACCTCTTCAATAGTCTCTACTGGGATAATTTTTACTTTTACTAATTTCTCTTCATCGATAACAATATCCTGAAGGTTTGATTTAGGAACAATGACCGTTTTCATACCTGCATCGATAGCTGCTTCAACCTTGGAAGAAACGCCGCCGACCGGAAGAACTTCTCCGCGGACCGACAGCGAACCGGTCATAGCCACGTCTTGTTTTATGGGGATTTCTTTCAATGCAGATATGATAGCTGTCGCCACGGCAATGGAAGCTGAATCTCCTTCCACTCCTTCATGGGTCTGAAGGAATTGCACGAAAATGTCTTTCGTTTCTTTAATGTCTTCTCCAAAATATTTTTGGATTATGGCAGAAACGTTCTTAATTGCTTCCTTAGCGATTTCGCCGAGTTTTCCAGTAGCAATAATCTCTGATTTCTTCCCGCCGGGAGTCACTTCCGCTTCTATCGGCAATAAAATACCGGAATAGGCAGAACCTCCGCCGATAACTGCCAACCCATTGACTCTTCCGACACGCAAGCCAGTGGTAATGATAACTTCGTATTCTTTCTTGCGTTCAATATATTTATCAGCCATCTGCTGTTCTAAAGGCCGGGCCAGTATTTTTGCTTTCTTGACGTGCTCCTTAGTAGCTAACCCTGCTTCTTCTTCTTTAGCTAAGTCGCCGGCAGCCCGAACTAATCCGCCCAGGCCGCGCAAATGCAATGTAAGGCGCCCTTTATGATTGGCTCTCCTTCGCGCTTCTTCTATAATTGCTTTCAGCGCAGAAAGATCAAAATGGGGAATTTTTCCTTCTTCTTTTTTAATTTCCTGAGCGACGAAACGCGCGATCTTAGCCCGGTTCTCTTTAGTATCGGGCATGGTTTCATTCATGTATACTTCATACCCATATCCTCTGATTCTGGAACGCAGGGCCGGATGCATATTCTTGATAGTTTCAGGATTTCCTGCGGCGACCAAAATAAAATCGCAGGGCACCGGTTCGGTTCTTACCATGGCGCCGGCAGAGCGTTCAGACTGTCCGGTGATGGGAAATTTTTTTTCCTGCAAGGCAGAAAGCATTTCTTGCTGCGTTCTGGGATGAAGCGTGGCGATTTCGTCGACGAACAATACTCCCTTGTGCGCTTTATGGATCATTCCAGCTACGACACGCTGGTTTGCCGGAGTTCCTAATCCCCCCGATTGAAACGGATCGTGCAGTACGTCGCCTAGCAATGCTCCTGCGTGTGCGCCGGTAGCATCAAAGAATGGCTCTTGTTTTTTGTCAAAATTGTCTACGATAACTTTCGGGGCGATAACTTTAGATGTTTGGAACATTCTCGGCCCCATATTTACAGATATGGCAAATCCAGCAAGAAACATCATGCCGCCTAAGAAAAAAGCGGTAAACATCAAATCAGATTGATAATGGTAGCGGATCCACCAAGGCGCAATGAAAGTTATGATAGCGACGATGAACAGCAGAAAACTATTATTTTTCATAGATTTATTAGAATCCAACTGATAACTTAATGCTTCTTCTCTTCCCTTTCCGGCAGGCAGGGTTTTGATGTAAGGATTATTTTCATCATTAGGGTTGGGGTAAGCGAGAATATCTTTCAAGTCAGATTTGGGAAGAAGTTCGGCTAAAGCCATGCCCAGCATGGATTTCCCGGTTCCTGGCTCGCCTATCAATAAGACGTGCCGGCGCTGCAGTGCAGCTTTTTTAATGATTTTAACTGCTTCTTCCTGGCCCAGAACTTGGTCTACTATTTTCCCGGGTACTTTTATGTTCTTAGTGGTGATATTTTTAGCTGATTCCATACTTCCCTTAGAACATCTATCACTCAATGGGTGTAAATTCCAGTCTTGATTTAAAAAGATTGCGGAGAAATAAAAGTTTAAGTGGTTTTGGGGATAAATAAATTAAATAGATAAATTATATTCTGCTAAGAAATTAGCCGTAGAGTTTGCCGCAGCAGATGCATTCAGATTCCCCCAAGCCCCTGTACCTAATTATGGGGTGGTTGCATTCTTCTTCTGATATGTTTGCTGCTTTGTAGTTCCGGACGGCTTCTTCTTCAAGTCGGCCTATTTCTTCTCTAGCTTCAGCTACTTTTTTGTTAAGAGCCTCATAGGTTTCGTAAAGAGTGCCATAATTTTTCCAGGCTTCTAACATATCCGTGATATCCGGTAAATTTGCCAACTTTATTCTACCTCCCTATACTGTTTTCTTTTTCACAAAATGAAGCAACTATTCATGAAAACAAACCACGATTAGTTGCACTTTTATGGCTTTTTAGGCTTGACCACGTTAATGAAAATTTCATCGAATTGGCCTTTCTGTTCCATCTCAATCTTCTGCTGTGTCTCCAAATGCAGCAAAGGAATAAAAGTATACACTTTCTCATGTTTTCCCGCTTTCGGCGGCAGCAATCTGGCATAAGTTAATTTCTGATCTGGATTTTTATTTGTATAGTAATTAATTTTATGGTAGATGTCACGGATAACTTCCAAAATGTCTATCTTTCGCTGCGGCATGGAAAAACTAGTGGGGCGTTGCCTTTCCAGAATTCTTTTCTTAGTGGCCATGGCTCTCTGCAAGGCATCTACTAAATCCTCAACAGACACTTTTCTGTTTCTGGGCTGTGGATTTCTGGGTATAAGCTGCGGCTGCACAGAACCATTGGGATTGCGTAACCGCTGTTCCATCTCTTCAAACAGCTCTTCTTCAGGAATCCCTTCATTTTGATTGATCAGCTTGTCAAGGTTGGAAATGTCATTTTCCACCAAATGCGTGGCTTTGATCCGCAATAAGACTGCGGCAGCCAACAGTATTTTTCCGGGAATTTTGAAATCGTGCTCCTGCATTTCTTTAATAATCTGAATAAATTTCTTAGCCAGAAGGGAAACGTTAATGTCCCAAGGATCCATCTGTTCAGTCTTGACTAAATCATAGATGATATTTTTCCAGTTAAGCTCATCCTGGTTTAACAGCAAATCAAATATTTTTTCCTGCATGAAGCTTAAAAATTCTCAGGAGTTTAAATGCTTATTGTTTGTATATTGTTAGTGGATAGTTTGTCGCAGGTTGATATGTTAAGCTGTGCGATTCTTCAGATATTTTCATCGAAACAGCTTCTCTTGAATAAAAATATTTAAAAAGGGGGGGCGGTCGAGATACTCTGGAAAAGAAAATGGCAGGAAAATCTATCTTATCAAGAACATATGCCTTATCAAGGATATTTGTATCTAGGACATTTGTATATAGGACATTTGCCCTATCATTATGTTTGCTGTTATTTTTAACGGCGTCTTCAGCTCTGGCAGAAGATTCTATTACCCTGAATCCGATTCCTGCTTCCGGGAAAGCTCCCCTGCAGGTTATGTTCAATCTTACCGCATCGGAAGAGATCATTTCTGTAGCCTGGGATTTTGATGGAGATAGCGCTACTGACAGTTCCGAATTAGCGCCGGTTTACACTTACCTGCAGGCCGGCACGTATGAAGTATCTGCTAATGTCACTGCCGCAAGCGGCAGCAGCGTTGTTTATTCGACGATAAAAGTAGAAGATCCTTTCAGCGTTTCCGTAATTGCCGCGCCGTCGTCAGGGATAGCGCCGTTGGAAGTTAAGTTCACTACGATTGTTTCCGGCAGCAGCCAGTTTGTTTATGCATGGGATTTCGATAACGACGGGGTTATTGACAGCACCGAGCAAAATCCAAGCCATATTTTTGAGAATGTTGGCGATGTTTTAGTGAAATTATTGGTGCAGGACGGTGAAGAAAGAAAAGTAACTAAACCGGTGCCAATCACGGTTAGTTCTTATGAATCAAAAATAAATGTGGAATCTTATTTTCCTGTCGCGCTGCAGTTGAAAGAGAACCAAGTTACTTTTTTAGTAACTAATGGCGGCGCAGGAGCAATCAAGGACATCAGCGCAAAAATAGTGGGGGAAGGCGTCCAGCATCTTAGTTCTACCTCTATTTCCCGCCTGAAGCCCGGCGAGCAGGATTCTCTGACCGTTAAGATGAACATCCTCCGCAGAGGGAATGTCACGGCGATGATTAAAATAGACGAAAAAATTTTTCCCGTCACTTTTACTGTTACTGGAGCAATGGAAGTGAATAAGGAGCAATTGGAATTAAAGCTTTTTGAAGTGAAAAAGAAGCTGCAGGAACAGGAAGATATGTATTATCAAAAAAAAGCAGACGATTATCTGGTGGATGAAGTATTTGACAGCATTAAAGCAGCAAAAAAACAATTGCAAGATGCGCAGCAGCAGATGCTGACCAATCATCTTGAAGAAGCGCAGGTGAATGTTGATATGGCCGGACCAGCAGTAGATGAAATCACCAGGCGTTTGGAAACAGCAATAAGGCAGGAGCAGACTATGCTATTATGGATGAAAGAAAACGCCGTAGCTATCACTGCCATCATAGCTGCGGTCGGAACTTTGGGCGGCGTGGCTGTCAAAATTACTAAAGGCGCGAAAAAGCTTGGCGAAGATGTGAAAGACAAATTAGTTTCTAAGAAGGGCAAGGGAGAAAGCGCTGCGCATAAGAAGCCTGCGGCGGAAGAGCCTAAGGAAGAAAAAGGCGGCTCCGATGAAGGGAAGAAGGAATAATCTCCGTAATATTTTTAAACAGGCTTAAATCCTTTTGCTGGATGGGCTCGTGGTCTAGTGGCTATGATGCTGCCCTTACAAGGCGGATGTCGCCGGTTCGAAATGATTGTTGACGAAAATCCGGCCGGGCCCATTCATCTTTAGAAAACTTTGTGAATCTATTTTATCATCCGCAAGCCCTCTTTACAAGAAAATCAGCGAGAAGATAAATGGTATATACTTAGCACCTTTTTGTTACAAATATTTATCAATATTCTTCATTTCAACAACTGAATGGAAATATATCAACCGGCAGAGGATTCGTACTTATTACAGAAATTTGTGTCTCGGTATGCTTACGGTCGGGTGCTTGACGTAGGCACCGGTTCAGGAATACAAGCTATAACTGCCCTGGGAAATCCGCAGGTGCGGGAAGTGGTGGCAATAGATATAGACGCGGAAGCAGTCAGCGTTTTTGAGCAAAAGGTACAGAAACAGAAGCTGCGCAAAATTAAGGTCTTGAAAAGCGACCTGTTTGAAGAAGTGAGCGGTTATTTTAATGTAATTATTTTTAATCCCCCGTATTTGCCGCAAGATCAAGGCATTAAAGACCGCGCAATTTATGGCGGAAAGAAAGGATGGGAAATCTCTGAGCGGTTTTTTAAAGAGGTTTCAAATCATCTATTTCCAGAAGGAGAGATATTGTTTTTGTTTTCTTCACTGACCAATAAACAGAAGATAGAAGAAATGCTTTCCCATAATTTGTTAGGGTGGGAAGAGCTGGGCGAGGAAAAGATTGCTTTTGAAACTTTGTATGCTTATAAAATCACTAAAACTTCTTTACTGCGCCGGCTGGAAGGAAAGCTGCTGCGGGATGTGCATTATTTTGCGGAAGGAAAACGGGGCGTAATCTATACTGCCAAATTTGATCGGAGCAAGTTAGTGAAAAGCCATTTCCCCGCAAAGCGGGAGACATTTACGGTTGCAGTCAAAGTAAAGAAAAAAGAAAGCAAAGCAGAAGATGCCATCGCCAGCGAAACGTTGTGGCTGAAAGCTCTCAACAAAAGAGGCATCGGGCCAAAATTTTTGTTTTCAGAAGAAGAATATGTGGTATATGAGTTTGTGGAAGGATATTATATAGAAGATTGGCTGCCTGAAGCTTCCAAGGAAGCAGTAAAAAAAGTTCTTATTGACGTTTTGGAGCAATGTTTTATCCTTGACCTGATGAATGTTAATAAGGAAGAGATGCACAACCCCTTAAAACATATTATTGTTGATGCAGAGAATACGTCCGTTCTGATTGATTTTGAGCGGTGTTATGAAACTGAAAAACCGCACAACGTAACCCAATTTGTAGATTTTATCGGCAAACAGGGGAAATCGCTGCTGAAGAAGGGATTTTCTTTTACTTTGGAAAAATTGCGGGAAGCTGCGGCAGAGTATAAGCAGACCTACGGGGAGAAGGAGTTTGAAAATATTATTAAATTGTTAAATTAAGGTATCTCCGCGGCTTAATCTCAGTGGCGATGTTTCTTTCTTCTCAACTAATTTATCAACTAATAATACTCCACTTCTTTTTCAGCATAAATCCCTTTCTTCAATTCTACCGGCCGCCATTCGTCAATGATTAAGGTCGCCCCTAACCATTCTGACAATTCTTTTGGATTACCGATAGTCGCAGAAAGCCCGATTATCTGCGGCTTAATCAGACTCTTAAGGAGGGTAAGGATGATTTCTAGTGTAGGTCCCCTGGATGCGTCGTTCAATAAATGGATCTCATCCACAATTACGGTTTTGACTTCAGAAAGCCAGCCAACTCTATGCCGCAGAAGTGAGTCAAGCTTTTCCGTGGTAAGGATAAGCAGATCGTATTCAGCTAGATAGTCAGCTTCAGAATCCACGTCGCCGGTTGAAAGTACTACTTTATGCGTGGAATCCTTGAACAAGGCCAGATATTCCTTGTATTTTTCCGTTCCTAAGGCTTTGAGCGGTACTAAATATATAGCCTTTCCCTTTCTCTGCTCCGAAGCATTAGTATTTGAGGCGTTGTTATTACTACTACTACCACTACTACTACTATTACTACTACTATTATTACCACCACTACCACCATAACCACTATTACTGCTGTTATTACTTGAGCAATCAGCGTTACCCAGAATATTATATATAGCCATGGTAGCGATTAAAGTCTTCCCAGAAGCAGTAGGGGCGCAAGCCAGAATTGATTTTTTCTCCAAAAGTCCGGCTTTAACGGCTTTCTCCTGTATGGGGGTAAGAGTCTTGAATGCAGCATATTTTTTTTTGAACGGTTCAGGCAGGGGAAGGTCGTTAATATCCATGTTATCGTTTCCGGGCCATGAATCTTTATAATTATTGGTGTTGTTAGGGCTATTAAATTCATGATAACGACCAATTTACCAGAACTAAGTTCCAGAACACAGTTTTATCATTTGGTAATGATGAACCGCCAAAAGCTAAAAATTTTCCAGTTTTAGGGGTCCTCCTCTTTTTCGGCTGATGGGTCCAATTTTTCGGTACGAAAAACTTATAAATGATTTTTTGGTAGTTAGAGGTTACTTAGATGTGTCAATAAAGGATTGCACTGATCTTAGGAATCCTTTAGGTCTTTAATCCATCGATAAGACCGAAACAAGCGGGCCCTTGTGGTTTGCTGCTCGGAACTCTTAGGATGGATCGGGACTGAGGAGAAGAGTTGGAAAACATATTCAAAACACGGAGGTGTGTTTTAATGAAAGTAAAAAAAATAGTGAAATGTATTCTTTCAGCTGGTGCTGGAGCAACTATGCTTAGCGCAACAGTGATGGGTGCAATGGCTGCAGATTTGAGCAACTACCCGGACATGTTAGTTCAAGATGGTGTCTTTAACGGTCTTCTGGTAGTAGGAGAAAATGCCGCTGCTGTAGACAATTTAGCAATGACTGACATTGCCGCAAGCATGAAATATAAAGCATCTGATGCAGGCGCTACCGTCAGTGTCGAAGGCGACGCTTTTTTAGTGAAAGCAGGAACTGACGAGTTAGAATTCGGCGAAGCTATAGGAACTACAACTCACGGAGTATTGGATTTCGTAGATGGGGATGATTTAGCTGCTTTGGCAGATGCTACTTTGTCCAGTTCAAAAGGATCTTTCAACTACGAACAGTTCATCCACTTTGATGGCCCTGTTGTGAACACAACTTACGTGGAAGATGATGACGATGTAACTGCTTTGTTCGTGAAAGTTCCGGATAACGCTGAATTTGCCAGATATGAAATGAACTTTCTGGAAGCAGCAAAATCTGATGTGGATTCTTCCTCCAGCTATAAATTGGATGATTTGGAAAAGAAGTCTGTAACTATGCTGGGAAAAACATACAACATCGTTCAGGCAAGAACGAATGCAATTTCGGCTACCCCGCAAATTACATTGACGTTGATGTCCGGTTCTGCTTCAGACCAAATATTGGAAGGGGAAACCAAAACGTTTACTCTTGATGGTAAAGAGTACGAGGTAAGTTTAGTTTTCACCAATACGGCTGACCAAGCTAAATTTACCGTTAATGGTGAAACAACTCCGGTAATGGATGAAGGAGATACTGAAACACTCTCTGATGGTGTCGTACTTGGATTGAGCGAAGTATTGTACCAAGACTATGCCGGCGGGGTTCACCAAGCTGAGTTTTACTTGGGAGCTGACAAGTTAGAATTACAGGATGATAACTTCAACCAGACTACAGCTACTGCCACTTCATCAGACGACTTAAAAGTCAATGATGAAACTATCGACGGAGCAGCTGTAACTATATTTGGTTCAGTAACTACTGCCTGGAGTGCAACTGCTGACGGAGAGTTAGAAATTGACGACATCCAAGTCAACATGACCGCGCAGGACGATTATTTCATAGCAGCCGGTGAAACTTTGTTAGGTCAGCCAGAACTTGAAGAAAAAGAATTGGTTTTTACTGAAAACTGGGACCTGCGTTTTGAAGGGATGGATCAATCTGTCCTTACAGACGAAATAAAAGTTGCAGATCAAAGCGGTGAAAAGGAATATTGGTTGACTTTTACTAACTTGAAAGGAGACGTAATAAATATGCCTTTAGCTTATGCAACTGGATCAGATGTGTTGTTAGGTAACCAAGACGATAGGCTTGTTTTGAACAAAACTTCAATCCAAGATGAACAGTATTTCATCTTGAACGATGATACTGATGAAGATTCAGTTTCAAGTGTAGTTCAATATAAAGGAGCCGATAAGTTTGGCGCATCAGATCCTAAAGCAAAGTTCAAAATTTTAGGAACGGGAGAGACTGTTGAACGTCCTATCACCTTTGGAGCAGGTCAAAACGGTGCTACCTTTAACTTGAAGTTAGGAGGAAATACCTATGGTTTTGCCAACGCAACTGCTGTTGGTGATGGAGCAGCGCCAGTTGGTGGCGGTAATGTTGGTGCTGACGATTGGAACATTACCATCTTAAGCGGACATGCAGCTACTGCATTAATAACTCCTTCAAGAGCTTATAATGCGCAAGTGCAAGATTACGTAATTGCTAGAGGCGGAGCCAAAATTTGGATATACACCAACAGTACTCTTACTGGTGAGGTACTATTCAACGTAAGTTTGATAGATGCTGATGCAATTGATGACAGAAACGCTGTTCCGTACCTGATAAAAGGGTACAACATCACTGCTGCATCTAGTGAAGTTGACTTGTCTACAGAAGTTGGATTCGATTTGGTGAATACTACCTTAGTATCCCCGCAAGACGACGACGACAATTCCTACGGTTACTCAGCTAACGGAGCATGGGTAAAAAGGAATAGTCCTAGCGGCGGCGGATCCAGCGCAGACACATTGACCATTGAATGGCCGCACAAAGAAAGATTGCCAATGGTGTACTTGACCTCTGGAGCAGTAGCTTCGAGCACATCTGCCGGCGGCGACCTGAAAGCAGTAACCTTTGTTGATGCCACCAAGCTGGACAGTGAAGTAGCTGACGTAAAAGCGCAGAACTTAGTTGTTGTAGGAGGACCTTGTGTCAATACCGCAGCAGCTGAACTGATGGGAAACCCAGCTGATTGTGCTGAAGGATTTACTCCTGGAAAAGCACGTGTTAAGTTGTTCGAGCATGCTAACGGCAACGTGGCTATGCTTGTAGCAGGTTACAGCGGCGCTGACACCAGACTAGCTGGTAAAGTAGTAGCTAACAGAGCTAGCGAACTTTCCGGCAAGGAAATGGTAGTAGAAGGCACAACCTACGCTGACGCAAAACTCAGCAAAGCAACGACTAACTAAGCCTTAATAGGCTTTATTTTTTTCTTTTTATTTTTCTCTTTTCTGAGACAGACCAGAAATTTCTAATGAAGTTTTCAAGCCAATTTTGTTCAAACCAGAATTTTTATAAGCATGAAAGCTATTCTTACGTTTAATAAGCATATTCAATAAATGAATATTAATTAAACTAATATTAATTAAACCTGTAAAAATTAAATCACTAAGAGGCGAATAGACATTAAATACAAAAATTACGTTCCGGTATTTTTATTTGTTTCATTAGTGATTCTATCCTTTTTAATCCTCCGGCCGCTTATACTGGCAATTTTCGTGGGCGCGCTGTTAGCGTATACCTTTTATCCGATATATAGATTTACAGCAAGAAAAACCAATAGTCCGGTAATCTCATCGTTTTTAGTATGTTTCCTGGTCCTCCTTATAGTGATCATACCTGCGGGCTTTTTGATCAAGGTGCTCATACAGGAATCGTATGTCATCTATCTGCTGGTAAAACAGAAATTAGCGGTGGGGTTGTTTAACAATTGCGCTACCGATTTGTGCCAGGCCATTACTGACATAAGCAGGAGTGATGTTGTCAGCTATCAGCTGAAAGAGATCACCAAAAATGCTACGGAATGGGTTATCGGAAAAGGGTCATCGTTTTTAATAAACCTGCCGCGTTTATTCGTGAATCTATTCACGGTTTTTTTTACCTTATTCTTTTTCCTGAAAGATGGGGAAAATCTGCTGAACAAGCTGCATCATTATTTCCAGATTCGCCAGAAAAATTACGCTTTAATCCTTGGCCGGCTGAGGGAAATTATTCACGGAGTGGTTTATGGCTATTTAATAGTGGCTTTAATCCAAGGAGTCTTCGGCGCGCTAGGATTTTTCTTGTTCGGAATCCCTTCACCGTTTTTCTGGGGGGTAGTAATATCATTTTTCGCTTTAATTCCGGCTATCGGTACCGGCGTGATATGGGTTCCTGCGTCCTTGTTTTTATTGCTGGATGGAATATTTCAAGGTTCTGATGCCGGCATATTAAAAGGGATTGGCTTATTCGTATATTGTTTTATCTTTGTAGGAAGCGTCGATAATATTCTCCGCCCTAAACTCATGGGTGATAAGGCTAAAGTACACACCGCAATCATCATGTTAGGAATTTTTGGCGGAATCCTGTTCTTAGGGCCGTTAGGCGTGATTATTGGGCCGTTAGTGTTGTCGCTGACAGCAGAAGTGATGTGGATATATCTTGCTAAAAAGAATTACCATGAAAAACTTTTATAGATAGTTTTGAAGTCACGGGGATTCAGTTCCATCACCCAATATTCAGAATCCGGTTCCCCTGCTATAACTTACCAGCTGCTGAATGTAATTTGAAAGTTGGATTTGCTGCGGGATATGCCGCAGAAAGAAGTTTTTACCTAAATTGATGGAATAAGTTTTGAAGAGCCGGTCCAAAGGGTCAAGATGGGCCGTAGTGTTGTTGATATCAATGTAAAAGATAGTTTCTTTTCCTTTAGTTACCCTATTGCGGTAAAATAAATAGGGCTGATTTACTTTCCGCACTGCTAAACCAGTCCCAAATATTATAAGAAGCAATAATAAGATTAAAGAGCCGGTTTTTAGCACCGTTTCCTGTCCGGCATTGAGTTTCAAGAGAGACACATTAAGCAATACGCCGAGGTAAAATATAAAGGAAAGAACGAATAATGACGCTACTTTAGGCACTAGCGCTCTGGATTTAGATTCATGCGCGGCATAAATGGGCGATTCTAAGGGAAGTTCCATAAGATAATGAAAATGATATTAATTTAAATGGTTTACGGTGGATTCCTCATAAAAAAAATAAATGGGCCCACCCGGACTTTCGCTCCTCAAAAAGTGAGGGTTGATAAGGGCAGACTGCCCTTATTTTCGAACCGGGGATCTCCTCGATACAGAAAATGCCAGCGTTTTAAACGAACACTTTGCATTTGCGTCAACGAGATGTCATCTGCGGCGCATTTCTGCGTAGCCGCTAGACCATGAGCCCATTTTATAAGAAAGACTTATATTCTTTTATAAATCTTATTTATTTAATCTTTAAAAATGGCAGATGCAGAAACCTTATTCTTTACCGGCCTGATAGAGCTGCAATACGGGAAGAACGTAGAAAAAGAATTAAAGACAATAGCAGAAAATGTTCCTTGGGCTCAAGGATGGCCCGAAAATATCATTTCGTTCTGGAATGCTGAATCATTCATGTGGAAGCATAAAATCTGCAAAGAAGCCAGAGATTTGATTGCTGACAAATTAGTTTTTCTGAACGGCGGAAATAATTTAGATATCGGCTGCGGCGCGTATTCTTATCTGCCCTCGGTAGGTTTTGACATCTCGGAAAAAATGTTGTTATTGAATGATAATTGCCCGAATAAAATTCAGGGAGATTTAGAAAATGCATTGCCGTTTAGCAGCGGCAGTTTTGATTCAGTTACTGCTGTTTTTGTTCTGAATTACGTATCCGGCTATCATAAGCTGTTACAGGAGATCAAACGGATTTTGCATCCAAACGGCCATTTTATCATAGTTTTATCCGCCCACAGGATCAATAGCTGGCAGCGGCAGAAAGAGGTTGCCTCTTTCAACTCAAAAGAATGGATTGCCATTTTACAGAAAGCCAAGTTTGATGTTGATTTTCATGAGGAGCAGAACCTTTGTTTTTTTCGGTGCCAGTAGGTAAGTTTTATAAAGTTAAATGGTTTAATTTTCATAAAGAGTTGCAAGTGGTTTTTTTAAAAATCATTGATAATGTTCGGAAAATAAGGTGTTGGAAATGAGAAAGTATTGGTCTGCTTTGATAATTATTTTAATTTTGCCGTTAGTTCTAGCGCAGGATGATGTTTCCCAGGATCCAGGCGTTACTCCGGATAATTTTTTATGGGGGGTTGATCGGGCTTTAGAGCAGATATCGCTGCTGTTGGCTGCCAATCCAGAATCAAAAGCAGCAAAAGGATTGGAAATCGCTCAGGAACGGCTATTTGAAGTAAAAGCCATGGCTGAAGCGAAGAATCTTCCCGCTCTCGAAAAAGCACAAAAGGCGCACGGGGAGGTTCTTCTCAAAGTCAAAGAAAATATTCGATGGTTAGATGATGAAGATTCTGAAGTCCTGCTCGAAAAGGAACTGGAGCTGGATAAAAAGCTGCTTGAACACCAAGAAAATCTTGCTGAGATAACAGCAAAATTAAAAGTTAAAATAAAAATTGAAGGAGTATTGACTTCGGAACAGCAGGCAAGGTTGGATGAATTCCTGGTTTCATTAGGCGAAAGCGCGGAAGATGTAAAAGTTGAAATTAAAAGTAAAAAAGATTTAACTAAGATAAGAATCAAGGAACAAACAGGCAAGAGCAAAGAAGAAATTGAAGAAGACGTGGAAAAGTTAGAGCGGGGGAAAGGCCTTCTTGGCGAAAAGATCAAAGTCCGGGCTGAAACTGACGGTGGGAAATCTTTAGTCAAAGTAGAGCTTAGTTTTGACACTTCTGCTGCTGATAAAGAAGCGCTTCTGGCGGAGATTGTGGAACGATTCAGTTTAGATGCTGATACCGCCGCTTCGCTGTTGAAAGTTGAAGATAAAGATGAGAAAAATGCAGAAAACGGAGATGGAGAGGAAACAGAAACCAAGGAAGCCGCGGAAGAAGCAGAAACTGTGGAAGAAGAGGAACGATTGCAGGTTAAAGTAAAAACGGAAGATGGCAGTTCTGAAGTAACGATAAAATTACGCTTTTCTTTAAATTCAACTGATACGGCTGAGATTGCCAATGCCATTGCGGAAAAAACGCAGCTGACTGCCGAACAAGTTGAAAGCGTATGGAAAGTGAAAGAAAAGAAACCGGGAGAAAAAAAAGAACTGGAGATAGAAGTGGAGATTGAAGACGGAGAAGCGAAAGTAAAAGTAGAAACCGGCGGCAGTAAGGCTAAGTTTATGTTGGAAGAAACCGATAGAGAGAAAATCGTGCAAGAAATTGCCGCAAAATTAGGAATTTCTGTCGATGAAGTATTAAAGTTTGTGACTTTTGAAGAAGAAACGGAAGAGCCGGAGACAGAGGAAGATGAAGACGGGGAAGATGATTCTGAAGACGAAACTAAAGAAGCCGACGGAGTAAAAAAAGAAAAAGGTAACGGCGATGAAGATGAAGATGACGAAGATTCTGAAGAGGGAAACGGAAGCAACGTCTCGGATAATGAATAAGCTGGTGAATGGGCCGGCGGATGAGCAGGTAAGCAGATAAAATGGCAGTTGAAATTTTTTCCAAGGAACCGGCATTCGCTGACGATTCGGCTTACCGGTACAATCTACTGAAAGAGTACGGTTTTAAAGAAGAACAAGCGGAAATTATTTCGGGCGAATATCAAGCCACCGGTTTCCCAGAATCGTTAAAACACTGCCGCTTATTGTGGGAAGTGTACGATCTTGGTTTAGAAGAGCCGTATTTTTGGATTTTAGATTATTTTAAAGATGCTTTTCCCATAATTGAAAAATTAGAAGATTCTTTTGCCGCAGCAGAAAATTCTGCTTTTTTCGGAGTGACCCAGCTGCGTTTAGGCGCGCAGCAGGATAAGATTTCACAGTTCTTAGCCCAAGTCGGAAAGATGATCAAGGAACTGTTTCAGATGGTGCGGGAATTGCGGATAATCGATGAGCGGTTAGATTATTATAACGGGGTAGAATCAGAATTATCCAAACCAGTAAGCCAGCGGGGCAAAAGCCATGAAATCACCTTAAAAGGATTGTTTGTCGATTTAGTCCAAGGCGGCGGAAAGAGCGCCGCATCAGTGTATGGGATGGCCAGAGAACTGGAATTTATCACTCTCCCCGATTTATTTTTTGATACTCCGCCTTTAAAAAATGTAGGGGAATTGGAGAGGCACATCGAATCGCTGAGCCAGAATTTTAACAAGAATGTTCTTAGAGTTTTACAGCGGCATCTTAACCAATACATGGAATGGCGGACGCGGACGCATAAAGAACATATGCAGAGAAAAATATTTCAGCTGAAATATCTTAAACAGCACTTTGACGTCATTAAAATGTATCTGACCTGGGTCAAACCATACCTGCGGCACGTCCGCGCTTTGACCATGAAAGGAAAAAGCATGAGTTCAGCAGAGATGGTTTCAGCTTTTGAAGTGAGCATGCTGGATGTGGAAATTTTGGCGCGCAAGCCGTTGGGAAAGGCTAATTCCTGCGTTTTAGCTACGTTTAATTACCGAACCAGAGCGGAAATGAAAGTGCAGCAGGAAGGTTATCAGCGCGGCCCGATTCATATAGGCAAGATGGTGGTCACTTTCAGGGCCTATGCCTGGACGGACGAGCAGGTGGATAAATATAAAAAGATGAAAGATAAAGAAATGTTTGATTTATTCGGCGATGTTTCTTCTTCGGTGCAGGCAGCCATGGAATCTTTAGGGCAGGAATTATATCACTATCTTGAAGAAGCAGAAGGAAAAGCCGCGCAGGAAAAGAAAGAAGAAGCCGGGAAAAAGCCCGCAAAAACTTTTACCGAGAAATTCTTGGGAGATTTTTATACGCCGCGGGGAGTAAAAGAATCCAGAAAAGAACTTAAGCATAAGGAACAAGCTGCAGCACAGGCTAAAACCGACGCAGAGAAGTGCGAAGGAGCGGCTAAATTTCATGCATTCAATGTTTTTCATTTATTCAAGAAAGCGCACCGGATGGTAGCATGGTGATTTCTGAAAAATGGGGGTTATTTGAAAATGGATAATTTAGAAAAGAAAATATCAGAAAATAAAATAGATAAACAAATTAAACCGGACGGAAAACAGTGGCTGCCTCTGGGCATCGGCGTTTATTTTGCAGTGAAAGATGCATTGCAAGGCAAACCGCACATTATGGATCCAAGTAATCGGGTGAGGCTGTACGCCAGTGCATTCTATCACGGCATGGTAAGCGTATATCCTATTTATCTTGGCATAAAAGATCTGGTTCAAAATTGAACTGAGTGTAACTATGGGAATAATGACAAAAGAAACAGCAAATGAGGGTACCAATGAAAAAATGATTGCGCTTGATGAAGATTTCATTAACTGGTGGGCGGAAGGTTTGGAAAAGCAAGGTTATGATCTAGATAAAGACACTATCCGCATCGCTACTCAGCAGGACCGGCCTTTTCTTTTCCGCAATTATACTTATAGGGAATATTTTGGTGCAATGAGGCGGGGCGAGCATTGGCCGTTAGTGGCATATAATTTGGCGTACAGAATGTGTTGGAAGTCAGTTCTTGAAAGTAAAGTTGAGGATGGGTCGGAAAAGATTCTTCCCTGGGAAAGATCACGGGAATAAGTTTTATATAATCTGGTTTCTTACTCTCTCTATGGTTGAATTTGGCACAGGATACAATATGTCCATGGACCGGGAATACGGGCATCATGCTCACCAGCATGATCAAAATGATACACAAAGCAGTCCCGCTAATAATTCTACTAATGATGTCGGCGTAGGCATTAAGGATTTAGGGATGAGTATCGCCATGGGCCCGGTACGGGACATTCCTGCCGTCGGAGCAAAACTGCGCGCGGGCATGAAAACTATGGAAATCGGGTTTGTCGGGCGGGGGAAAGGTTCCGGCCAGTCGCCCACGCCGGAATATTTCGGTAAAGCGCAGCGAAGAGCATTGGAAGAATTAGGGAAGGCAAATGAAGTTAATTTTACCACTCACGCTTCTTTTGGGATTACCGGATTGGCAGGGATGGATCAGCGCGGCAATTTCAACAAGGCGGTAAAAGAGGAATCATTGCATGAAATCAAGAGAGCCATAGAATTTGCCGGAGATGTTGCTCACGGAGGGCCAGTAGTAGTGCATACGGGGGAATTTTCCCGCTCTCTTATCGGAGCAGGATGGAATCAGGAAGGAGAATTTGCCAGCAAATTCAGGATGCATGAGAAAGAACAAGATAGGGAAACATTAGGGGTAGTAGATATGCGTGACGGCAGTTTGAAAGCGGAAGCGCATAAGAACCGGAAAGTTTCCCGCCCAGAATGGCTTACTACTAAAGCCGGGCAGGAATATGAAGATTTAGATGGTAAAAAAAGAGTTGCCAAAGAAGGGGAAGCCGTTTATTTAGATTATTGGGGTAAGCAGGTGCTGCGTAATTTACGGGTTCCGTTGTATAAAAACGGAGAATTCGTGACTAAGCAATATGGCTGGGATGAATTGCGGGAGCAGGCAAACGAAATGGCTGAAGAAGCTAGGGAAGATTTGAATAGGTGGAAGAAAGCGAGCGCTGACGAAAAAAAAGAGATTGAAAAAAAATCTACATGGACGCGTTTTTTACGGGAAGATGTCGATGCAGAACAAATTAAGATTCGACCTGAAGAAGCTTATCTTATCGCCGGGCTGGAAACACAGGCGGGAAATGCGCGGGGATGGGCGTATAACTACAGCAGTAATTTTCAGGAACAGGTCGAGATGGTCAGAAAGCTGCGGAAGGCATTGGATATGCATCAAAAGATAGAAGAAACTACCAATCCGGAAGAACGATGGAAGCTTCAACGGCAAGTCGGCGATCTGGTCGGCGGATTAGTGCCGGGAGATGCAAAAATGCCTACGGAAATCATCAAACGGCAACTTGAAGAAATCAAAGGGCGGATGAAAACTGCTCAGGAAGGGGCAGCCAGCCAGTTTGCACAGGCAGAAGAATACACGGAAACCATCAAATACGTACAAAGCGCAGAAACGTATGCCCTGCAGGAAGCTTATGATTCTTATGCGCAGGCCGGCATCAGCGCTATGCGGCAATCAAAGAAAATGGAAGATATTGGCAAGCTGAAGAAACCGATTGCCATTGCCATGGAAAATCTGTGGCCGGAGCAGTACGGCTCGCATCCTGATGAAATAATGGATTTAGTTCTAAGCAGCCGGCAGAAAATGGCGAGCATACTGAAAGAAAAATATAACTTTTCTGAAAAAGAAGCTAAGGCTAAATCTGAAGCTCATATTACTGCGACCATAGATACCGGACATATCAACATGTGGAGAAAATACTGGGTTGGCGACCACCATAAAAACATTGAAGAAAACGACAAGGATTTCAACCAATGGGCAGTTAAAAAAATGGGGGAGATGGTAAATAGAAAAGTTGTCGGCCACATACATCTTGACGATAATTTTGGTTATAATGACGAGCATCTGGCTCCAGGAGAAGGAAATGCTCCCATCACGGAAATGATCAAGGCATTGAAGGATAACGGATACAAGGGAGAATTAATCGTCGAGCCGGGAGCAGATTTTACTACTGACTTGTCTGGTTTTCACAGCGTGATGAAAACATGGAAATTGTTTGGCAGTTCGGTGTACGGCGCCGGCTCCGGTGTCCGCGGAAGAGGATGGGGCGACGTGACCGGCTATATGGGCATGACTCAGCCGCCTTATTTCGTATTCGGTTCATATTCTCCGTCAGAAGACTGGACGCTGTGGAGCGGAGTGCAGTTGGAGTAAGGTTTATAAGCAATTCAGTTTCTGGCATTATTATGGAAACTACAATCAAATTACCAATGGTTTATGGACAACATTTTGTTCCGGGAAATTGTTTCAGATATTATGCTTTTCAGGAATCAAGACAAGAAGATGGTTCTCTCGTAGAAGATGAAAAAAGAACGGCATCATATAATTTTTTTAGGGGATTAAGATCATTGCACGAAGGATATTTAGCCGGAAGCCTGCTTAATCATTCTGCACAGAACGAGAAATTTCAGAAAGCATTTGGATACTTTCATCAGGCCTTAGCCGCAAAACCAGATTATTTTTGCGCGCGGGAAGCTTTACAATTCATGGCAGGACGTCTTGGATACAATGATATTGCTGAAGGAGAAGAATATGCTCTCCAGATGAGCAGTAATCCGCATCCTGAACTGCCTTGTCACCTATTGCATGCCGGATTTTTCAGCGCTTCTGATTTGGAAAATATCGCTAAAGAACTTTAAATCAGAAATAATTTAACTATTTTTATTGATTTTTATTTCATTTCCATTTCATTTTTATCTCATCCGTTCATTTGCTTTTTTGTCTCTTCATGATGACATTTATTTAATAAGAAAAACATCCGAAATCCATAAACTTTTTAAATGGAGTGCGCACTGGATAGTAATTAAGAGGGGTAGGGTCAGGAGTGATACTTAATGTTTCGTCTGTTTTTTACACCAGGATGGTTTAATGGATTTGATTTATTGTTTGATAGTATCGGTTTAGTGGTAGCTATGCTTATAGCCGCATACAGCTGGCGGATCTACAAATTAAATAACGAAAATCGTTTCATGTATTTCTCATTAGCTTTTATTCTAGTGTCAATAAGTTTATCTTTCAAGATTTTCACCAGCGGAGTATTATATTACTTCCCGGTCAGGGAAACGGTTGCACAGGTATTGCGCCCGGCTGTCGGACAAGGATTGAGGTATTCAGCATTATTTTATCGGGCCGGATTTTTTTTCCAGATGGCTTCCATGCTGGGAGCATGGCTGTTGATATTCCTCATCTCACAGAAGTCCAGGGCAAGATTGACGCAGTTTTATGAGCTCAGCCAGATAGGCCTGTTCGTGTACTTAGTATTGCTGATATCGGTCATCAGCAATTTTGAATATGTGGTGTTTTATCTCACCAGCCTGGTATTATTATCTTTGATAGTGTTGAACTATTATAAGAATTATCTGACCTCAAAAAAGAAAAATGCGCTTCTGGTCATGTCAGCGTTCCTTTTCATTTTGACTGGGCATATGTTTTTAGTGTTCATGTCCGTAAACAACAGCTTTTATGTCGCCGGCGAGATGCTGATGCTGCTGGGTTTTTTATTGCTGCTATATACTTACAGGACCATCGTAAAAAGGTAGGAAATAAATGGCTACAAGACGATCAAGATTGGAACTAGTGTTTGACATACTGTTAGCTATCCAGAACCGCGGCGGGAAGATCAAGCCGACCCATCTGATGTATAAATCAAATCTATCCCATAAATTATTGAACGGGTATCTGGAAGAATTAGTGCAGAAAGAATTAGTTATGCTGGAAGAAGAAGCCGTGAAGAAGAAACGAAGACCGCTGAAATTGGTTAAAATTACGGATAAAGGGCTGGCGTTTTTAGCTGAGTTCAGGCGCATGCGCGAGTTTACAGACGCATTTGGATTGTGAATAGAAAATTGGGGGTATATTTGAAAAATGACATCAAGATTAGCGTTAAATCTTAACAGTTTGGATGAACGATTACAATGCTCTGTAATATTACACACAGAAGGAGTAGCATACCTTTCTCGAGACAGTTATTTTAGGGGTGATAGACCAACATATCTTGTAGTTTTAGACCTTTTTGGTCGAGAAGGGCATGGTATCGCTCCAGCTTTAATAATGAATAGTCTTGGAACTGATAAGGACATAATATATCCAAAGGCGAATATCTGTTTTTTCCCCGTTCAAGCTGGTGACGTTTTTTTTAACAGTCATTCTTTTGTTAATAAGTGCGAAGCCATTTATCATCGGGGCAAATTCATCTTAGGAAATGAAGATAGGTTTAAGGAATACGGCATAACTATTTTAGGGGACGATAAACAATGACCTCAATATTTAATTTGGATCCGCGGGTACTAGATGATTGCGTCTCTGATAGTACTCCAGATATTGGAATAGTTGCCACAGCTGCCGCTTACTTTAAGCGCGGAGAGAACGGAATGCCAAATTATTGTTTCTACGTCAATGCTGTTGATAAAAAGAAAGTCAATAAACGGCTGCTTGAGTTGCCACAATCAGAGTACGACGGGCATCATGGCGATCTAAGTTTACGCTTTCAAAGAGCAAATCTTGTTTTTATGCCGGTTTCTGACGGCGACAGATATCAATGGGGATCTCGCACGAAAGAATTTCGTGAAAGCTATCTTGAGGCCTGTGATGTTCTTTATATTAGGGGAGAATTCCTTGAAGGAGATGCCGAGAAGTTCAAGATGCTCGGGGTGGCTGTTCTTTAATTTTCATAATAACTTTTTTATTGTAACCTCTCTTTTCATATTCTACTATGGCCAATAATTCTAAAATCATAGTCGGATTGGATGAAGCCGGCAGAGGCCCGGTTCTCGGCCCGTTAGTCATGGCAGCTCTGGCTATAAAAGAGGAGAATATCAAGAAGTTAGAATGGATGGGTGTCAAGGACAGCAAAAAGTTAAGTGCAGAAGTGCGGGAAGAATTATTCGAGCCGATACGAGAAGTAGTAGAGGATTTTCGCATTGAGATGATTGAACCGGATGCGATTGATTTATCGGTAAACGGAAGCGAAACAAACCTGAATTGGCTGGAAGCAGATACTTCTGCGCGGATGATATCAGAAATGGATCCAGATACCATCATCGTCGATTGCCCCAGCCCGAACATCAAAGCCTATAAGGAATATTTCGCTTCCCGCTTAAGTAAAGCGGTGAGGGAGAAAGCGGAACTGATAGTCGAACATAAAGCGGATGTAAATTATATTGTGGCTTCTGCCGCTTCTATTGTAGCGAAAGTCATCCGCGACCGGCATATCGAACATATGAAGACTGAGATCGGAGTAGATTTCGGCTCCGGCTACATGAGCGATCCTAAGACGCAGGAATTTCTGAAGAAGCATTATAAGACGCATCCGCAGCTGTTCAGGAGAAGCTGGAAGTCGTATAAGAATATGGAAGATGCGGAGAAGCAGAGAAGTTTAGGAGAGTTTTGAGGAAATTTTTAATAGCATGAGCCTTAAATCTCCGCACTTTAGTGCGGGGAGAATGTTACATTGCAGCTGCGCTAAAGTATCGAGCAAAACGTCTAAGTAATCTTTATTAATCCTTAGTGCTTATCTTTTGATATGGTTGTTTTTGAAGGCGTCACCAAAGAAAGTCTGCAGAAATTAAAAGGATTTTCCAATGAGAAAGTTAAAACCATTTACGAAGAACTGCGCCTGAAGAAAGCCGGCGTTACTTTAGTTTTATACACTTCCGGAAAATTATCGGTGCAGGGGAATGCCGAAGAAGTGCAAAAGGCAGCGAAAGAATTGGAGAAGCAGGGGATCGGCAAACAGGTCAAATCAGAACTTTTCCGCAAGGAAAGCGGCTGGATCATCGGCACTGATGAATCGCTTAAAGGAGATACTTTCGGCGGATTGGTAGTTGCCGGAGTTAAAGCCGACAACCTATTGCGTGAAAAACTGGCAGAATTAGGCGTGGCGGACAGCAAGACTTTGGCCGACACGGAAATACTAGTGATGGCGGAAAAGATTAAGAGATTAGTCCCCTGCGAGGTGCGCAGTGTTCTGGCAGATGAATATAACCGGGAGAAAAATGTCACCACGCTGCTTAACCGGCTCCATCAAGAATGCGCGAATTACCTTCTTCCCGGAAAGCACATTGTGGATAAATTTCCCGGATGCAGCGTAGGCGATGTGCAGGAAGAGAAAGCTGAATCAAAGTATGTAGAAGTGGCCGCAGCTTCAATCTTAGCCCGGGCGGGAGCTTTACAGCAGCTGGATTATCTTAGTGCGCTGGCAGGATTCAGGATACCTAAAGGCAGCACCCACGTAAAGCTGGCTTTATTTGAGCTGAAGGAGCGCGAACTGAATTTTGCGAAATTTGTAAAAATTGATTTTAAAAACGTTAAAGAATTTTTGAAGTAGGCGGTCGATTTCTCTTTTTGACATGACGATAAACTGCTTATTTTCAGTGCTATTCCCTGCGCAGTTTACAAGAAAATCAGCGGGAAAGCCTTGGTCTTTCAGACCGAGGATGAATCGCGATAGTTAGCGCTGACTTTCTTGTTCCAAAAATGTGCGATATAATTGCGAGCCGTAAAGCCTCGTCTTTTAAGACGAGGATAGGCTCGCATATACTTAGCACATTTTCGTTACTATATCTTTATAAATCTGAAATATCTTATTAACTTATGCAGCAATTCACTGAAGAACAGCAGAAACAATCACAGGAAAAGCTCAAAAATCTTGCTCCTGAACAGCTTAAAGAGCTGCAAAAACAGCAGTGTATTTTCTGCCAGATTATCGCGGGAAAATCATCATCTCATAAAATTTATGAAGATGCGCAGTGCATGGCCGTTTTAGACATCAATCCTGCTACCAAAGGACACCTATTGCTGTTTCCCAAAAAGCATTATGCCATCATGCCGCAGGTTCCTGAAGATATACAGGGGCATCTTTTAGTAATCGCAAAGAAACTTTCACGGATATTGTTAAAAACATTCAAGGCCGACGGGACAAATTTTTTTGCTGCCAACGGCGCGGCTGCCGGCCAGAGAGCCCAACATTTTCTCATCCATATAATTCCGCGGAAAGGCGGCGATGGTATCCTTAATATTGAAGAGAAATTAGTCAGCCGGGAAATGGTATCAAAAGTAAAAACTGCGGTGGAAGGAAAGCTGCAGGAATTGCTGGGCTTTAAAAAAATGTTAATGGCCCCAAAAAAATATTCCGGCGAGAGCAGGGAAGAGATCCAAGAAATCAATGGAAATGAAGAAGATGAAAATCAAGAAAATGCAAATCTTGAAAATGGGAATGAAGGAAATAAAGAAATAGGATCTAATGAAAAAAAATCCAAACCTAAGAACAGAGTGACTAAAAACCAAGAGAATAAAAACAAAGAGAATAATAACCAAGAGAATAAAAACAGAGAGACTGAAGTTAAACAAAAGCCAGTTCCGGCAAAAAAAACAGTTAAAAAGGGGGAAGACGTAAGTTTAGACGATATAGCTAAACTGTTCAAATAAAATGGGTTGCGAATACTGCGACATTGCGGAGCGGAACAGCCGAGCACAGATATTGCATGAAGATGAATATGTCGTCGTGGCGGTAAAGGATTTAGTCTCGATCCCCGGCCAAATCACGGTCTTCCCTAAGAAGCACTTCACTATTTTAGAGGCGGTTCCTGATGATATCCTCTTGAAATGTTCGGCCATGGCTGAAAAAGTCAGCCTCGCAGTTTTTGAGAGTTTAGATTCGCAGGGAACTAATGTCCTGGTGTATAACGGCCTGGGAGCCGGACAAAAAGTGCCTCATTTTGCCATCGAAGTCATACCCCGGCGTGAAAATGACGGGTTAAACCTGCAGTGGCAACCTAAAGAAGTGCATCCGGAGGAATTGGAAATTGTAGCTGCGCAGCTGCAGGAAGAAATTCAGAAACCGGATATTCTAACAAAAGATGAAACGGAAAAAGAGCAGCCGAATGGACATAAAGCTGAAGCAGTAAAAACAGAGAAAGGGAAAGATAATTATCTGGTCAAATCTCTGCGCAGAATACCTTAAATGCTTCTAATATTCTAACTGGGGATAGCGCTTTTAACCATTGAACTTAATAGGCAACTTCTCCCGGAAAGTTTTAAAAAGTGCCTGTAGTTTGAGAAAATATGCATCCTTTACACAGAACGAGCGCAGTTTTAGCCTACGGCGCAGTACTTGCTTATAGCGCAGCAGCATTATATGGGGCAGTTGATCAAACTAATCTTAAAGCCAATGTTTCAGAAGTTGCCGATAATTCCCAACAGATTGTTTTAGAAGATGTAATTATCATGGCCAGCCCTTACTTCTGTTACCTAGATGAATTCAAGGATCCGGCAGTAAAAGAATTGGCTTCTTTAACTGATGTTGATAACGCTTCAAATGATCCCTTTTTTACCTGCGAAGAACTTTTTGCATATAATAAAATTGGGGGCAGTGTTGAATTAGCCAAGGAACTGTCATCTATGAAAGATTCTTCGGGCAATCCCCAATTTATTGGCAGAGATGTTTTTGCATATAAAGAAGCAGGCGGAACTGTTGAATATGCGAAAAGATTTCTTTCCGTGACGGATAGTGAAGGTAAAAATATTTTTACCGGAGCTCAAATTGCCCAGCTGTATAGTTTAAACATCAGCGTGCAGGAAGCGCTAAGATTTAACGACACCCCTAAACCAAATGCTTTATTGGTTTATCCAACTTCCGACAATAATCCTGACCTTTTAGGCCGTTATGGCGACAGTACTTTCAGGAATCCCGACAGCAGGTATTTTTTTAATGGGATGAAACAAGCGTATGACTTAAAAACAATTGTTGTTTCAGAAGAAGACCAATTTTATGCTCAACTTTTTTCTCCTACAGAATTTGAATATCTGCTTTTAGCCGGGCACGGGAGCGCCAGTTCGCTTGCTTTAAGCACCAAAGATCCGCGCAGGTATCTGGAAAAAGAAGACGAAAAACGGGACTTAGATATTTCTGATCAGGAATTGGAAAATTATTTGCAGAATCTGGCTCCTAACGCAGTTATCTTTCTATATTCCTGCAGTACCGGAGAAGGAGGAGATAATGCGGTCAATTTAGCCAATACTCTAGCGAAGTGGGCGCACGGAAGAAAAGTTATTGCGTCCAAAGAGCCGTTGTACACCAACCGGGTCGCAGTGAGTTCTTTTTATCCTTTTGATGTTACCCTCACAGATTATGAGGCAGGGAAGAGAGACATCACTTACACGGTTTTATTTGACCAAAAATCAGGCCTGACTGATTAGAACAATCATGGAACTGCTTTTTTATCCCTATGATTTTGAGTACAGGGTGGAAGACGGGACAACTTATTTCTATTTTTATGGGCGGACAGTAGACGGGCAGAAAGTCGCAGTTAAGCACAGTTATGCGCCGTTTTTTTATGCCACCACTGCGAAATCCACCAGCGCCGATGAAAAATTTTTTGAAGAAAAATTTTTTGAAGAGAAAATAAACCACTTAATTCTTAAGTCCGGCCAGGAGCCGGCGAAAGTGGCCGGTTTCGAAATAGTTGAGAAAGGATTGCAGGGCAGGAAACAGAAATTATACAAAATCTATGCTAATTATCCCAAAGCGGTTCCGCTGCTGGCCAAAGAAATCCAATCATGGGGCATAGATTGTTATGAGCGGGATATTCTGTATGTCCACCGCTATCTGCGTGATCACGGCATTACCCCCATGAAATTAGTTAAGGCGTTCGGCACTTTCGTGCAGAACCAATGGATGCGCATACCTGTTTTTCTAGCCGAAACAGTAGAACCGCAAAAAAGTGAAACCTTGCCCGAATGGAAAATGTTAGCAATAGATATTGAAACTTATGCCGCAAAGAAAGAGATCGATTTTAACAATAATCCCATTCTGATGGTAGCTTTGTTCGGCATAAAAGATGGTAAAGAGTTTAGAAAAGTGCTTACATGGAAAAACGCCGTCATGCCGGAATATGTTGAAATAGTCCCGGACGAAGGCGCGTTGTTAAAGCGCATGAAAGAGATTGTAATTGAATATAATCCCGATATTATTACGGGATACTTTACTGACGGATTTGATCTTCCCTATCTGCAGGCCCGGGCGGGCAAACATAAGGTGCATCTGGATTTAGGCATTGATCATTCTGAGATAATTATCCACCAGAGCGGTTTCAGAGAAACAGAAGGAAAGATTAAAGGATTGCTGCATTTGGATATGCTGAAATTCATCCGCAATATTTTTGGCAAGGATTTAGATGTGGAGACTTATTCGCTAGATGCAGTTTCACGGGCGCTGCTGGGCGATCAAAAGCACGATGTTGATTTAGGCAAGCTTTCTTATATTTGGGATAAGGAACCGGAAAAGTTAGCTGAATTCTGCGCTTATAATCTTCATGACAGTTTTCTGGCGTATAAATTGTGCGAGAAGCTGCTGCCGGACATGATTGAATTCACTTCCATAGTGGGATTGCCGACTTTTGATGTCATAAGGATGCGATTCAGCAAGTTAGTGGAAAGTTACATCCTGAAGCGGGCCGCGGAATTCAATGTTCTTGCTCCAAACAAGCCGGAAAATACGGAAATTTCCCGGCGGATGGAAGAATCTATCGAAGGCGGGTTTGTGTATGAACCGACACCCGGATTGTATAATGACATAATCGTATTTGATTTCCGTTCATTATATCCGACTATCATCTGCGCCCATAACATCAGCCCGGAAGGGTTCAAGTGCGCCTGCTGTAAAGATTTACCGCACGTTCCGGGAAAGGAAGAGTATTGGTTCTGTTCACGCGGGAAAAAATTCTTGCCGGCCATCTTAGAACAGCTTATACTTCGCCGGGCGGAAATAAAACAGCAAATCAAGGAAGCGAAAAAGAAAAAAGAAGATACTTCCCTGTTAGATGCCCGTTCTTATGCGCTCAAGATTCTGGCGAATTCCTTCTACGGCTATTTAGGATTTTATGCCGCGCGGTGGTACTGCCTGGAATGCGCCGCTTCAACTACCGCTTATGCGCGCAATTATATCTCCGTCACCATCGCTAAAGCGCAGCAGGAAGGATTTAAAGTAATTTATGCCGATACTGATTCGTGTTTTCTGCTGCTGGAAAGAAAAACGATTGAAGATGCCATGAAATTCATGGAAGGGATAAATAAAAATCTTCCCGGTCAGATGGAATTGGAATTTGAAGGGCATTATCCCCGAGGCATTTTCGTGTCGCTGAAAGGATTGAAAGGGCCGAAAGGAGTGAAAGGGGGCGAGAAAGGGGCAAAAAAGAAATATGCGCTGCTTAAAAAAGACGGGAATCTAAAAATCATCGGTTTTGAAACCGTAAGGAGAAACTGGTCCCCGTTAGCGAAAGAAATGCAGGAGAAAGTGCTGCGGCTGATACTGCATGAAAAAGTTGCTGAAGCGATTCAATACGTCAAGAAAACGATCGATGAATTGCGGAAAGGCGAAGTTGCTGCCGAAAAGCTAATTCTTAAAATGCAGATAACTAGGGAGCTTTCCAGTTATTCTTCCTTTGCGCCGCACGTCAAAATTGCCGGCGAGATGCAGCAGCGCGGCCAGCCGGTCGGGCCGGGAACAGTCGTGCAATTCATAATCGTAACTGGAAAAGGGCTGATCCGTGACCGGGCTAAAATTCCTGCGGACGTCTCTCCCGGCCAGTATGACGCGGAATATTATGTCACACACCAGTTGATTCCGGTGGTGTCTAGTATTTTTACCGTGCTGGGATATTCTGAAGAAGAGCTGTTTAAGGAAAGCAGCCAGACCGGGCTGGGAAAATATTTTTGATTGCAGGCTGGTGATTTCTGCGGAGATTTTTGTTACATTCGATTTCAAAACAATTTTCCTAATTGGCTGTACAGAGTTATAATGCTGAAAACTCCCAGGAAAATAAAAATAATGGCAATAATTATTTTTCTCCATAAAGAAGCCTGCACCTCTTTTGGCAGCACCGTAAAATTCATCCAATTTACTAAGCCTAGGTGCACAAACATGGCTATCGCATTAATGACCGCGCCGATAACTATCAACGTAAGCGGTTCTTTAAAATCGGCGATAAATAGTATCGTTCCAAAAGCAATCTGCATCCAAAGAAACGCGTAATATATTTTTGAGAGACTGATGGTTGATTCTTTTTTCATCTCCATTTTTTTTAGGGCAAAATTTTCCGCCATTATCCTGGAAGTAGAATCCATCACTCCCAACTGGGTCTGGAAAAGCATGACGACCACGACTGCGAGGAAGATTATCCCAAAAACGGGAGACAGGGCCTTAGAGATATGCAGACTTTCCGTTATCACAAAACTTATGTCTGCTGATTGTATGCCAGTCTTGCCGTAAGTGGTGCTGTATGACAATAACATCAGCAGGATCATGGTGAGCAGGCCCATAAGCCAGAACACGATGAGATGTTCAACCGATACTAATCTCCACCACTTTTTAAAATTAGCAATGCTCCTATTAGAAAAGTCGCAGGGTTCTCCTTCTAGTTTTATCGGAGGAGCTTTCTTCTGCCGGAAAAGTCCGGCCATGGGCTGCGAGTATTTGCCCATCCCATACCCTTTTTCTTTAATATAAATCGACTGGGCTAAATTGAGGTTTCCTCCTGTTCCGGCATAAGCAAATGCAGCAAGAAATGTCGCTAAACTTATCCCTGCAGGTAAAAATAAATACTTGGTTTGCAGAGGAGCTAATGCGCCTATCCCCATAAGCCCTTTACCGAGAGCTATCCAGTCCGTCTTTGATGCGATGATGATTGCAAGAAAGAAAATAAAAGGCGTTCCGATCAGCAATACGGTTTTGGTTATTTTTTCCAGCATGCTATAGACGGTCTTGCCTAAAGAAAGAATAAGTCCGATGATGCAAAGGAAGAATATGGCTATCCATTTGTGCTCAGAGATCCCCAGCAAATGCGAGGCTACTTTTGCCGAAGCGGCGATGATTCCGGGAATTCCAAATCCGAGGAAGGTCGATAAAATAAACCAAGGCACGGCTCCTTTAAATTTTTTATTGAGGCCGACAAAAACCGATTCGCCTTTCACCAGAGCATAACGTTCTATCTCCATATTCATAAAGTATTGGAAAGTGATGCCCAGAACTGCTCCCCACGCAATCCCCAGGCCGTATGTTGATACAAGAAAAGGCCACAAAATGATTTCTCCAGAGCCCAGACCCAGCGCTAAAATGATAAAACTGGGGCCTAATATCTTTCTGAACGGAATTAGTCTTGGAAACGGTTTTTTTGCTGGCATGTACGTATTGTATTTTTATATCCTTAATAAATATATATAATTATCATTGTATATAATATTTATCATTGCGATTTATTCTGCCAAAGTTTATCCTGCACGAGGAAATGGCTGAAGGGAGGTTCAGTGATGAAAAAAGAGCAGGTGTTGTAGACCTCACTTGAAATGCATTCTCTGACAATAATCTTTTTGGTGTATATTTCATCTGCGGCGTAACTTCTCATAACTTCTGTCTGTAAATGATTGAAGAGCGGCTGTCCGGATTCAATCATATCGATTATTTTTTCATCGCTGTAGCTTTTATCCATAATATCGCTATCCGGCTTATAAAAAGTAAAGACTTCCCTGCCATTGCAATGGTTGCCGGTATCATTTATCGGGGGCAGAATCTTATGGTATGCTTCCAGGACTCTCGGTTCCAATTCTTCTATTGAGGTGAAAAGTTCAGAACGGTTTAATGTTTGATAGTAGCGTTCATAACCATCCCCCAGACCTAGGCCGTGCCCGGTCTCATGAGCCGCCAGATATAAAGCGGAACTGGAATTACCTGAGATGATGATGTTGTTTCCGCCGCTGCCCAGGAACTCTTCCACATTCAGCACGAATATCAATTTATCGGCCGAGGTCTTTTCTTTAATGATTTCAACCTCTTCGATTTTCGTAAGGAACGCATATCTTTCAACACGTTCAATGCTGACGGGGACAGACTGATCAAGCGAGGAGAAATGAACATTCAATCTTTTGGAGATATTGTCAAGGTTAATGATGAGCCGCTCAAATCTATCGGGAGATTGTTCATAGCCGACAGGCACCAATAAGATTTCGTATCTATCTGTGCTGCCGAAGGATTTAAGTTCCAGCTTCTTCAGCTTTTCCAGATCGCCTTCAAAGACTTTCTTGGTGGGCACATCTTTCCCGGCAAGATATTTGGATACGGGATCGGAATTTTCATCAACTTGGCAATAGTTGTAGCCGTCAGTCCGTTTCTCTTTATTTTCTTCATTTTCTTTGTTTTTTTCGGTGTTTTGTTTTGCCGGGCCGGTTACGGGCTCCTGGACAGGTTTAGGATAAACACAGGCGAAACTGCCTGCCAATCCCAAGGTAAGAAAAAGCTTTGATAATCCCACTTTTAAAGATAGGCGGAGAGATTATATAAATATTTCTGGTTCCATAAATGTTGTCATTAACTGCATTTTAGGCTATGCGGAAATGCTCAGGACACCAAGAGTATTTCTCACTGGGCCTTTTTGGTGGAGAAAATTTAAATATAAACGCAAACTTGACTATCGGATGGCAAATCACAGATTCCTTGAAGTAGTTGGTGCAGTGAGCATTGCGCTATTTTCCTGTTCGGGTATAGTTTATTTTGGAAATAAGACACTGGATTGGTACTTAAATTCTCACGGATCCAATAAGGAATATAATGAAAAATATAACCTGATTCCTGAAGAATCAACTCCTAACGACGAGGGAACGGAAGAAGAATGGCGCATAAACATAGATCTTGACGACTTGGTAGATGATGAACATCTTACCTGGTGTGATGGAATGAAAAAAGCCCTGGCGATCACAAACCCTCATTCTTCTTCGGCAGTAGATTCTTTGATAAGAGATTATGCCGGTTCACGCGGTGGCGAGCTTATTGTCAAGGATGCTTCCGCTCTCTATTCGATGATAGTGGCTCCCAAAAAAGAGTCCGGATGCGATGACGGCAGTCTGGAAGAAAAATTTATCAAGACCATGATTGAAAGTCATCCAAAAGCAACGAACCTAATGGTGGGGACTGTCCAATCCAAATACGTCCGTATCGTCGCAAACGAAAATGGAAGCCTGTATGTAAGTAATCTTGCCGGATTTGATCAGAAGTTCTCTGTCGACCTTTGATTCATCATCTTAAAAATACTCAGGACACCAAGGGCATCTCTCACAAGCCCGCATTTTAAGAAGATTTAAATAATAAAATGGTGGTTTGATAGCAATCATATTCGTAAAAAAGAGATACAAGATGAAAAAGGCAATTTTGATTCTGATGATTTTAATAGGTTTGTCCGCCCTTGTTTTTGCTGAAGAAAAAACAACGGAAATGGTGCCAAAACTAACTACTGCCGAAACCGTAGATGCTCCCGTAATTGTTAATTCTGATGTATATCCTTCTTGGGGCGTTACTTGCACAAACTATACCTATTTTGCGGTCTATAAAGACGAAAAAGGACGTGAACCAGAATATATGAGAATAAATCTTAATGGCCAATGGCACGATATGAACTGGTTAAAAGGCGAACCTAAAAGCGGAGCTACTTATGTCTTCAACTATGTTCCTAACTCCGGAAGCACTAATTTTTATTATTACGAAGCGAGTAATGGGGTTGGAAAAGTGCGGGGAAGTATGATTGACAGCCCGGATAACGGGCCGGTTTTGTTTTCAGAAAAATTAGATAATAATGAAATTATCTTATTGGATAAAAATGGAAAAGAAGTTTGGAGTTACGAAACTGGAAAGGATTGGGTAGAGGGGGTAGCTATTTCTAAAGACGGAAATTATATTGCTGCCGTAACTGATTTTTACATTTATTTATTCTCTAAAGACAGTAATAAACCCTTGTGGTCTTTTTGCAAGCAATGCGAAATACCTTCCATTGTTTTTGGTAATTCTCATGGGGTAGCTATCTCTGCTGACGGCGGTTATATCGCCGGAGAGTTAGATGGCACTCTTTACTTTTTTAAGAAAGAAAACAATAAACCTTTATGGGCCGCAAATATTGAATCCGGATCAATCGGTCTTGATATGTCCGATGACGGAAAGGTAATTGCTGCCGGTACGGGTAATGCAGGGCCAAAAGGAGATAAAATCTTTATTTTCGATAAAGATGGAAATAAATTAGGAGAATACCGGGCTTCTCATCCAGGATATGAACAATCCGGAAATTTTTATCAGCCAGATGTTACTCCAGACGGAAAGTATGTCGCAGCTACTACCGGCTGCCCAGATAGAAGAGCATATTTATTTTCCGGGAAGGGAGAATTATTATCGAGAAGCGAACCCCTGACTATAGATTCTCCAGTACACAAATCAGCGATTTCCGATGATGGAAGCTTAATTGCCTATTCTGCAGACCATCAGCAGGGAAAAGAAATTCTTTTTTTATTTAATAACCTAGGGAAGAAACTTTGGAGCTTTTCTTCTCCGGATGACAGCACGGCCAGAGCGGTTTCTATTTCTGCCGATGGGAATTATCTTGCTACTGGAACATCTATCGGCCATATTTATCTCTTCTCAAAAAATAATAATAAACCGCTATGGAAATTTACTGAGTCCGGAAGATTCGTGCAAATGGGAGATGTAAAGCTTAATTCTGATGGCAGTTTATTGGCGGCGGGTGGGACAACTAAAAAAGTTTATCTTTTTTCTAAAAACAGCAATAAGCCGCTATGGAGTTATGAAGCTAATACTTGGGTAACCAAAATTGATTTCAATGGCGAATATATTGTTGCCGGAACGGGGCCGAGGGAATATTTCTTTGAAGGGGAAAGTGTAAGTCCGGATAAAATCCAATGCCCGGAGATAATCCAGCCGGAACCATTCGAGAATTATTTGGGCATGATGGGAACAGATATTGAACGTCCGGGAGAATCAATAGGGGGTGGAGATGGAAGTTCAGGTAGAACCGGAGAAAAAGCAACTTGCGGAAATGGCCTCTGCGAATCCCCTAAAGAAACCCATGAAAATTGTCCAGATGATTGTTGTCCTCCCAGCGGTTGTACTGATGATTTAGAAGAAAGAGAAGAAATAAAAGAAGAATTAAATGGCGGGGAGAAAATGGCGGATGAGAGCGAAGAAAGAGGATCCAATATTGGAACAAATGAAGAAACCGGATTCTTTGAAAAGATAACCAACTGGTTCAGAAAGTGGTTCAATTAGACTATCAAATTAGGTCCTCAAATGAAAACTATATAAACTTCGGAAGAATACTTCATTAAGGAGCTAATTTATGAAAGAAAGAGGAACTAAAGAAAAAAAAGAAGTGGGTTTTTTCACCATAATTAATATCGTTTATGCAGTGTTTATAGTTTTAATGGGATTAATAGTCCTGCTCATGGGCATTTATGCAGTGGGGGCGCTATTTATTGTTCTCTCAGCGTTTTTGGTTTTACCGCAAAAATTTTTGAAAATAGCTAAATGGCTGAAGTTCATCATAGCTCTAGTTCTGTTTTTCGCACTTGCAATGTATATGGGTTCACAACTGCCGCAATTCAATCCGCCCACTGCTGAACATCGGATAGGGGAGGAATTCACATTCGTCTCCCAAAAGGTAAATTTTACTGTTTCGATAACAA
>CAYHXT010000004.1:0-32241 GCA_964360675.1 uncultured Methanosarcinales archaeon
CTTTATACCCTCCCGGAAAAGCCAATTCCACCACATATTTCCCTTTCTCTTTAGAGCTCCAGAATGTAAACGGCCTAAGATTTCTTTTAATCTCAACTATTTCCCCGTTTTCATTCAACAATAAAACGTCTATCGGGTAGAATACAAAGAACATATGCAGGGATTTTTTTTTTTCTTTGCCGAAAATCATGATCAGGTTCTGCTTTTTCCGGAACATCAGGCCGCGCACCTGAGAAAAGAAAGTCTTGCACACTATTTCTTTTTCAGACAGAATTTTGTTTTTGTTGGTAATCATGCAAATTATCTCAGAACTCCATCCGCCACAACTCATCACCGACATAATGGATATTTTTGATAACTTTTCCAGAAGCCATAACTCTCATTTCTTCACTGCTATAAAGAGCAATCCCCACTGCTAACGGTTTTTTATTATTTTTATCCACGACTGCAACAAAATCGTCTTTCTCTATCCCTGCTTGTATTTCGACTATTCCCGGGCGCATTATGTCCGCGCCATTGACCACGAATCTTACTGCACCCATATCTACGGTAATTATCTTGACAATAGTGTGCTCCTGCAGATATTTCAGCGCGGGGGCTGGTTTATTATCGCAATAAAAAAAGGCCGGTTTCCGGTTGATCAAGATAATTTTGTATTTGTCTTCAATAATTTCTACCTGGTCCTTTTTACTTATCTCTATTTTATACTCTTCTAATATCTTCTCGGCCTCTTTGTTTCGTAATTGTGTCCGTTTCATATTTTTTTCTTTTTCTTCAGTATGAAATAGATTATCGCCAGTATGATGGTCACGGGGACATATATCGCTAACATATAAATCCCTGAACCAAACAAGACTGCCATCACGATGACCGCTAAATTATTTATGGTATGCATCTGGTAATACCAATATCCGGTCCAGTAAATTATGAATACGCCAATCAGCAGCCAAAGCACCATTAAAACTTTAAATATTATTTTTAGGACCATTATTTTTTCCACCGGATATCTTATGGATTATTATCATTATTATCCTCATTATCCTATATTCTCTTGCTCTTTACTACTTTATTTTACTTCTCTACTCTACTAAAATACCCACTTTTCCCGGCAGGGCCGATCTAGCCTTAGGATGATCGCTGTCCTCGGCGCAGATGATTTTGACATCACAGTTAAATTCTTTTTCCAGCGACTTTTTAGCTTCAAATAATACGGCAGATTCATCTCCCTGGGAAGTAACAAAAGAAGGAATCTTAGTGACATCTTTCACTAAACTGACTACAATCCTGCTGATATCTTTTCCTTTGGCTTTCATCTCTTCCTCTCCCAGCACCCTTTTCATTATCTCGCCGGTATTTCTGGTAACGTTGATCTCTTTCGCAATCATGGCGACCAATCCATACAGCCATTTTTCAGCTACAAAAATAGTGAATTTTGTCGGTTTGACTAATTTTGCTAACGACAGGACATTACGCATTCCTTCCATGGCCGTTTTGACCAATTCTTCACCAGCTTCAGCTTTCCGGCTGATTTTTTCTTCATCTGCTGTCGGCCACAGCGATGAAGAAACCAATTCTTTAGAATTATTCAATTCTTCGCTGAGATGCGGAGTGATGGGGTTCATCACTTTCACCCACACGTCCAGGATATCTAATACCACTTTTCTGTTTTCTCCGCCACGGCGCAGGTACCATTTTAAATCATCATACATGGCATAATATACTATTGACGCCAATTCACGCAGGTTATAAGTTTCCATGGTGCGGTTGCATTCCTTAATATGTTCATGCGTCCGTGATAATAGCCAATGGTCGATAGACTTTTTCTTTCCATCGACTTTTCGCAGCTCTTCGACGAGGGCGTGGATTCTTTCCAATGCTTTTTTATAATTCAATACCGGCTCTTCAGCCCACACGACATCGACGTGCGGAGATCCTATGTGTGCGTAATATAAACGCATGGCATCAGCGCCGTATTTTTCTATGGCTTGCGGGATCGGTTCTGCGCCGCCTTTGCTCTTTGAAATCTTTCCTTCTTTGCCGGTAACCCACCAATTGACCAGAATTCCTTTCGGCCATTTATCCTGCGGGAGAATTCCGACGTGGTTCATGATAAAGACTGGGAAATGTACGGTCTGGTGTTCTTTTCCGCCTAAATTGAGGTCTAGCGGATAAAAATATTCAAATTCTTTACGGATGGGCTCCCATTTTTTCTTTCCCTCTCCCTGCCCTAGAAAGACGTAATCAAAGAATTCTTCAGTTAAGTCATGCAAATTTATAGTGCCGTTGTTGACGAAGCTGGAAACAATATAATATGCCGGATACAATGTTGAATCGCTGATCGGTTCTACCGTCCACTGCTCATCAAATGGAAAACTGCTGCCCATCCAGTTGCCTAAGCGTGTGCAGGCCCTGTCGCTGAACCAGTCCAAGACGGAAGGAAGATTTTCTTTATACTCCCGCGGATAAATATTCATGCTGTCAATGTGCTCTTTGCTTTTTCGTGTCAATTCAGCGTCAGAATAGCGTATAAACCATTGGTCGTCGATTCGCTTGATGACTACTTTGTTTCCGCAGCGGCAGACCACTTCTTCATTTAGATCGTGGAAGACGTCGCCTTTGCCGGATTCAATAAGTTCCGCTTTGACCAGTTCCTTCGCTTCCTCAACGCTCTTTCCGGCATATTTTCCGCATAGGGCAGTCATGACGCCAGAATGATGTCCTGCTTTATACACTTCCTTGGTAGCATCTTCTAATTTTGGATCGCTAAGTGATTTGATATTGTACTTCTCAACAATTTCTTTAGCGGGAAATTCTTGGTATCCTTTAGTTTTTATGATGGGATAAAGCCCCACTTTTTTGATTTCTTTCGGATTCAGGCCGTACGCTTTGCATAATGGTTCATTTTCCTGAAGAGTCCTTAATGCTACGTAGTCGTAAGGCGCATCGCTTGGTACGCTGGTAACAATGCCCGTACCAACATGAGGATTTACAAAAGTTGCAGGAAGTATGATTATCTCCCGTTCAATGCCTGCTGCGGCTGCATATTTTCCCAGAAGTTTGCTTGCATCGACATCTTCCTTCAGCAGCACATCATCTTTCTGATGCTGAAGTTTCTCTGCCGCTTCCCGGCTCAATATCCAGGTCTCGTCTTCTACTTCCACGCGGACATATTGTATTTCCGGATTGATCCAAAGGTTAGTTTGTCCAAAAACAGTTTCCGGCCGTAAAGTTGCGGCAACCAGATAATCATCTCCTAATTTAAATTTTAATAGCGTGTATTCATTCTTTTCCGCATTCCCTCCTTTTGAAATATCCGTCTCTGATGGATCTACCGCAACCGGGCCGTGGACTACACAGGCGGTGGCAAAATATGGTTTTTGCACCAGCAGGTCGTGCTGTTGCAATTTCTTGAACTGCCACTGGATGAATTTTTCGTAATCTGGATAAGTTGTGCAGATAAATCTATCCCAGTCGCAGATGAACCCAAATTTTTTCCAATAGTCATTGACATATACCTGATTAAAATATTCAATGATTTTTTCCGGGGTCGACAGCTCCTTTATTTTATTCTTAGGGCATCCATTATTGAGCAGGTATTTTATCCAGTCCTCATCGTTGTTCTTAACTTTGTTAGCGAAGGAAATGGCCTGGTTTCCGGAAGCGTGCGTCCCTACTGGAAACAGAACTTCTTTTCCTTTCAACCGTTCATATCTGCAGATGGCATCGGTGTAAGAAAAACCGCGCATATGGCCGACGTGTAAAAACCCTGAAATGCCGGGGTAAGCGAAAATCATGAAGAATTTATCTTTGTTTTTATTGGCAATTGCTTTGCCTAATCCAGCATCCGCCCATTGCTTCTGCCATTTATACTGAAGCTTATTCCAGTCCATAAGCTTGGAATGGGGTGCAGATTTAAAAAATCTTTGGAATTTTGGCTTGCTTACAGCAAATTTTAAATCTGCTTATTCCGCTGGTGTCCTGAGAAGCAAAGCTTCTGGGATGCAAGAAAGCAAAGCTTTCTGCACAGAAGGAAGAGCCTTCTTGTGCCAATAAAGTAGTTTCTTTATTGTGCATATTCACCAGTGGTCAAGCTACAAGAGTATCATCGCTTGGAATAAGCAGGGTCCGAACGAGCGACCAGAGCCGAAGGTGAGCATGCAAGAAATGAGAAAACAATCTCATTTCTGCACAGAAATTAAATCTTTGCAAGAAAAGTGAAAACTATCACTTTTCTGCACGGGAAAGAAATTGTTTTTTTTCCTTGTGTTTAATTTCTTGTGCCCTCGGTCTATTGACCGAGGGTGGTCGCGAGTGATTGACTACTTCTTATCAAAAATGCTATTTCATGGATAGGTCTGAATTAGAATCCGTGCCTGTGGATTATGATCTTCCCGTAGAGGAGATGGCGAAATTAATCCCTCAAGGATTAAAGTATGTCACTCAATCGATGGTCAATGGAAAATCCCGTGATGGAATAAGATTCAATAAAGGAGATATCGGAGAAGTGGTCAGAGCGGAATATCATTATGAGATGAGTGGTGTGATGCAAAGAGTGTGGATAAAACTTCAAAACGGCGAGACGATGGAAATTCAAGGTTATGAAGATCCCTATGCCCGTCCAATTTATGACGATTTCTATCCCTGTACAAGTGATTTCAATCTGGTAAGGATTGAAAACCCAAATCAAATGAAACTGTTTGATCTATAACTCTTTATATCCTGAAGTTAGGAAATTTTGGATATATACGGGTTGTTCCAAGGAAGTTTTAAGCTGGTATGTCCACAAACCTTAATAAATCTAAATGCCCTAGATTCAATAATGAACCTAACCCTCGTAGGAATGCCGGGATCCGGGAAAAGTACAGTCGGAAAAGAACTTGCTGGACGGCTGGATTATTCCTTCATTGACATCGACAGGCTTATGGAGAAGAACGAAGGCCAGCCCGTGCAGAGGATCCTTGACCGGCTGGGAGATGAAAAATTCTTACAACTAGAGGAAATGACCGTTCTCAGCTTAAAGCCTTACAACGCCGTCATCTCTCCCGGCGGCAGCATCGTCTACATGGAAAAGGCGATAGAATTCCTGAGAGAAAATTCCACGCTAATCTATCTTGACGTCCCTCTTCCGGTCATCAAGGAACGCATCTCCCGGGAACCCGCCCGGGGCATTGTAGGCGGAAGTGCAGAAGAAGTCTTCGCGGAAAGAAAACCTTTATACGAAAGATATGCTGATGTTACGGTTTCCGGAGAAAGAAGCGTGGATTCCACGGTTGAAGTGATCTTAAAATATCTACTTTCCTAAATATCAAAGAAACAAACCTTGTTTGTTTCTTGCTCTGCTTTTTCCATCGACAAAGTGATTGCGGTACACAACCAGTTAATACACAAACAATGAAGAAACCACTTCATTGTTGTGCAGAAAAGTGATAGTTTTCACTTTTCTTGCACTGATGGAAAAAGCAGATTTTATAAAGCTGAAATTCTTTCTATCAGTCAAAAAGAGGCGAGGATGAAAAACTTAGAAATTGCCCGAATTCTGAATAATATTGCTGACATCTTGGAATTGCAGGATGTTGAATTCAAGCCGGCCGCATATCGCCGGGCGGCGCAATCCATTGAATCTTTGTCAGAAGACATCGAAGAGATTTGCCAACGCGGGGAATTGGAGGAAATACCTGGCATCGGGAAGCATATCGCGGAAAAGATTACAGAAATCATCGATACCGGGAAATTGAAGTATTATGAGAGATTGAAAAAGGAAGTGAAGATTGATATTGAACAATTGAATGGGGTCCCCGGTTTAGGCCCGAAAAAGATCAAAGTCCTGTATAAAAAATTGGGTGTTAAGGACCTCGACAGCTTGGAAAAAGTCCTTCGGCAGCATAAAGTAAGTAAATTGTCCGGGTTCGGTGAGAAAACTGAACAAACCTTGCTGCAGGGTATCGAACTGCTCAAGAAGAGGCCTTCACGCTTTTTGTATATCCACGCGATGCCGGTAGTCGAAGAGATTTCAAAGTTTCTCAGCCGGCACGATTTCGTCGAAAAGGTGGAAGTAGCCGGCTCTTACCGGAGAAGGAAAGAAACCATCGGCGATTTAGATTTTTTAGCGGTTTCATCCCAACCAGAGAAAGTGATGGATATCTTTACACGAATGAAAGATGTAAAGGACGTATTGGCTAAAGGAACTACTAAAAGTTCGGTGCGTCTTGGCAATAATATGCAGATTGATCTGCGGGTGGTTCAGAAAAAGGAATTCGGGTCCGCTTTATTGTATTTCATCGGTAGTAAGGAGCATAATATAGAATTGCGGAAATTGTCCTTGAAACAAGGTTATACTTTAAATGAATATGGTTTGTTTTCGGCGAAGGGGAAGAAATGGGTCGCCGGAAGAACCGAACGGGAAATTTACCAAAAGTTGGGATTGCATTATATGGAGCCGGAATTGCGGGAGAATCGCGGGGAGATCGGGGCTGCCAGGCAGGGTGCATTACCTAAGTTGGTTGCCGCTAAAGACATTCACGGCGTATTTCACAACCACAGCGCATGGAGCGATGGAAATAATTCATTGTTGGAGATGGCTCGAAAAGCGGAAGAACTTAAGCTTAAATTCATATCTTTCAATGACCATTTCGGCTCGATAGGGATAACTAATCCTTTAAATGAGAAGCGGCTGCGCCATTATTTGCAGGAAATAGGCAAAATACAGAAGAAAGTAGGCCTAAAAGTTTTTTCCGGCGTGGAAATAGATATATCAAAAGACGGAACTCTCCCTCTTCCGGCAAAAAAATTGAAAGAATTGGATGTGGTTGTAGCTTCTGTTCATCTGGCGCTTAAGATGAGTTCGCAAGACATGACCCAGCGGGTATGCGATGCGTTAAGTAATTATCCGGTAAATATCCTTGGTCATCCGTTGGATCGGCTGTTAGGAGAGCGGGAGCCGTTAGCATTAGACCTGGGAAAAATATTTGAAACGGCAAAAGCAAGGGATGTTTTTTTAGAAATCAATAGTTCTCCGAAAAGAATGGATCTGCCGGGAGAGAACATTAAAGTTAGCCGTGATGTCGGCTGTAAGTTCGCTCTAAGCACTGATGGCCATGACATTTCCCACCTATCCAATTATTTTCTTGGCGTAAATATGGCGCGAAGGGGATGGATTCAACAGAATCATCTACTTAACACCTGGCCTCTTAGGAAAATAGAGAAAGCTTTGCAAAAATAAACTCTTTTTATAAATTTTCAACAAACTCTTCTGCACAAGTTTGTGAACAAAACGCTATCTTTTCCCCTTCGAGCTCTTTTTCTACTTTATTTTCTTCATTGATCGCAGACCCGCATTCAGCACACTCTTTACTTTCCTCATCATCGGAGTAACCGCGCATAAATCCTTCCTCAGATGATTCCAAGCCATCTTCCACTACTTTTTCAGTGCTGTCTGAATCTTCGTCAAACACATAATTCTCCATACTCCTTGAATTTTTTATTTCCCTTTTTAAAGATTTTGCTGATGGCATATATGTTGTTTTAACATTATGATTTAGTTTAGTTGTTTAAACGCTGAGAATTCCACCATGCTGAAAAATGCTTCGCGTTTTTGGCACACCAAAATTTACAAGGTAAATTTTCAGTGTTCTATTGACTGGTGGCGGTCGATTTATCTTTTTGACAAAACACATTTTAAACGGCGTTCATTCATCCATAATACTGTTTAAGCAATAATCGTTTTATTTTATTGATGGATCTTTCCCATGAGAAACCGTAAGTGACTGTTTTTCTGGCATTCTGCCCCAGCTCTTCCCGAAATTTTTTATCTTTAAGCAGCTGGGAAATTTTTAGCGATAGTACCGAGCAGCTGTTGCGGGGGAAAAAGATACCGTTGTGGTTTTTCACCAGATAATTCTTGATGTATCCTACTTTTGTAGCAATGACCGGCAGTCCGCAAGCCATGGCTTCTAAAGTGGCTAAAGAAGTAGTTTCGGTCAAGCTGGGCATGACAAAAATATCCATGGCTTTCAAGTAATCCTGGACATTAGGCACAAATCCAGTAACTTTGCAATTCTTTATTTCCTTAAATTCTTTAACCTGTTTCTCGGTGCCATCACCGACCATCAATAATAAGATATTTTCCTGCTCTTCCAGTTTCCGGAAAGCTTCCAGCAGCAAATGGGTGTTTTTTTCCTTGGAAATCCTCCCCACGTAACCTATTACTTTTTTTTCAGCATCGATGTGAAGTTTGTTTTTGCTCAATCTCTTATCCGGCGGCGGAGTGAATACTTCTATGTCCACGCCCAGCCGGGCAGTATTTATTTCTGTGGTAACGCCTTCTTCCAGCAGGTTTTGTTTAAGTTCATGGTAAGGGACAAGAATCTCATTGCAGCGGTTGTAAAGAGCTATAGACATCTTTTTAATAAGGCGGAAAAATAGTTTTTTAAAAATGGCCGGAAAGAATTTTTCAAACAATTCCCAGGAAATGGTGTGAGTGTAAAAAATGGTTTTTTTGCCGTACTTTTCTGCGTAATAGATACTCAGATAACTGATAATTGCCGGACCCTGGATGAAGACGATGTCCGCCTCTCGGATAGTTTTCTTAAGTTTCCTGAAATTTTTGAAAGTAAGCCTTAAGTTTGAATATCCGGAAATTTTCCAGATGCGGGAAACGTCAAGGTAAATCACATTTTTTCCTTTTTTTATACCGTAATAAGGCACCAATAAAGATACCTCAAAACTGTCTTGGGAGCGCTTAAGGAATTCTTCTATGAATTTGAGTGTGCCGTCTACCTTAGGGTAATAAGTGTCCGCTACAATAAGCAGTTTTGGTTTATAGCTCATTTTATCCTGAAAAAATGCTCCCCATAACGTTTACGCATTTTGATGCCGTCCTTGACAGCTTTATAAATAAGCAGGAATACCGGATAAATAATATGCACTTTTTGGCTTTTGAATTTCCAGAGAGCTTTCATCTTTAGTGGGAATGTTTTGCTGATATCAACATATAATGAAGGATAGTTGGTTTTAAAGGAAACCGGATTCCAGATGGAATAAATGTATAATTCCGGTTTTATGCTCAGCTCTTCATATACTTGCAGAGTGATTTCATGCACCGCTTTGTGGTCAGGATGGGGATCTTCGCTGCTGTGGGTGAATATTTTTGTTGGCTGGTATTTTTCAATCAGCCGGACGAATTCCGCTTTAAGCCTTTTTTGCAGGTAATCTTCCATGAATCTTCCTTCTTTCAGGTAAAAAAATTTAGCTTTGCATCTTAACAGTTTACAGGCTTCAAACGTTTCCTTGGAACGCATTTTTTGTACAACTTTAATTTTTAGCCAGGGGTGGGACGATTCACCATAAGAAAAAACTACGGCTTGCACTTTATTCCCTTTACCGGCATAATTTGCAATGGTGCCTCCTGCGCCGATTACGAAATCATCAGAATGTGCGCCGAAAACCAGGATTTTATCTTTCTTCCGCATTATAGCTTAGAAAAGAATATTGGTTTAAGAAGTTTTTTATTTATTTCGGTGGTTAAATGTTTTCTTAGTGCAAATCGGCAGGGGAATTTTCATTCAGAAAGAGTTAAAAAGGAGCTTTTGTTGATGATTTTAATGGTTGTTACCAAAAAAGCTCTATCAAAGCATCCGGAAGCGGTAAAATTACATTTTAGTGATGAGGACATCCGCTGGGCTACGCCTGAAGCGGTAGCAGATTACCGGGCTGAACGGCTTAGATGCAAAGTCATAGCTGATCTGGGCTGCGGCATAGGATTTCAGGCGTTTGCTTTCGCAAAAAAGTGCGGAAAAGTGTATGCAGTAGAGATCGATACGGAAAAGATTGAATCTGCAAAAAAGAATGCTAAAGCGTTAGGCATCAGCAATATTGAGTTTATCGCTGGAGATGTGCTGAGCGACAAAGTCCTGAAACAACTGAAAGATGTCGAAATTGTTTTTTGCGATCCGGAACGGCTGCCGGAGGAAAGCAAAAGATCTGTTGGGACCATCAGGCCCAGCATTCCAGAACTGCTGAAGAAATATTCTGCGATTACCGAAAATATCGCCATCGAATTTCCTCCGCAGATGACGGAAATCCCTTTTGACTGCGAGAAGGAATATCTTTCTGTCGGCGGGCAGTTGAACCGGCTGACACTTTATTTCAATGGGCTGCATAAATGCAACAGAAGCGCAGTGATACTGCCGGGGAATGATCGATTATGTTCTGATGAAGAGGCAACTTTAGAAGAGACAGAAGAGCTTGGCGCGTATCTCTATGAAGCAGATACGGCGGCAGTGAAAGCGGGATTATCAGCAGAATTATCAAATAGAACAAAAACCGCGTTATATTTTTCTGGAAAAGCGACCTTTTTCACCAGCGAAGGGAAAATAAACAGCCCTTTCTTTAAGAATTCATTTAAGGTAGTGGACATCTGCGGGCAGGATGAGCATGAGATTATTGCGGCGCTGAAGAAACATAAAGCTGGGAAAGTGATTCTGCGGTTTCCGATAGAGCCGAAAGAATATTGGAAAGTCAGGGGAAGGATAGAAGCGAAACTTACCGGCAATAAGACTTATGCGCTTTTATACTTTGATGACAAGGCGATAATCGTAGAGAAATGTTGATATCTTTTTGTTATCTCAAAGTGTTATCTGATAGCAACATTTTAATAATGGTGGGTTTTTTCTTATTTAAATGAAAATCTTATGCATCCATGCAGACTTCATTGAATTTGAAGCTAAAAAGAAAGCGTTTTCCGCAGCAGAAGAGGGCGTGGCAAAAGGAAATAAGCAGAGAGCGGAAGAATGTTTGGTGGTCTTTACCGCCGTTGAAAAAAGAGACGAACAGAATCTTCGGTTGGTTTTAGAAAAATATCTTCATGAGATCAAGACCATCGTCCAGCAGGTAAATGCTAAAACCATCGTGCTGTATCCTTATGCTCATTTAAGTTCTGCGTTGTCCGATCCGAAATTTGCGGAAGATTTGATGAAATCAGCAGAACGGGAGTTGAAATCTCAGAATTATTCTGTGTTCAGAGCTCCTTTCGGCTGGTACAAAAGTTTCAACATTTCATGTAAAGGGCATCCTTTATCAGAATTAAGCCGGCAGTTCGGCCCGGAGGAAGCCTTGCCGCTGAAGAAAGAAGGGAAAGACGAGCCGTTTGCGTTTGACGGCAGAAAATTAAACGCAGATGAAAAAGTATTGCTTACCGGCGCTTTGGTCGCGGGGGAAGCAGTCAAGAATATGTTTTTGAAAGCAGAGATTGCCGGCAGCGGATTTTATCAGCAGCATGCTTATGTCGATATCGCCAATGTGGAATTAAGCAACGATGATTTAATTAAAGTTGAAAAAGAAGCAGGACTGTTATTAAAAAAGAAATCAGTAGTAGCAAAAATTCCATTGCAGGACATCACTCTGCCGCTGCAAAGAAGCATCATAGAAGATTTAGGGAAAGATGCAGCCGCTTATACGTTTGACGGGTTAAAAATCATTCCCTTGTTCAAAGACCCTTATGTTTCCACGGGCAACGTAAAAACATTGAAATTGTTGTCTCAGTCTAAAGTCTATTGGAAAAATAATGCAGCTAACGCGCAGTTAGTAAGAGTCTATTGCGCAGCTTTTGATGCAGAACAGAAATTAAATGATTTTGTTAAAAAAAGGGAAGAGGCAGAACTACGTTCGCATTTAAAAATCGGCAAAGAGATGGGATTATTTGTGACTTCAGAATTAGTAGGTCCGGGATTGCCTTTGTTAGCGCCGAAAGGGATGATTATCAGAGAAGAAATTCTTGATTTCTTATGGTCGTTGCATAAGGATAAAGGTTATCAGAAAGTATGGACTCCGCATATAGCGAAGGAACAGCTGTATAAAACTTCCGGGCATTGGGATAAGTTCGGCGATGAATTGTTTAAAGTGAAAGGAAAGACCGACAATTTTATTTTAAAACCGATGAACTGCCCCCACCATATGCAGATCTATGGCGCCTTTTCTTATTCTTACCGGGATTTGCCAGTACGGTTCTTTGAGCCGGCTACTATCTATAGGGATGAGAAATCCGGGCAGCTGATTGGATTGAGCAGGGTTAGAGCGATTACACAGGATGACGGGCATTTGTTCTGCCGTATTTCGCAGATAAAACCGGAAGTGGCTACTATTGTTTCTATGATTCGTAAATTTTATTCTACTTTAGGCATGGATAAGGATTATTGGGTTTCTCTTTCTGTTCGTGGAGAGGATAAGTCTAAGTATCTGGGTTCTGATGATGTATGGGGGATAGCGGAGGAAGCGCTTGAAGAAGCTGCGAAAGAAAATAAATTGCCTTATCGTAAAGTTCTAGGTGAAGCCGCATTTTACGGGCCTAAATTGGATTTCCTGTTTAAGGATTCTCTGGGTCGTGAGTGGCAGTTAGCTACTATCCAATGTGATTTTAATCTGCCTCAGCGTTTTGATCTGTCGTATATTAACGAAGAGAGCAAGAAAGAAAGGCCGGTAGTTATACATCGGGCTATTTCCGGGTCGTTGGAACGGTTCATGAGCGTATTGATTGAACATTTTGCAGGGAAGTTTCCACTTTGGTTGTCGCCGGTACAAGTTAAAGTAGTTACGGTTACGGACAGGAATAATGTTTTTGCTGCAGAAGTGGTTAAGAGATTGAAAGACTTTGGTATTAGAGTTGAATTAGATGACCGGATGGAATCGATTGGCAAGAAAGTACGGGATGCGCAGATGGAGAAAGTAGGGTATATTGTAACTGTCGGTGATAAGGAAGTAGAGAAGAAAGTGCTGGCGGTACGAGATAGAGGTGGGGAAGTTAAGTTTGATGTTGCTGTAGAGAAATTTGTTAAGGATGTCGTTAGTGAGGTTAGGGAGAGATTGTTGTAGGTAGTAAGAAGATTTTCTCATATGAATTTTGCAATTATTGTTTTCCTAAAAGTTTTATCTTTTTTTAAAGTTTCATTAATCTGCTTATCGATTATTATGCACAAAAATGTCGCGGGTTTAAAACCCCGCCCTTTAGGGCGACATTTTTGGCATCCTAAAAATGCGTAGTTTAGAAACCGTCTCTTTTCAAACCTCGTCCTTTAGGACGAGGTGAGACGGTTTCACGCATTTTTATGATATGCTAACTGTGGGTAGTGGCTCTACTTTCCAATACCTTTTTATCCTTACCTTATATACATCCAACATGAAATTCCCTTTCGGCAGGCTCTGGCTCTCTCCTATGGAAAGTGTCTCCGATTTTGGTTTCAGAAAACTTTGCCACGGCCATGGCGCATCATTGACTTTCATCGAGATGCTTTACGCAGATGCGATCGTCAGAAAGAACAAGGCTTCTTTAGAGCTGATAGACAGCTACGACCCAAACATACCTACTGGAATCCAGCTCCTAGCCAGTAAACCACTCACTCTAAAAAAAGCATTGGAATCGATACACAAATTCCCCAACCTTTCCGTAGTTGACCTGAATTTTGGCTGTCCCTCACCGGAAGTCATCAGGTCAGGCAATGGTCCGGCTTTACTTAAACGCAGTCAAAGAATGACTGAACTGTTAACTGTATTAAAAAAGCATTCTCCTCATCCCTGCGGTATAAAGATCAGGCTTGGCCTGAACAATGCCGACAAGAAAAATAAGATTTACCTCCGGGTCATCGAAGCAGCCAACAGCGCGGGATTGGATTACATAACTGTGCATCCTAAAACGGCCCTGGAATCTTCACAGGATCCGGTTGACCATGCTGCGCTTCAGGAGATAATTGATCATGCTGCCATTCCGGTAGTGGGAAATGGCTTTGTAACCGACGGCAAAAGCGCAAAGAAATTACTTGATATGGGTTGTTCGGCAGTGATGATCGCCAGAGCAGCAGTAGGTAATCCCTGGATTTTTGAAGATATAAATGGATACTTAGATAATGGTGCTTTACCCAAAAAGAAAACCGCCAAAGATTATGAAAATGCCTGGTTGGAATATTCAGCTTACGGAACAAAACAGAAATTCTATGATTATCATCATAAAACCTTCCAGCTCCGGATGAAAGGAGATTTAACCTATCATGCACCTTCAAGGATCCTTAACGGATAACCTAAACCAGATATATCCCTTCTAAAGAACGTTCTATGATCTCTTTGCAGTTGTTCATCTTATTCAATACTTTAAAATCAGTGGATGCTTTGCGTATCTGCCCGATGCGGTCAAGTATCTGGGCGTATAACCTGATTAGATCCCCTTCTAAAAGATTGGTCAGTTTCAGCACTTCAAAGAAAGTCTTGCCGTGATAAATTGGATAAATGAGAGCAGTTATGATGCGCATATTTTCAAATTTATCTTCTCTGAACAGATATTGGTTATCTCGCAAGGTTTGGATAAGGTTGCTTAATTGTTCATTCTTATAAATTTCTTTAAACTCGTGTCCGATGCGCGCTTCATACGCTAAAGCGCATAACAGCAACAGTATTTGATATTCATCTAATTTATCCACTACCTCGGTAGCGAAGATCTCCCCCATGGTAATCTCGTCGGCAAATATATGGGAAGAGAAATGTCCTTTGACCGTAAGCGCCCCTTTTTCAATATAATTGTATTTCGTAAGCAGTTTTACGATATTGTTGTATCTGTACAGCAGGACTTTGGTGGGAATTTTTGCATAATTTTCTCCAAACTGCTGATAGGAATAGAAACTCATACGTAAAATAATCTCGATATCTTTCGGCGTGTGCAGATTGATGAGATTCAGCACCGTATTTATGGACAGTTTAAACTGCGATTTGATGGGTTCTACGTCTTTATAAGTTATTTTCTTGAGTTCATCATAATTGAATGTCGGCCGGAAAATCATGCTGATGGCGTATCCCTGGGTATCAATGCCTCTCCTGCCCGCGCGGCCGGCTATCTGGAAATATTCCTTGCTGTTCAAGTACCTAAAATTATATCCGTCATACTTCCGCAAACTGTTGAATATGACTGTCTTAGCGGGCATGTTGATGCCCACGGCGAATGTTTCGGTAGTGTACAGCAGATTTATTTTTCCCATGCCAAACAGATCTTCCACCACTTCCTTGATGACTGGCAGCAACCCGGCATGATGGAATGCTATCCCCTGCTGGATGGTTTCTTTTAATAGCATGGTCGAAGTTAATCTGTTTACTTCACTGGGCACTTCTTCAAGCTTTTTGTTCATGTAAGTAAGTAGTTCCTGATTCCGTTTAAATAAATTTAATTTTGCCAATTCTTTAGCTTTGATCTGGCAGTCTTTCCGAGAGAAACTAAAAAATAAAGCGGGCATTTTTTCCATTCCCAGTTCCTTGATAAGTTCCTGATGATTGGGTTCTGGAGTTTTATCTTTCGGTCCTTTCCTAGTCCGCATGGCCTGATGATATTGCGGGATGCTTCTGGCTTCACGTATCTTTTCTAAAGTGGTCAGGCCCAATTCGTAATCATAGAACAGGTGTTCTAAAGGAACATATCTTTTGGTTGAAACTACGGTCTTGACGGTGTGTCTTTTGATGGCTTGGATCCAATTGCTGAATTCCTGCGCATTAGGGATAGTCGCAGATAAACATAAAAAACGAACAGTTTCCGGGCTGTAGATGACCGATTCTTCCCACACATATCCGCGTTCTATGTCGTTGATGTAATGAATCTCGTCGAAAATGACATAAGCGATATCTTTTATCTCCGAATCCCTGCTGACGACCATGTTGCGATAGATTTCAGTAGTCATGATTAGGATTTTCGCATGCGGATTGATGACTATGTCGCCGGTCATCAGGCCCACTTTGCTTTCACCGTATTCCTTGGAGAAATCCTTATATTTCTGGTTGGAAAGCGCTTTTATCGGGGCGGTATAGATTATTCTTTTGTTATCTTCTTTATGCTTTTCGATGATGAAATCAGCGATGAGAGTTTTTCCCGAACCGGTGGGAGCAGAGACTACTACTGAATTGTTATCCTCGATAGCTTTGATGGCTTCTTCCTGAAAAGGGTCTAAAGTAAAAGTTTTGAATTTCATCATTAAAACACTTTTGTTATTGGAAAAAGGTTAAGAGCCTATTTAATATTTAAATATTGCTTTCTAATATACGAACTGGGTAAGGACGACTAAGAAGAGCAAATAAAACACCACTAACATAATACCGTGAGTGCGGGTGATTTTCTTATATCTTTTCATAAGCAGCAATAAGGCCAGACTTATGAAAATAAGAACGGGCAGTACAAAATAAAGTTCCTCTAAGCCAAAGGAAACCGGTCTTATCAAAGCAGCAGAACCTAAAATCAGCAGAATATTGGCAATGTTTGAGCCTACAATATTGCCGATAGCAATCTGTCCTCTTCCTAAACGAGCCGCAGCTATGGAAACACTTAACTCTGGCAGGGAAGTTCCGATGGCGATTAAGATGAGCCCGATAACTTCTTTGGGAATACTCAAAATTTCTGCAAAGAGAGAAGCTTCTACTATGGTGAAATGAGCTCCGGCAATGACTGCTGTCCCGCTTATAGCCATAAGCATGAAATCTTTGAGCAGCAGTGTCTTCAGTTTTTTTTCAGTAATAGAATGGTTAAATCCATTGAACAAGCTAGCCACTATCCTCTTTGCTCCCGTGAGGGTCTTGAATTTAAGGATATACCACAGATATTCTTTGAAATTATATTCTTTTTTTAATTCTTGGCTTTTGTCAAAAAGATAGATGATGTAGCTTCCGTAGAACAGCAGGAAAGCCAGAGCCTCAACTCTGGTGATCACCAAATCCAGGGCAAATAGAATCAGCAACAGTGCAGAAAATAGCATCAAGTATCCGTCCAGTTTAACTGCATCTTTTCTAGTTTTGATGGCAGCTATTATTGCGGCAATTCCCATGATTAGTCCTATGTTGGCAATATTAGAACCAACTACATTGCCTATGATTATCTCGTCCTGCTGTAGAAAAGAAGCACTGATGGAGGAAGCTAATTCCGGAAGGGATGTTCCTACGGCCACAAAAGTTAAGCCGATAATAAACTCGGAAACGCCTAATCTTCTAGCCAGCGCAGAAGCGGCTTTGACAAAATAATCAGAACCTTTGATAAGTAAGGCTAAAGCTGCCGTAAATATAAGGAGATTAATGAGTATCATTTAGATAGAAGCAAAGAAAACAGATTATTAAATGTTTTCTAAACTTTTTTCCATCATGATTCCTCGTTTAGCCAATTCATCAAGGATTTCCTGCGCTGGAGCGAAATGTTCTTGTGTGTATGCTCCTTTGATATCAATTTTTCCCGTTCCGATCATGGCCGCAAGGATAGCGGCAGGGAATGCGGTAGTGCGCATCATGGCAGTCAATCCCGATTCAGGATCATAATGGTCTATCATTTGATAAATAATGCTTTTTTCGTTACCTTCGCCGGTCGCGCACAATAAGATGACGTCTTCTTTTCCATTCGGAAGCATTTTCAGCAGCGTATCTTCTAATGCCGTCCGGTCTCCGATCTGCTGCTGCAACTCTAAATATTTTTCACAATGGCCGGGATAACGGATGGTCTTATAATCTAAGTTTCTTATTTTACCCAGATATGTATCCGGCAGAGTGGAAATGCCTCCGGAAGTGGTGAATGCTTCAAGTTTTCCGTAGATCGGAAATTCCAAACTTTCAATCTCCTGCATAGGCGGAATAATGACTTTCTTTCCATCGCGCAAAGCGACGCACGGTTCAACATATTCGTTTACCAATCCCCGCACCGAAAAGACCAGGGCGTAATTTAACGGTAGCTGCGGTTTCTGCGGCAAGCCGCCTACACGAAGATGGACAGATTCAGCATTTCCAAGTTCTTCAATCAATCTTCTGGTCAATACAGAAACTAACCCTGGAGCAAGTCCGCAGTCGGGCACAATCAACACGTTTTGTTTATGTGCTTCTTCATGCAGTGATAATTCCTGCTGTACAACTCCGTTATTGCCGCCTAAATCTACAAAATTACATCCGGCAGATATTGCTTCTTTTGCCAATTTATAATTAAATGTGTATGGCACACAGCTGATAGCACAATCATAACCCTGCAAAGATTTCGAGGCGCTTTTATTTTTTATATCCCTTAAATCCAGCTCAACTTTTTTGGAATTAAGAAACGTTTTAAGTGAACCGAGAGACTGCGGATTCTGATCTATGATTTTGACTCTTTCTACTTCCGGGTTATGCACTAGATCGTATGCTGCCGCCCTGCCCATCATCCCTGCGCCGATAACTGCTGCTTTCATGTCATCCGTTCCCAGTCAATTTTCATTTCCAATCCGGCAGAATGGTTCCGGTAAGGAAGAACTCCGTAATCACATAGCGGTTCCCCGAAAAAAGGAAGAGCAAGTTCATTTTTTACTTCAACACGATAATCAATCAATTTCGCACGGACAGCTTTGACCGGCAAATCATGCCATTTATGAGCTACCCGGTGCTGCGCATAGCTGTCTCGGGGAACATTGCCAAGAAATTCTCCCAAATAATATTCCCGCGGGGTAGAATTTATCACTATCCAGCACGGTTCGCCCGGATTGAATTTATCATATGTAATTCCTACCATAGTCATTTCCTCCTGAATTTTTTTTCTAATTCGTCTATAGTTACTTTTATGATTGTCGGCCGGCCGTGCGGGCAGGTGTAAGGCAGTTCAGTTTTTGCCAGATCAGCAATTATTTTTTCCATCTGCGGGACAGTAAGCGCATCTCCCGCCATTACTGCGGCCCGGCAGGCCATCCGGGTTATGATCTCTTCTTTTTTTTGCGCCAGGCTGTTTTTATTCTCTAGCAGCGCCAGAATATCGTGAAGAAGTTCTTTTATCCGCACCCTGCCGAATATTAACGGGATGGTTTTTACAGCAAACGAATCCCCGCCGAAAGATTCAATCGTAAAACCAAGTTTTTCCAATTCTTCTTTTTGTTCTAAAAGCAAGACCTTTTCTCCCGGGGAAACATCCACCAATTCTCCTTCCAGCAGCCGCTGCATCTGCACTTTTCCGTCCGTATATTGTTTCATCAACTGCTCATACATGACCCTTTCATGAGCCGCATGCTGATCGATGTGGAATAAGCCGCCTTCAGTTTCGGCGACAAAATAGGTTTTATGGATCTGGCCCAGAAGTTTCAGGAGGGGAAATTTGTCTTCTGCTACTGCTTTTGCCGCCGGTTTGCTTTCATACGATTCTAAATGCGATTCTGAAGATGCTACGCGATTTTCTCCGCTTTGGCCGTGATGCCCGTTGTTTTCTTTGTTGACTGTAAACATGGTCTGCGTGCTGGGCTCAAACAAGTATTTAGTTTCAGGCCTGCTTTCTTTTTTTGCTGATGTATCTCCAAATGAATTTCTAAAAGCTCCAAAAGCGGCTTGTTGTTCGACATTGATGTCAACCGTCGGCAGCAGCCTGTTTTCCTTAAGTGTTTTATTTATAGCTGCCGAAACCGCATTTAAGACCAGCTCTTTCTGCTCAATCTTTATCTCTTGTTTCTGCGGATGGACATTTACGTCGATTCTTTCCGGGTCTAACCGCAGCTGCAGCACGAAAACAGGATGCTTGCTGACAAATAAGGTGGAGTGGTATCCGTCATATACTGCCTTGACGATATCCGTATTCCGTATCCATCTCCCGTTCACAAACAATACCTGCTGGTTTTTATCATTCCGTACCTGGTAAGGTTTTGATATGTAGCCGGCGACTATAGCATTTTCATCTTCATATCTTACTTCCAGCAGTTCTTTTGCCGTCTGCGTCCCGTAAATCGAGGCAATAGTGCTGCGCTGGTCGTGCAGGGCGGGAGCATTGATTAAGATTGCATTTTCATGCACTAATCTAAACGCCGTCTGAGGGTTGGCTAACGCGTAATGTGTTACAGTATCGATACAATGCCGCAATTCTACGGCATCAGTCTTAAGGAATTTATTTCTGGCAGGAGTATTGAAGAAAATATTCTGTACGTCAATAGTTGTTCCTTGTTCTGCTGCTGATATGTTTGAAGCGATAATATTGCCCCCTTCCACTACGAGATTGAACCCTTCCAGCTGCTCTTTCTGTTTAGTGGTAAGAGATAATTTTGAAACAGCAGCGATGCTGGCTAACGCTTCCCCCCTGAAACCTAGAGTTTTTATGTTGAATAAATCTTCTGCTGAACGTATCTTACTAGTGGCGTGCCGGAGAAGAGATTTTTTCGCATCTTCCGGCGCCATTCCTTCCCCGTTATCGCATACCTTAATTCTCTTTTTCCCGCTTTGTTCCAGTTCTATGACCATTCTGGTCGCTCCGGCGTCTAAAGAATTTTCAATAAGCTCTTTGACAACTGAAGCCGGCCGTTCAATAACTTCCCCAGCAGCTATTTTGTTGATTAAATCTTCAGTAAGAAGCACTATCTTGGACATAAGGAAAAAGCGGAGAATACCATTATTTAATGATTTATATGCTGGAGTGGATAAAATATCTATTTCCCAAACCTTCTTTGGCGCTGCGAAAACTCTTCAAGTATCTTCGTTAAATCTTCCTTTTTAAATTCCGGCCAGTATTTATCTACAAAAAACCATTCACTGTACCAAGACTGCCATACCAAGAAGTTGGAAGTGCGTTTTTCTCCGCCGGTGCGGATTATCAAATCCGGTTCATTTTGCAAGTATAGATACTGAGAGAAAGTATTTTCGTCAACATCTTTCTTTCCTTCTTTAATCAATCTTTTGATGCCGTCGATTATTTCTTCTCTTCCGCCGTAAGCCATGGCAAAGTTCACTTTAAATCTTTCGTGGTGTTTGGTTTCTTCTTCTAATCTATTAATCATTTCCTGCACTTTTTGCGGCAATAAGCCGGTTCTTCCGATGAAACGGACGGCAATGTTGTTATTATTTATTTTTTTCCGGATATTTGCACCGCTGAAAAATTTACAGAACAGATCCATTAAATAAGACACTTCCATTTTGGAACGGTTAAAATTCTGCATGGAAAATATATACAGCGTCAATTCTTTGATGTCAAGTTCTTTGCACCAGTCAAACAGCTGTTCAATTTTTTCCGCTCCAAGTTCGTGCCCCTTCCAAGGTTCCTGGAGCATTTTTTTAGCAAAACGCCGGTTGCCGTCAAGAATGATCCCCACATGATTAACTTGCATCGACATAAGGTTAAATGGACTATTTAAAAAGGTTATGTATTCTTGTTGATGGTCTTAGATTGATGTTAAATTTACTGATATCGGCCTAAAACCGATCCAGGTTATGCTGTTCTTCCAGCTTTTTGACTTTCATCTTATGCATCATATGGTCATCTTTTTCAAGACTGTTTTGGATTTCTTTAGCTCTCTCTATGACTTCGTAAGGAAGGCCTGCCAATTTAGCTACGTGAATGCCGTGGCTCTGGTCGGTTCCCCCTTCTATCAATCGGTGTAAAAATATGACCTCGCCGTTCAGTTCCTTAACTGCAATATTATAATTCTTGACTCGGGAGAACTTTTCAGCTAATTTATTTATGACATGGTAATGCGTGGCGAATAATGTTTTGGCTTTAGTTTGGTTATAGATGTATTCTGCTACGCTCCAGGCGATGGAAACGCCGTCAAAAGTGCTGGTGCCCCGGCCTATTTCGTCCAGAATTATCAGGCTGTTTTCCGTCGCATTGTGCAGGATGGAAGCAGTCTCCTGCATTTCTACCATGAAAGTAGACTGCCCTGAACTTAAGTCGTCGTATGCTCCCACGCGTGTAAATATCCGGTCTACAATCCCTAACGTAGTTTCTTCTGCCGGTACAAAACATCCCATCTGCGCCATTAAAACTATCAACGCAGTCTGTCGCATGATGGTAGATTTGCCCGCCATGTTCGGGCCGGTGATGATAATCATCTCTCCCTCATTGAGCATGACATCGTTGGCGATGAAAGATTTTTCTAACAGCTCTACTACCGGGTGCCTCCCTTTTTTGATGCAGATCCCTTTTTGATTTATGATTTTTGGTCGGACATAATTATTTTCAGCAGACACTTTTGCCAATGAGCAAAGCACATCCAGCATCGCCAGTTTTTTAGCGATATCTTGTATGGCTACAGTTTGTTCAGCTATTTTTTTCAATAGATCCTGGAACAGGCCGTATTCCAATTCGCTTATTTTTTCTTCCGCGCTAAAAATTTTTTCTTCTTCGGCTTTAAGTTCTTCAGTGATGTACCGCTCGGAATTGGCAGTGGTTTGTTTTCTGATATAATTTTGCGGGACCAGGTGCATATTTTTCTTGGTCACTTCAATGAAATATCCAAATACTTTAGTGTATCCGATTTTAAGAGTAGTTATTCCGGTCTTGGCTCTTTCTAATTCTTCCAGTTGCTGCAGATATCTCTTGCTGTTATTTTTGATGTTCCGCAGCTGATCTAATTCTTCATTATACCCCGGCTTGATTATTCCCCCTTCCCTTATAGTTATAGGCGCATCTTCCTTGACAGCTTTTCCTATAAGGTCAGCAGTTTCCTGTAGATCATGCATGGAACTGATCTGATTAAGCAATTCACCGGATAAAATATTTATTTTTTCTTTTAATGGGGGCACCTGCAGCAATGATCTATGCAAAGACAGCAGATAGCGGGGATTAACATTTCCATAATTGATTGTGCTGATCAACCGTTCGAGATCATAAGTATCCTGCAATAAAGAAATGATTTCTTCCCGCGTAATGACATTCTTATGCAACGCGTCGACAGCATCAAGACGTTTAGCGATTATATCTTCCGTCAGCAGCGGTTCCTTGATCCATTTTTTCATCAATCTTGCGCCGCCGGCAGTGACGGTCTTATCCAGCACCGACAATAAAGTTCCTCTGGAAGTGCCGTCACGAATATTTTTTGCCAATTCCAGATTTTTTATGGTGCTGGAATCTAAAAGCATGGTAGTTTCATTGCTTCGTACTGTTATTTTTTTCAGGTGAGTGAGAGAATTTTTCTGGGTGTCGTGGAGATAACGCAGCAATGCTCCGGCAACATTGACCAGCCCTTTTTCTTCTTCCAGTCCGAATTGCTGCAGGGATGACGTATTAAAGTGATTAAGTATGGTTTCTCTTGCCTTTTCAGTCTTAAAAAAATAATCGTCAAGGCCGCTTAGGAAACATCCTTGTGTTTTTATTTTGTTTATCAATTCCGCATCCACTTTGAGGCTTTCCGGGATGATGCATTCTGACGGCGTAAAACGGGCCAGTACATTTTGCAGGTGCGCCATGGAATTAAGCGTGGTGGTAAAAAATTCTCCTGTAGATAAGTCGCAGAGGGCAGCAGCAAAACGTTCTCCCAACGAAGTTAAAGACAGGATGTAATTGTTCTCTTTTTCGTTAAGAAGAGAAGATTCGATGACCGTCCCCGGCGTAACGATTCTTACTAATCCTCTTTTAACCAGCCCTTTTGCCAATTTAGGGTCTTCGAGTTGTTCAATGATGGCAACTTTATACCCTTTCTTGATCAATCGCCCCAGATATGTTTCTAAAGCATGGTAGGGGACTCCGGCTAAGGGCGCCTTTTTTTCTGCCTTCCCCCGTGAAGTGAGGACTATCCCCAATTCTCGCGAGGCGGTAACCGCGTCCTCGTAGAACATCTCATAGAAATCTCCCATTCTGAGCATGATTAAACAGTCCGGATTGGCTCGTTTGGCTTCCAGATACTGCTTCATTCCCGGAGTCAAATGTTCTTCAGGTATGTTAAGAATGCTTTTTATTTCTATCACAGAGAAGATAGGAGTGCAATTAGTTTTTTAAAAATTATGGTGCTAGAGGGGAGGTATAAATACGGCATTATGAGAGCAAAGTAAAAATCAAGCTCTCTTGAATTCGCCGGCAATGTCGATCAATTCAACATGCCCCAGGAACAATCCACGGCAGCAATATCTCTCTAATCCCAGAGCATCCATTACTTTTCCGGGCTGTTCTCCCTTGTCAACTTTCTCCTTGTACTCTTCCCACAAATGACCTACTGGTTTCCCGCAAGAGAAACATCTTATTGGAATTATCATTGTTCTACCTCAGTGAAACAATGATTGTTCAAAAATTCGTGAATTTTTGTTATTATCATTTTTTATAGCCTCACCTGTACGATTTCTGTCTTGATGCGCGAGCTTTGGAGTCATTAGGTTTTCTAGTCTCTTTGCGCCGCACATCCGCAACCAGTAGCAATCGGTCATAATCATCAAACGTTTTCTTTAATTTTGGATCGTATTCCACCAGCGCTCTGGCCAAAGCTACCCTGATGGCATCAGCCTGGCCGCTTACTCCGCCGCCTTCTACCTTAATCTTAAAGTTGACTTTCTGCGCCTGCTCGCTGGAAAGAGCCAGAGGCTCGTTAATTCTCATACGCAATAATTCAGTTCCATAATTCTGCAGATATAATCCGTTAATTCGTACTTTTCCGATGCCGGGAGTTAACGTAGCTCTAGCGACTGCTTCTTTCCGTTTACCTTTAGTTTGAATAATATCTTTTTTGCTGGCCATTTTATGCTACCTTCCCGCCCACATGGCGGCACATTTCTCCGATGGTGGTATACTTTAAGTTAGGTAATTTTGATACTGATGCATCTTTTAATGTAATCATTTCTTGTCCGGCAAAAGATGCAGGGATTCCCCTATAACACATTACCCGCTTGAACGCTTCCTTTCCGCGAGCCTGCTTCCAGGGCAGCATGCCTCTGATGCTCCTTCTTACCCATCTTTCAGGTAATCTGCTGTGTGTTTGTCTTCTTGCCGGATGCCCACCCCAGCCGCGCTTCTGTTTAGCGTCAGCAAAAGTATTGATTTTAGCGCCGCTTATGACTATTTTTTCAGAATTTACTACCGCTACTTCTTCTCCCATCAATATATCTTTAGCTACCCTGGCGGCCAACCGCCCTAAAATCATTTTTTCGCCGTTATAGATCTTCATCCGAGAATCCTCACGTTTTTACCTTCAGGGTTTCGTTTAAGAACTTCCTGGATGGATAAAGTTTTTCCTTTTGCATCCTCAATTTTTTTCTTGGCTTCATCTGAAAAGTTCAGTGCAGCCACTTCAACTTTTTTAGTCAAATCGCCTAAGCTTAATACCTTGCCGGGAACCACAATGGTTTCTCCGTCACGGGCATATTTTTCAATTTTATATACGTTGACTATTCTGCGCTGCCGTGCCGGTTTCTGCAGTTCATGCATAATCCTCGCCCAGAACTTGCTCTGCTGCGCTTTACTTTCTATCTGAACCAGCAATTCTTTCAATTGATAATTGGTCGGGCCGGTGCGTTTTACCATATGTTCAGATCAATTTCTCCATTTCATCGATTTTTTCCAGCAATATCTCTGCGCTTTTAGAGAGCATTTCTTTGCAGCTCAGCTGCCCCCAGCTTTCAACGTTAAATATGATGTTATCCGAATAGGTTACTGAAACCCCTTTATCAGCTTCAGCATATGTTTCCAGTAATTTGCTGTCATAGACATTTTCCTGCACTATCTCAACACCGTTTCCTTTGAATTTAAATACCCCGTCAGTGCACAAGCTGGCTAATCTTTCCGGATTCTGCAATTTTCCCAGTTTTAATATCGGCTCTTTCTTGTAATGTGCTTTTCCGGGAGACCATTTGGTGTGTTCCTTCCCTTGTCCCATGACCGCAGTCATAACCAAATCAACCTTTTGTTTGGACAGTAATTTTACTACCGGCATTTTTTCATATGCAAAAATGCATTTCGGGTCGGCGCTTTCCGCTTCTCCGGCATAAACATATCCTTTCTTGCTCGATTTTAATTTCAATTGCAAAGTGCAGGTAGCACTCTTTTCATTGATTTCATCCTGATTTTTTGGTAATTTGTAGCTCTTCAAATCAGTTTTGATAGGAACCAGACCTAAGCGCAGCGCCAGCATTTCATCGTGCAAGGCGGAACTGTTGTCCTTGATTTCAACATCTTCAACGGCGAGAGTGGGAACTTCTTCAATTATGAGTCTTCTTATAGTATTGGCAAATACTTCATTTCCTCCTTTTAACAATAAGGAAATCTTTTTGTTCTTCTTATCTTCGTGTATTTTTTCTAATTTCATATTATACTCTTATACTTATACGCGTCTTCCTCTTCGTCCGCCTTTCATCCTGCATCCGTTATGCGGTTCAGGAGTGACTTCTTCGATTTTTCCGATGCGTAACCCAGTTCGTGATAATGCGCGGATTGCCGGCTGCGCTCCTGCTCCAGGATTATTCGGGCCGTTATGCCCGCCTTTTGCGCGGACTTTGATCAAAAGGCCGTTAATGCCTTTCTCCTTGCAGATTTCTGCAACTTTTTTTGCGCATCCCATGGCGGCAGTGGGAGAACTTTCCAATCGGTCAGATTTTACCATCTGTCCGCCGCTTGCTCGTGCGATAGTTTCAGTGCAGGTTATATCTGTGACCGTGATGATGGTATTGTTATACGAAGAATAGATATGCGCTACACCCCAGCGGATTTTATTATCCATTCGCGGCAGTATCCTTTCTTCTCTTTCCATGGTTTTCATTTCTCTTTTCATTTTTTTGCCCTGCCGAACTGCTTCCTAGCAGCAAATCCGCTTTTTTTCTCTGGTCTAGCTTTAATTTCTTTTTTCTGCAATATCGTCCTTTCCGGATGTTCAGGATCAGCAAACGGTGATTTCTCTTTGAAATTTACTGCGTTTTCTTCTGTTAAAGAAACCAGGTATGACGGAGAAGAAATTTCCTGTTCTCCTACCGTGACTTGACGGTGAACAATAAACTGCCGGGCCTGTTTCATTGACCGGGCCATTCCTTTTCTGAACAGGATGCTTTGCAAACGGCGTTCTAATACGTCTTTAAGCTCTAAACCTAATATCTGGTCCAGTTCTGCGCCGACGGGGAGAAATCCCAATTGCTGTAATTTTGTCAGTACCTGCACTTTTTCTTTCTGCGCCTGCGGATTAGTTCTGGTAGCGATAAGTTTTTTTGCGATGTTTTTATACTTCGTCAAAAAGGAACTGGAGATGTATATCTCTTTCTTCTTCACCAAGCCATATTCTTTTATGACTATTTTTTCTGATTCAATGCTTGCTCTCATCCAAGGATGTCTTGGAGTATTGTACTTTTTCCGTAGTTGTTTAGGATCTCCCATATTTTAGTATTATTTCTTACCTTTATCTTTACTATCTTTACCATCTTTCTTGGCATCAGTTCCCGGAGCCACTTTTTTCTTTGTTACTCCCACTACTTTACCTTTATTCGTCCTGAAGTGTGATTTAGTTCTCTGACCGCGTACCGGCAATCCTCTCTGATGCCTTATACCGCGTAGAGTCTTGATTTTCTTGAGGCGTTTTAAGTCATTGTCTTTGACGAATGCGATAGAACTGGTTATGATATGAAGATCTTCTCCGGAATCGTAATCTTTACGGCGGTTAAAAAGCCAGGAAGGGATATCAAATTGGGCCGGATGCTCAACAATCTGATTTAATTTTTTAATTTCTTCGTCAGTCAAGTCTCCTGCTTTCTTCCGCTTGTCGATGCTGGCTATGATACAGACTATGTCTGCGAAATTTATACCTAAGCCTTTGATCTTAGTAAGAGCGTAACGTATCGGCCTGTCACCTGGAATATCTACGTTAACGATACGTACGATGTGCCGGTAAGTTTTAGATTGCTCTGCCATTATATTATAGAGCCCAGAATTACGCCACAACTAATAGTAATTAGTCCTATGCGCGTTAACTCGGACTGAATTAACTCTGATAAAGGGGGTTATTTATAAAGATTTCTCTTCCGCTTAAATTTTCAGTTCAAATCAAAGAAAAGCTTACTGCTCCCGCCATAGCCGCAAAAGAGCCGATGACTAAGATTTTAACCAAAGTTGCCATATCTCCGGGAAGGCTGGCGAACAGCCATAAGGCTAAAAATTCAATCAGCAGCGAGATGAAATACAAAAATAATAATTTCTTCCACACTATTTTAAATCCGTATTTTTGGACATATTGCCTTTCATTCTTATAGATTAATAGCCAGGAGATGCCAACAATAAATATGAAGATGCCTATGATATTCCACCATCGCAATTGCTGAGCTAAAGATTCCATGTTCAGCAGGGTTCTGCCCAATCCTACTCCTAAGAAAGCTCCGGCCACCCCTTTGATCAATTCCAGCAGATTTTTCCGCTTGAATTCAAATCTGCCTATCTTGAAGAGAACTTTTTCAATTTTTTGTTCTTCCATCAGAATCCTGTTTTCTTTTTTTTCAATCTTCTGTTCCTGTTTAAGAAGCTGCTCTTCGGTTTTGCTAATCTTGCCGATTTTCTCTTCGATATTCCCCAGACGTTTCTCAACCGATCTCTTCTTTTTAGGCATATTAGTAAGCAAGTTAATCATTCTTTTATACTTTTCGTAACTTTTTTCTTAATTTTTGGCTCTTTAGGCGGATTTTCTTCCAGATCCTGCAGATGCCGTTTCCATTTCAGAACGGTATAATTAACCGGATTTTTGATACGCGGACAGAAGCTGTCCGGCCTGCAGATGCCAATCCCCTTGTAATATGCTTCATTATTGCAGTTCGGCGGCAATTTATCTCCTGCCTTGAAATTATGCATTTGCCCTTTGATATAAACTTCCCGCAGCGGCTCTTTGTTTTTGGCATTCCAGGCCTTAAGAAAATTTTCTATTTCTGGTTTGCTCCACCCTATTTTACCTAGGTAATTCATCAGCAGGAATACCGCTCTTTTTTTTCCGTCTCCGATCCCCGGTAATAATAATTTCACGCACGGCGGGAAAAATTCTTCAGAGATGGGGCTTTTCAGTTCCAGCTCTTCAAATCCTTTTTTTGGTTTTTCTGTCTCTTCTTCAAATTTTACTTTGAAATCCAATGCCTGCAGCAGAAGTCTTCTGGCGCTTTCACCGGCCACATTTCTGTCCATAAATACAAACATCGGTGCAAGTATCGCTTCCGGCCGGGCCATCTCTTTTTCAAATTCCATGACCTTATCCGGGCTGATGGGCAAACTGACCAATCCCGATTTCTCATGCAGGCTGTAAGGCATCCGGTAGAGATGCCGCGAAGATATCAGGACAGTGTCAACTTCTAGTATTGATGCCGGATTAAAATTAGAATTATATTCGTTAGAGCCGCATTCACAGAGGTTTTTTTTATTTTCTATCTTCTCCATGAGTATGCCGCATTTGTTGCATTTTACGAAACTCTTTAGATCTTTTTCTCTTTTTTCACATTTTGGGCAAATAAATTCAGAAATATCTTCCTTTTCAAATTTTATTTTTTTCTTGCAGCTTTTACAGCTGTTGATAATAAATTCCTTCTCTCCAAACTTTTCTTTTAATTCATCTAAGGTATATTTGTACTTCTCAGTAAAGAAAACTTTATTGTCTTTTATAGAATGTTTTTTGGTAATAATGTCCAGCAGATATAATGAAATGTTTTGCGCAGCTAATGGAAACAGGTTCTTGGTTTCCTGTCCCGCTATTTTTTGAGGAAAAGCTTCAAAAGGAACGCCTATATGAAATCCTTTGTTCCCTGAAAATTTACAGCTTATGTCTTTAACTCCATTCTCTTTTAGCGCTTCAATGAAAAGGCTGGCTGTTAGTTTAGAAAGTTCCCAATCTACACAGTCGATGTCCAATACCAAGTCCCATCCGGTGCGCAATTCGTCTAATTCATTTTTTGATTTATTGCTGTCTAATTCGAGGGGATTTTCCCACAATTCTTCGCTGGCGTGGAAAGAAGTGACACCGCGCAAAGCCAGTTCCAGGATCTCTTTAGGATAACTGAGCCTATCGGGCCTTTTCCCGAAAGAATCGGTATAACGGACGCCTATTTCCTTATTCATGGCGTGGACAACCATCGCATCCTGAATATCTTTCCGTTTATAGAAACGCAAGCAAGTTCCTTTGTCGAGCATGTAAATTCCAGAAGAGAGGGAGTTTAAATGGTTTTCTGAAAAGATTTAGTTATGAGAAACTTTTTGTTTCTTTCCCCAAAATACACCCTCCGCAACCAGCGCATTTTTGTTATTATTGGGAAAGTAATTCTTCTAACGAATAAACGCCTGCAACTACCTCATCATAAAGAGACACCACCATCGAGTCTCTTTCATTCGGGGGCCAGTTAGCATCTTTTTTACGTTTTTCATAAATAATTTCTTTGGTTGCGCAAGCGTTATCATCTATTCGATAAAAGCGGGGCGAAAAAGTTTTTGGCGACTGGGTTTCAGGATTTATCATTTTATAGCTTACTGAAGTAATTATTAAACGCCCCCGTTCCTGACACTTTTTTAATGCTTCTGCTGAATCCTTCTGATTTTGAAAACCATAAATATAAAATCTTACCGAATGTTGATTTTCATTATTTTGAGTAGACTCCGCTCTGATTTCTAGCTGATAGGATCCATTAACATATATTGGACAAGGCACCATCCTCAGAGTTCAGCGACTTCTTTCCTGAATGCTTCCGCTTTTTTCTTTATGCTGGCCAATGCTTCTTTTAACGCTTTTCTTGGTTCGGCACCTTTAGTTTCCATCATGAATCTGGGTACGCCGGTCAAAGGATGATCGATCCGGTATGAAGCGGTAACCACGCTTTTAATCGTCAGAAGTTCTTCTTTTATAAGATTACAAAAAGTGTGGGTTTCTCCTTTCAGTTCAAAAACCATTCTGGTTTTAGATTCTTCAATAACCACGAATTCCATGCAGGAGTAAATTTTATAGTTTGTTTATAAAGGTTTCTAAAAAACAGGAATGATTTTTCAAAACCTCAGAAATTGAAAATTTCTGTAAGGTTTCTATCCATCCATTTAAAATTTTTGACAACTTCAGAAATAAAGCAGATTTCTGCAAAATGGAGGTTAGTTTCTTAAATATACAGTCTCTATGCCAAAACTTTAAATAGATTTGTTTTAAATTTTAAATTAATGAAGAAAACTATTCTGGCCGGTTTAGCTGCATTGACTATGAATTGCGCGGCTCCTCAAATCGCCGGCGTTGCTCCATGGCAGGCGGAAAATTCATCACGCGAGAGTTTTCTATACCGGGGTATTGAAATAGAAGGTCTAGGGTGGCGCACCACTAAAATCATGCAAGCGCTGAATTTAATTTATTATCGTGATCCGCAGAACTGGCTGGCGGTAGAAAAAAACATCAAAAAAATACGTTACAATCCTCCTTCAGGAATGCGGGTTTACAGCGGTATTTTTGACACTAATGCTAATGATGATGAAGATTATCGCTGGGTGGGCGGAGAGATAGTCCATGACGCCTGGCATAGGGAATATTATCTTCGGAATGAGGTCTATAACGGTCGGGAAGGGGAAAAGAAATGCATGGAACGCCAGAACGAATTTTTTTGGAGAATTGGATATCCTTTAGTAAACATTGAACAAATATTAGAAACGCGTTACTGGGAATCGCAAAATCGGTGGTGGTAACATGTGGGAACAAAAAGTCCTGTATACCGGAAATTCTTCCGGCCTGCTGGATTATGATGCTTTTTTGCAGTTTATGAAAGGAAAAGGATTGCATATCCCGTACCGGAACAATCCCTTATTCCGGAAAGAGATTTATGTGATTGAACCGGCAACGACCCTGATTTACACCGCCAGAAAAAGGATGGTCCCAAAAGGTTTGGATTTATGGGCGGTGACCGTAACTCTTTCAGGATATGGCGTCAGCGAGGTAGAAAAAATACTCGATTTGCAAGCAAAAAGTATTAAAACATTATCGGTTCTCGAATGTTTCTCATGAGTTTTGTTCTACGGTCGCAGGAATATCAGACGTTTAAATATCTGCAGCACTGGCAGTGCGAAGATGATCTTCCAAAATTAAAATCTTGTTTCTCCAATATAAGCCCCTTTTTTTCTTATCTCCTGGCGAAAACAGAACAATTGTATTTGCAGCTGTCTCAGCGAAAAGACGGCCATCCCCCGTTCATCCATCCCTTGAACGTCGTTTTGGCGCTGCGTGATGCCAACATCAGCGATGAGATTACGCTTTCAGTGGGTCTGCTTCATGATTATGTTGAAGAGAAAGTTGATTTGTACCGGGACGCGCACCATATGAATGAAGACGACCATGACATAGAACAATTAGACCAGCATGAAAAAGAAGTCTTTAAAGAATTAGAGCAGGACTTGTTTAAGCATGCCGATGAGAATAAAATAAGAGTTATTATCGACGCGCTCAAGCTTCTTACCAGGCATAAACGCGATTTTTATTACCGTTCCATCTCTAACATCTTCAACTGCGGCGATGAACAGGTTAAAGAGATAGCCGTCCGGGTAAAGCTGGCTGACCGCATGCATAATATCCTGAGCGTTGCCTGTTTCAA
>CAYHXT010000005.1:0-28434 GCA_964360675.1 uncultured Methanosarcinales archaeon
AGTGTCCGTGGCTGGGGATAATGGCTACTACCTTTTCCTTCCAGTCATCAATATGCCTATAATCGGGAACCGCGTTGGCATTCAGCAGCGTCGTATAAGTTTTAGTGCTGAAATCTTCCATATCTTCGGTAAATTTTACATAATCAAACATGCTCAATCCCATGTCTAACAGAACAACTTCGTCATCCACTTTGATGGCTACGCTGTTTCCTTCCGTTTTGGTAAAACCGCTGATGGAACAAATTTCTAAATTCATAGTATCAAGAAAGTTTTGTGATTTATAAAAGTTAATGATAAAAATAGAAAAAAGTGCGGGCGGCAGGGATCGAACCTGCGTAGGCACTAAGCCAATAGATGACTTACCTAAAGTTTTGAGTCTATCCCGTCTAGTCTTGCTGTGTAAGCAAATTGACCGCTCCGGCACGCCCGCATAAACAAAGAAAAATTAACCTTCCTTTTTATAAAATTAACGGCAAAAAATCTAATTAATCCTTCTCAATCTGCCTTCGATGTCCTGCAACTGGCTTTCCAGCTCATCCAGCTCATCGCTTTCCTTTTTAGGTTCCGGCTTGGGCGCGCTGCGCATCACCGGCACTTGCATTTCTCTGGGTGCGGGGGTTTCCCGTTCTTCAGGCTCTTCTTTCTTAGCTGGTGATTTTTTTACTACGCCGGCAAGTTTTCCTTTCGGCAAATATCTCCTTAATTTGGTGTCAATTAAACTATTTAATACTTTTACATCTTCGCGCAACTGCAAGAAGGTTGAAACTTTCTCTTCCTGAATCTTCCTGAACGCTTCATACCCTTGCATGAAAATGATAATCTCCCGCAAAGCTTCCAGAATATCTTTGCGCAGGTTTTTCGGTTCATTTAACTGGACCATCATATTGAGCCCTTTATCTCGTCCGGCCACAACTGAAGCAGCAGGCACCTTATTTTTAACACTCTTTTTTACTATCGCCTGCGGGGGCATTTTTTTAGTTTTAGCCATATGGATTTTTAGAATTCCTCTGGTTCATTTAGGGATTGATTAATAAAATCAATCTTCTTCTCAACTTCCACCAATGCGTTCTGCCACATTTCCAGCTGGTGATCCTCTTCATTCTTTAGATCGTTAATTTTCAACAGCGTAGTTTTAGCATCTTCTAATTTTCTGTGAATCATTTTAACCAATTCTAACACTTCTTCGTACTCATCAATTTTTATAAATACCGGCATCTTATCCATTTTTAATCACCCTGAGCTTTAAACAAAGTTTTGTCTGCATGCAGTAAATTATCATGCAGCGATTTCATAAGCTTACGCAGCTTGTTAAAGTTATGTTCTTCATTATACTCTGACACTTGCAGGCTTTTGCTGGTCTCTCCCAATTCAGCAAGTTTTCGCCTTAAATCATCTAGTTCGCTCAGCATCCGCTGATATACATCTACTTTGACATAAAGGTCCTGTCGCGGCATAAAATCGGCTGGCAAAGGGAATGTTGCCGGTTTTACGGTTCTTGGAGCTGGAAAGAAAGGCGGAGCAGGAACTTCTCTCCCATTAGAATAATCCATATCTTCCGGAAAAGCCAACGGTTTACCGAAACCGGCCGCTTCTTTTACTTTATCCGGTTCAATTATGCGTTCTGAAGAAGAAGGGGCAGGAAACCGCAAGGCTTTTTCATCTATCATTTTCCCTTCTGGGAAAGGAACTTTAGGTACAGCCTTCTTCCTACTAAATAACCAGCCCATATTTCTCCTAAGTGGAAGAGCATTTAAAAAGTTTATTTAGTATTACAGAATAGTAACTGCGGTGTATGTATTGGATTTTAAGAATCTATTTAAGCTGAAGCCAGGCAGAATTTCAAATGAAAACGGGTTTATTCTTGGCTATTGCTCTATTTTTTTCATCAACGGTTTTCGCTTCGGTGGAAATTACGGAAATAATGTACGACCCGGATGCTTGTCCAGATACTGATTGTGAATGGATAGAACTGTATAATCACGGAGAAAATAGCGTAAACCTAAGCGGGTGCGTATTAAATCACAAAAACCTAACTGGGGAGATTAATTCCAAAGAATATTTCCTTGTTGCCAGGAATAAACCGGATGTTTCTTTTTTTTTCAACGTATCCGAAACAATAATTTTAGAACATACATTTAGTCTTGCAAATGCCGGAAGCACAGTTATTATCGGGGGAACAGAAGATTGCAGTAATGCCTTCAATTATACTACTTACGTAAAAACAGTCAAGGAAGGAAGAACATTAGAAAAAACTAACACTGGCGAATGGCAAGAAAGTTTAGTTGACGGGGGAACTCCCGGGCGCAGCAATAGTGTTAATGAAGAGATTGGAGAAACTATCCCCAATGAATCTTCGCCCAAGACCGCAGAGATAACCTTATCTGCAAACATCGATGAAATAATATATCTGAATAATCAATACACTTCCCTTTTTTCTATAGAAATCGAAGGCAAGGAAAATTGTTCCAGAAAAGACGCGGTAACTGTTTCCTACAACATTTCTAAGCAGGGTTCTTTGATTAAAGAGGACCAGTTTACCAAAGAAATAGGGTGCAGCGGTTACGCCTCTACCGGAGAATTCATTCCCGAAGAGGCGGGCAACTATACTATTTGCGGAATGATAATCAACTCCACAGTCAACGAAAACGGTTTTGATAATGGCGCGGTCTGCTCAGATTTTGCAGTGATAAGCACTTCCTCACAGCGGTGCGACATTAATTTGGGAATAAACAAAACCAACCAAACCATTTTTTATGAAAACGGGCAGACTATCAAATTTGCCTTGGAAATCAACGATAAAAACTTTCCTTTTATCATTGAGTATTGGATAGAGGATTTGTTTGGAAGCATGGTAAAGGACAAATTTAATACCACTAACACCAATCAAAAATCATGGAAAACCAATATTGAGGAAGAAGACCGGGTGCTTTTACTTAAAGCAGCGGTTTACCCGGCATGTAATGACACTCATCTAGCCGACAATGCCGCCGAGTTGATGTTTATCGTGGTCAAGAATGAAGGGGAAGAAATTCACGCTTCTTCAGCCGACGAGATAAATTCTGTCATCAATATCACTGAAATAAGTCCGCAGCCGATATCTTTCGGGGGGGTGGTTAAAGCTGACGTGGAGATCTATAAGAATTCCACCAATAAATATTCTATTTCCGCATGGGCAGAAATAGGTGGGAACATAATCAGCGAGAAAACCAAAGTTAACCTGAAAACAAAAAATACTCTTTATGAATTAACTTTGCCGGTGCAGCTCAAACCGAACTGCGACGCTAAAATCGAAGGCGGTGCAGCAACGCTGGTGGTGGAAGGGTTGGGCATCAGCGCCGAAAAAGAATTCTCCATAGAAGGCATAGATAAGAATCTTTGTAAAGAGTCGACAATCTACATCGAAAAGGTAAAGGCCGGAATAAATGAAGCGGCAAATAATGGAAAGAATACCATCCAAATAATAGGCCTGCCCGCCGAAATCGACGCAGGAGAGACATTCCGATTAAAAGTGCAATTTCTAAACAACAAAGATGCAGAATTTACAGCCTGGAGCTATCTGTACCGCGGTAGTAAATGTTATTCTTGTTCTTCCGGGGGACGCGACGAGAATAAAATATCTTTTTCTGTCGATAAGGGGGAAACTAAAACGGTAGAAATGCTGGTTACTGCCGACCAAGATTTAACGGCGGGAGAATATAATCTCATGGTGAAATACAAAAAAGACCAACAAAAAACTGAAAAAAGCATCAGCCAGAAAGTTGATGTAGGTCGGCAAGCGCAATACTCCAATCAGAGCCTGCCCCTGTTTTCCAACAAAGAAAAAATCTCTATCTCTCCTGAGGAAAAGGCAGATAAAAAATCTTATGGGCAGGGAGGCATTGTGGTGTATGAATCAACTGCCGAGAGGTCAAAAAACTTGATTTCCTGGGTGTTATTTGCGGCATTCGGTTTACTGAGCATAGCTTTGGTAATAGACAGAGGAAACACTTAAAAACATGTCACGTTTCTACGCTTTATGGAAAAGAATATCCATTTCCGGGCAGTCATAGAAGTTCTTGGCAAACCTAAAGAACATGTTGATTCGGCATTAAAAAGCTACATCCAAAAACTAAAAGAAGATGCGCATTATATTATCCTTAAAGAAGAGCTGGCCGATCTTAAGAAACATGAAGAGAACGACCTCTGGATGGTTTTTGCCGAATTAGAAGTAAAGACTGCAAGTTTAACCCATATCATCAATTTCTGTTTTGAGTATATGCCTTCGTTAATCGAAATAATTGAACCCTATGAATTAAAAATTTCCAGCGCGGATGTTTCATCCTTCCTCAACGATCTTCAGGCGAAATTACATGGCGTGGACATGTTGGCCAAGCAATTAAAGATGGAAAATCAAATTCTTCGTCAGACTACTTCCGCGCTTCTGAGCAATTATATTGCTGTTTTGCTGCGCCAAAATAACCTTACCTCAGAACAGCTCAGCAAATTAACTGGCGTAAAACTGGAACTGCTGGAAGATTTTTTAGATAAATTAATAGATGAGGGAAAAATAGACCTGAAAGAAGGCATTTATTTCCTTAAAGAGGAAGCTGCCGAGGTGAAGCATGGAAGAAAACGAAAAAAAGGTTGAAGCAGTATTATTTGCGGTGGGAAAAGAAATCTCTTCAGAGCGCATTGCCAGCCTGTGTTCTTTGGAAATACCACAGGTAGAAGCAATAATGCAGATCCTAAGCGGCCGGTATTCGCAGATGAATAATTCCTTGCAGATCCTTAAAAAAGAGAACGGCTGGAAACTGACCGTCCGCGACCATTATGTTCCTTTGGTAAGCAGTCTTGTTTCCAACACCGAATTGGAACGGCCATTGATGGAAACTTTAGCGGTTATTGCCTGGCGTTACCCCATAGTGCAGTCAGAAGTTGTTAAACTGCGCAATGCCAAGGCATATGATCATATGAAGCAGCTGGAAGAAATGGGTTTCGTCATGAAAGAAAAATACGGCCGGACATTCAAAGTAAAACTTACTAAAAAATTCTTTGAATATTTTGATCTGCCCAGCGATGAAGCCAAGCAGGCTTTCTTGAAGCACGTTTCTTCTGAAGTCTTGAAAGAAGCGGAAGATGTGGGCAAGGAAGCCGATGAAGTGGAACGGCTGACAGAACTCAATCTGCAAGAAGCGGAAGGGAAGGATGAGATCAAGAAGTCCTTAGAAGACTTGAAAAAAGAATAAATTCTGTTTAATTTTTTAGTTTTTGCGTTTCTTTTCAATGGAATAAACCTGCCCCTTTTTTCACCGCAATCTTTATAAAGCACCAAACTCTCAAAATTATAGCTTTTTGTCGTCGATAAAGAGTATTTAGAAAATCTTACAATTAACCTTTTAAAATGAGCCAAAACGAAGCCCAAAATCCGGCGGAAAACAGCTCCAGAATTATCCCCCGGGTAATTGAGCTGGAGATGAAGGAGGCGTACGTAAATTACGCCATGTCTGTCATAGTGGGCAGAGCCCTCCCGGATGTGCGTGACGGCCTCAAGCCCGTTCATAGGCGCATCCTATACGCCATGCATGATATGGGTATGCTCCATAATAAGCCCTTTAAGAAATGCGCCAGAATCGTAGGGGAAGTATTAGGAAAATACCACCCTCACGGCGATACTGCCGTATACGACTCTTTGGTGCGTATGGCTCAGGATTTCTCATTACGCTATCCTCTGATCAAAGGCCAGGGAAATTTTGGGAGCATTGACGGGGATAATGCTGCTGCCATGAGGTATACTGAAGCCAAGCTCAACAAGCTGGCAGAGGAAATGCTCAAGGACATAGAAAAAAATACGGTTGAATTCAAAGATAATTTTGATGGGTCGTTGAAAGAACCGACCATCCTGCCCAGCAGAGTCCCCAATCTTCTGATAAACGGCTCTTCGGGGATCGCGGTAGGAATGGCTACCAATGTTCCTCCGCATAATTTACGCGAAGTTTGTGATGCGCTTATCACGTTTATTGACAATCCAGCCATCAATATCCAACAACTTATGGAACTAATTCCCGCTCCTGACTTCCCTACTGGGGGCGAAGTTCTTTGTGGCAGCGAGTTGCTGCATGCCTATGAAAAAGGCCGCGGAAAAGTTATCATTAAAGCTATAACCGAAATTGAAGGAGATCAGATTATCGTCAAAGAAATACCTTACCAAGTAAATAAGTCAGAATTGATAGAACAGATTGCTGAGTTAGTGAAGGACAAAAAAATTCTCGGAATCCGTGACATCAACGACGAATCTGACCGTGATGGGATTCGGGTCGTCGTTAGCCTAAAAAAAGATGCCGATCCGAACGTGGTATTAAATCAACTTCATCAGTACAGCAGATTAACCTCCTCTTTCGGCATTAATATTCTGGCCCTGGTTAACGGAGAACCCAAAACTCTCGGCCTGAAAGAATTGCTGCATTATCACCTCGTTCATCGGAAGGACGTCATAATCAAACGCACCAAATATGATTTGGGGCAAGCTCAGCAGCGCGTGCATATTTTAGAGGGGTTATTGGTTGCGCTTAACAATGTTGACGAAGTTGTTGCTGGCATTAAGAAGAGCAGAACGGTTGAGGATGCTAGAACTTTCTTAACCAGCACTTATTCCTTAACCATTGAACAGGCAAATGCCATCTTGGATTTGCGTCTGCAAAAAATAGCTTCTTTAGAACAGGAGAAAATTCGCAATGAACATACTGATCTTCTGCAAAAAATTATTTTCTATGAGGAAGTTCTGGGCTCAGAACAAAAAGTGTACGGATTAATCAAAGAAGAATTAGAAGAAATTAAAGCAACCTACGGGGATGGGCGCCGTTCCAGAGTAATACGGGGAGAATATGAAGATGCGGATATGGAAGAGCTGATCAAAGAAGAAACAGTCGTGGTGACAATGACTAATTCCGGTTACGTGAAACGCCTTCCTCTTGATACTTATAAAACGCAAAAGCGCGGCGGTAAGGGCGTAAAAGCGGCAGGCATGAAAGAAGAAGATTTCGTGGAAAGGCTGTACATTACCTCTACCCATGCTTACCTGCTGTTCTTTACGGATAAAGGCCAGGTGTATTGGCTGAAAGTGTACCACGTTCCTGAAGCCAGCAGGCAAGCAAAAGGACAGCATATTGCTAACCTAATAGAAAAAGCAAGCGATGAAAAAGTCACCGCCATCATTCCTGTCCGTGACTTTAAGGAAGGATATTTGTTTATGGCCACCCAAAACGGCACCGTTAAGAAAACTGAGCTTCAGGAGTTCTCGCGTCCGCGAAAAGGCGGCATTCGCGCCATAGGCATCGATGAAGGCGACATGCTGGTGGGAGTAAAATATACTACTGGCAATCAGGAGATTATCTTAGCTACCAAGGAAGGTTCAGCCAACCGTTTTAACGAAGAAGATGTCCGTTCCATGGGCAGGGCAGCCGGCGGCGTTCGCGGCATCCGCCTTGATGGCGAGGATGAAGTTATCGGCATGCTTGCGGCAGAAGAGGGGATGAATATCTTAACTCTGACTGAAAAAGGGTATGGGAAACGCACTCCCGTTTCTGAATATCGCCTCTGTAACCGGGGCGGGAAAGGTGTTACTAACATCAAGATTACCGATAAGAATGGGCCAGTAAAAGCAGTGATGCTGGTCGACGGCAAAGAGGAATTGATGCTGGTATCCAAGCAGGGCATAGGCATCAGAATAAAATGTTCTGACATTTCTATCATCGGCAGGGCGACACAGGGAGTCAGAGTGATGCGTTTGGAGAGCGGCGACCATCTGGCAGCAGCAGCAAAAATAGTGGCCGGAGCAGAGGAAGAAACATCCGCAGAGCAGCCGCAATGAAATTTTGTGCTTTAGTCAACCGCGGTTTGGAAAATATTTGTCGGGAAGAAATTAAAGAATTAATCAATCTTGATGCCAAGGTAAATCCTTGCGTTGTAGAATTCGACTCCAATCCAGAAAAAACTCTTGCTCTGCTTCACCGCGCCCAATCTGTCCGCCGGTTATTACTGCTGTTAGGAGCCTGGAAAAAAACTGATGCGGTGAATCTTGAAAAGATCAAGTGGCCGGAATTGGTCGCTCCCGGATTAAGTTTCAGGGCAGAAGTAGAAAATGTCAAGGGACACGAAAATCGGCTGGCTGTCGCCAAGGCTTTTGTCGGAGCGGTTTTTTCTGCCGCTGAAAAACAAAACATTTCTGTGTCTATCAACTTAAAAAAACCGGATTTCCTGCTGGTGATTTATTTTAACGGAACTGAATATCTTGCCGGCTTGGACCTTGCCGGATTTGAATTAAATGCCCGCGATTACAGGGTGTTTACCAATTCCGCATCCTGCAAGGGAGATCTGGGATATTTTTTTGCGCGCAGGTCTGGTTTCGTCCCCGGCAAAAAATTATTGGTGGGGTTTGCCAAAGACGGTGTTATCTCCATAGAAGCGGCGTTATATGCGAATAATAAATCTGTCCACAGAAAAACGGCCGGAGAATTTTCTTATTCGAAATTGCCCCCGTTTAAAAATTTAGATTACAATGCGGCAAAAACAAAAAAAACTTCAGTTATTGTCGCAGTGGATGAAAGCAATCAGAATGTCACCGCGGCCAGGAAGAACGCGCAAATAGCCGGGGTAAGAGAATTAATAAGCATCCAAAGGACGTATCTGGATGAACTGAGCGGAACTTATGCTGAAAAAGAATTTGATAATATTATCTTTCAGATAACCACTAAAGATGAAGACAAGCTTAACGAAATGTATCATCAGGCAGAATATCTGCTTAAACCAAAAGGAACTTTGTTATTCATAAGCCGGCCGGGGTGGGACATTTCAGTTTCTTCCAGATTTGCCCTTATCGCTAAAGAAGAACTGGAACGTGGCGAACACATTTATAAGATTTTACTTCTAAAGAAAAAATAGGCAACCAATATTTTTATATAGTTATCTTTATTTAGTTAATTTATGGTTCGAGGGGAAGAATTAAAATCGCGAATTAAAGACCATTTTAGTTTTGAAAAAGAAGAATTATATGTTTTGATTCCGGCAGTGTTCCTTACCGCGTTTATGTTTTCATTTAACGACTGGGGCAAGGAAGCGCTTGACATCGGGCTGGGCTTGCAGAATCTTTTCCTGATGACGACTATCGTTGCTCTTTCATTTTTCGTGCGTTTTTCCAGTCAGAAGATATACGCACTTAAAGAAGGCTATAAAGCACAATATAGCGGGTGGTGGGTCGGCATAATCATCGCTTTAATCATTACTCTCCTAAGTAAAGGGAGCGTACCTTTAGTGCTGATTGGCGGCGTAGCTGTATCATTCATGGTGCGCCAGCGCTTAGGCGAATTCAGATACGGCTTTTCTTATTCAGACAACGCTAAAATATCGTTCTCGGGGATTATTGCCAATCTTGTCCTAGCCCAATTTTTCGCCATAGGCCTGTTTTTTTTCCCGGAAAATTATTTTTTCAGCAAGGGGCTGCTGTTAAATTGGATCATGGCTGCATGCGCTGTCCTGCCTCTTCCTCAGTTGGATGGCCTGAATATTTACTTTGGTTCCCGCCCGTGGTATTATGTGGCGTTGGCAACAGTAGCATTATTCGGCGTGCTCTTGCTGACCGGAACGCAGATAGGTTTGATTATCGCAGTAGTTATAACTGCAATAACTGCAATAATTCAATTATTAATGGAACCATAGACATATGGCCAATTTTGAACTTCAAGAGGAATGGGCAGAACTTTCGGCTCTTTTTTTCGTAGTTCTCGGATTTATGATTTCTGTGCTGCTGCGCACTCCAGCAATCAGTTACTTAGCAGTTTTATTGAGCGGTTTTTTAGCCGGCAGAATATGTTTTATTGAGCGCTACAAACAGCCACTTTTTCCTTTTATTTTGGTCATCTTGGGTTTTTTAACCGGATACGTGGCCGGCAGTTTCTGGACTAGCCGTTTCGGGACCATAATCTTTTTTGTTGCGGGCGCGTTTGTTTCATACCGCCTCCATAAGAAAGGAATCGTGGGAACATTTAAAAATAAAGACTTTATCAAATAATGTATGGAGAATAAAGTAATTAAACACAAAGTCAAGAGCGTTGTCATCAGCCGGAAACCATCTCACAAAGATGAAGATTCGTGGCACGCATTTATTGGATTATTTAATGAGAACAATCCGCATTTGAAAGGGAAGGCCCCTTTTGAAGTAGTGGAAGTGCCTAACGTGGAAAAAGTGCGCATAAGGGAATTACGAAACATTTCTTATTATTTATTGGGGAGCGACCTGGTAATTAATAATCTGGAGAATGTCGAAATAAGGAAAGAAGGAAAAGTGCTCACTTTAACCGGGAAACAGAGTCTTCCGAAATAAATTCATTAATGAATTTCTTAATAAATCCTTGGTCGTAACCCCGTCCAGGTATATTCATTATTACGGCAAGTTATTTATATTCATAATGCTTTAGTCTTTTCTATAGGGGTGATTAAAAGGATAAAGCACGACATTTACCTCGAAAACCTTTGCGAAAAGATTAAGTCCGATTACGATTCTGTCTCTAAAAATGTGCGTTTGTTTTCTAAGCGTGGGCGGGTCATCGCTGAGATTGATCTGCTAGCCACGCGCGAAAATTCCTGCGATGCTTATGAGGTGAAATGCAGTTACCGCATCACTAAAGCAAAAAAACAACTGCAGAAGATCAAGAAACTGATGCCCCATGTAGATAACTTGTTCTTTTTTTGCGGCGCATCCGGGGTGCTGGAGGAACTGAAAGGGAAATTGTAATCGCGGATATGGTCCTATGATGATATAATCATTTCAAATTTTAAGAGAAATAAATTTTGTTCGCTATGGATGTAAAAGGCTCGTATTTTGTAAGAGCCCTGATTCTGTTTGCGAAAGGTATTTTTCTATCTTTTTTTGACCGATAAGTGTCGTGAGTTTCCTCCAATAGGAGTTTCGCAAGTATTTTGCCGCAGCTAAAGGCGTTAGGCAATCCGGGGCTGTAGAGGCCCAAATAATGGTCGGGTTGGAATTCGCCGGTCAGAGGAATATTGTCTATTGCCGAAGGAATTATTCCATTCCAAACATGTGAAAAAGGCACTTCGGAAAGATGTGGAAAAGTCCTTTCAAATATTTTTCTAACATTTCGCACGTCTTTTTCTTTCGGATTTGAAGAATTATTCTTTGCGGCTCTTAGTGAAACCAATCGGTCTGATCCCCCCTATTAATAAACGATTATCATCGACCGGCCTAAAATACATATAATTGACTTCCGGCGCATCCCACCCCATATATTCCTCCTTTTCGAATGTTTGGCGATATTGTTCTGGAGAAAGAGGTTCTGTTACTGCAGCAATGGTTGATAAAAGTAAGGCTCTTCCGGTTGACTGATTATTCTCTAATGTAGGGGAGCTGTTGGTCAAAACTAACTTTTGATATTTGATATTTCCGAGAGGAGTTGAAGCAGTTTTTCTTTTTTCGTCGTAAGCAGTAATTCTAGTTTGTTCAAAGATTTTAATGCCTTTTTCTTCTAATGCCTTGGCTAATGTTTGGCAGAAAGCAGCAGGATTAAGGCAAAATCCTTTTCTATTTCTCATGGCCAAGTAAGCAGTCAATGCATATTGTCTTTCCAATTGTTTCTGATTCAGCAATTCAACTTCAAAACCGGCATATCTTCTCGCTTCAAACTCGCGCCGGATCGATTCCGGTTGCTCCTTTTGGTCTGATGCCAGGTATAAACTTGGCAGTTTTTTAAGGCCGCAATCAAGACGTTCATTTTCAATAGCATCCGCTATTCCCTGTATTCCCCTGCAGATTTCATTGTAATCTTCCGGATTTGTATCGCAATAGTCTTCTTCCACGCTATCTACCAATAAGCCGGCGGATCGTCCGGTTGTTGAGAACCCTACTCTGCCAGAATCAACTAAAGTTATGTCTATAGGATCTATTACTGTAGATAATGCGTAAGCAGTGGAAAGGCCGGCCATTCCCCCGCCAACTATGAGAATATTTGCATTTATCGTTTTTTCTAAATTATTTCTGGCTGGCGATTCTGGTACTTTTTCTATAAAGTAAGGGGTTGTTTTCATCATTTTTTTCTATCTAAACCTGTTTTCATGCTCTTTAACGGTTTATCATAAGGCAGACCTTATAAACTTTACTACTATTCAGTGACTGGTCAGTAGCAACGCTAAACTGCATCAAATCTTAAGAAAGGTATTTCCGTATCTCCCATAGCAAAAAATCACATCAATAAGAGAGATATAAAATATTCGCACGCAGCTGGGCCGGGGGAGCGAAAGGGAATAAGGATTTGAAGCAGAGAAAACTCAAATTTTTTCAGCAATCCAATTTAAAATAATCTGACGAAGCTTAGGGTGTGGAATTGCAGCTCCATTTGCCCATCGTCCAATAGTGCTGTCAGCAACCTGAAATTCAGTCGCCATTTCTAAAACCGGAAGGTCATATTCATTCAGAGCGATTTTAACTGCTCCCGAAAAATATTCCTGGCTAGTTGGGTCATTACTATTTACATCATACTTTTCAAAATAAGGCCCTATCTTTGTATCTAAACTTTCCATAAAACTATAAAAACAAGGCTTACTTAATATTTCTTTTGTAGGTTTAAAATGTTATTGGGCATAATGGCCGTTATGTTTATAATTTTTGGATTAACCGTATCGGCAGCATTTACATCCTGCTTCCTATTTTTGGTTTTATGGTTCAAACGGGCAAAGACAGCATAAGACAGCATAAGACTTTCTCTTAAAAGGGAATAAATTATTATACCGGTAGATATTTTAAATGGTAATGGATTTAAAAAAGATAGTACAAGCATATGTATCCATTAGAAACCAAATGCATTCACTTCTGCCTGACATCTCAGAAGAAATCACTTCAATAATTGAGTCTAATGATACCTCCGTACTCCGAATAGAAGAATTGCTTGATACTTTATTGAATTTTGGGCAAATGGGTGTAGGAGAATCAGAGTTCGTAAGACTAAATTCTTATTATGCATTATTCAATAGAGAATATGCCGGGGAATATTCCAAAACATATCGGGAAATGAATGAAGAATAATTATCTCTTTCTTGATTGAACATAACGATATTATGTCCCTTCGTCGCAATTCGTGAGAGTAGATTTTTTTTAATAAATTCCAAACAAATGAGGGCGAAGCCGAGGATTTTGCGAAGCAAAACCACGGGAGTTGAGAAAGGAGACAAAATCTTTATATAGTTATATGATTATTATAATTCATGACTAATTATAATGGTGGGGTTACAATCGAAGACACGCTATTGAGTGATTATGTTGATGTTCTAAATCAATATGGTTTAGGCTCTAAAGAAGATGAAGCAAAATATCAGTCGATTGTAACACAATGTCCCAATATGTCGGGTCTTCTAGATGAAAGCCGTCTTTTACATCGAGAATATAATAAGCAGTAAGTAAGATTTTTCTCCTTTCTCAATCTGACATAGCTCCCTATAACTTAGGGTTGCAATATTTTTTAGTTAAACGGGGCATGCAATAGAACTTTTAATTATCACAAATGGATAAACTGTTACTACCATAATCAAGTTTACTGACTTTTGTGTCCCACTCCCGCACTGGACAACCCCAGACAGAATATTTAAATGGATGTTCAACTCTAAAAGATATGAGCATATTTAAAAAACACTTATTTAAGAAATGGGAAGTATCGATTATGAACATCCAAAATTCTGGCGGGACTAAATATAAAGTAACCCGACGCATAAGCGAAATGTCGGTGGCTGAAACAAAAATTTTTTCTTCAAAGGAAGAAGCTAAGCAACAATTTGAAGAATGGTTAGGAGAGTAATTCCATGGATTCGTTCATTTTTTCATGGAGGAGGTTAACCAGTGGGGGCTGGTTGAAACTATACTTATCGGGAACATCCCAACACAAAATTCTCTTTTGCAAATATGGTTTTGGAAATCGGCGTGCTAATTCTGATCTCTGTTCTTCTTCCATGACAATGATAACGTCCGCCCAGATCAGCTCTTTTTCAGATATCTTCTTAGTACAATATAATCCTGCCGATTTAGTATTAAATTTTCCCTTGAAAATAATTTCAGCGGTCTTGCTGCGGTTCTCGTTTTGGTTGCAGACGAATAAGAGCTTCATAGAAATCATAAATAGTTTTAAAATATAAATCTTATGTGTGAAAAATGCATATCCAATAATTAATGCGAAAAAAGCCTTACGATACACTTACAGCGCCTAAAACATTATAAATATCTTCAACCAAAAATAAACCCATGCTACGCAACTTCACTCCCCGCCTCTACCAGCAGACTATTCTGGGCACTGCGGCGCAATACAATACTTTGGTAGTCCTGCCGACAGGCCTGGGAAAAACTGCGGTAGCTTTCCTTCTCGCAGCGCAACGGCTGCACCATTATCCCGATTCCAAAATTCTCATGCTTGCGCCGACCAAACCATTATGTGAGCAGCACATAGAAACATTCCGCAGCCATCTCACTATCCCACCGGAAAAAATTGTTTTGTTTACTGGCAGCGTCAGCCCCGATAAACGAGCTGAATTGTGGAAAGATGCCCGAATCGTTATCTCCACTCCGCAGGGTTTAGAGAATGATATTATCAATAATCGCATTAGACTCAAAGAAATTTCTCTGTTGATTTTTGATGAAGCTCATCACGCGACCGGAGAGTATGCTTACGTCTGGATCGCCCAGCAATACGAAAAAACAGCTTCCGCTTCCAGAATATTGGCCTTGACTGCCTCTCCGGGAAGTGATTTGGATCAAGTCAAAGAGGTATGCGTCAATTTAAAAATAGAAAAGGTGGAAGTGCGTACTGAAAAAGATGCGGATGTGAAGCCTTACCTGCAGCCGATACGGAAGAATTGGGTAGAAGTGGAATTACCTCCAGAATTAAAACAGATACAAAAATTATTAGAAGATTGCCGCAGAGCAAAACTGTCGGAAGCGCAGCATTTAGGTCATTGCAATGACACAGAAATGTCTAAAGGTTCACTTCTGGCCCTGCAGGGAGAGCTGCAAAAAGAAGTTTCTTCTGGATTTAAAGATTTTTCATTGCTTCGTTCCATCTCCGTCATTGCCGAGGCACTGAAGGTCGATCATGCTTCAGAATTATTGGAGACGCAGGGGATCAAGCCGCTATATTCCTATTTTAAAAAAATTCAACAGGAATCCATTACTTCTAAAGTGAAAGCAGTGAAAAATCTTGCAGCAGATGAGCGGTTTAAGTCTGCATTGCATCTGACCGAAGGATTAGTGGCCCAAAACATAGTCCATCCTAAGATGACAAAAATGCAGGAACTGGTCGGGGAAACTTTCATCAGAAACAATAATACTAAAATAATTATCTTCACTCAATTCCGCGATTCCGCAGAAGAAATAGCGCAAAAAATCAGCGAGCTTAAAATAAGGAATCACATCTTCGTCGGCCAGGCAAAAAAGAACGGTTTAGGCTTTTCCCAGAAGCAGCAGAAAGAAATCCTGGGTAAATTTTCCGCAGGAGAGTTTAATGTTCTTGTCGCCACTTCCGTAGCTGAAGAAGGGTTAGACATTCCCAGCGTGGATAAAGTTATTTTTTATGAGCCTATACCTAGCGCCATCCGTTCTATCCAGCGCCGGGGCAGAACTGGGCGCCTGGAAGAAGGAGAAGTTACCATCCTCGTCGCTAAAGGAACCAGAGATGAAGCGTACCGATGGAGCTCGCATCACAAAGAAAAAAGAATGTATCGCAATCTTGAACAATTAAAAAAGGATTTTTCATTGCAGAAAAACACGGAACGGGCTAACATTTCAGCCAATATTTCATTACAGCAGTTCATCCCGGACAACCCGGTAATTGCTGTTCTTGCAGACCATCGGGAAAAAAATAATCGCGTGGTGAAAGAGCTTATTGATGCGGGAATATCAGTGAAGACCGCGCAACTATCGGTCGCTGATTATGTCCTTTCCGGCAGCGTGGGAGTAGAACTGAAAAAAGTACCTGATTTTGTCGCTTCCATCATCGACGGGCGAATATTGGAACAGGTGCGCGATTTAAGGAATTCATTTCCCAAGGCGGTGCTGGTAATAGAAGGTGAAGAAGACATTTATTCCGTGCGGAAAGTGCATGCCAACGCCATCCGCGGGATGCTGGCTTCAATTGTGCTTGATTTCCAGGTTCCTGTCTTATACACAAAAAATCCCCAAGATACCGCTGGTCTTTTGGCAGTCATGGCGAAACGGGAGCAGGGTAAAGAGGTTGATTTTTCTCTGCATGCTTTAAAACCGAAATCGGTCCGCGAGCAGCAGGAATTTATTGTTTCTGCTTTTCCTAATATTGGCCTGCAGACGGCCCGATTACTGTTAGAGAATTTTAGGAGTATTAAGAATTTGGTCAATGCCCGCGAAGAAGATATGCTGAAAATCAAGGGCGTAGGAGATAAAACTGCGCAGATGTTAGTGAAGATGTTTGAAGAGGAGTATAGGGAGAATTAAATTGTCATTCTTGATAAGTAATAACTCCCCAAAAGATTTATAACCCTCGCTTTATTTTTATGCTTAAAATGGCCGATAACAACAAAAAAACACTTGAAATGTCTGTCCAAGAAAGAGCGCAATTAGAAGGGCAGATCGCCGCTGAAAATTTAAAGCAAACAATTTATCAGGCTCCCTCAGGTTATCAAACCCCCGTACCCAGTGGCTTATTCGATGATAAGCCATTCGATGATGAGCCTCTTCCGCCTTCACCAAACACATCCCAAATGTCCCCTTTAGAACAAATTGGATATTGGGATAGAATATTAGGGGAAATTGATAACTGGTTGGTAGATTTAAATACATTTGAAATGTTGGATAAATCTAAGCCAATCGGAGATATTACTTCTACCGTGAAGAGAGATTATGGTCGGGAGCGATCACAATTAATTAGTTTTAAAGCAGAAGTTCAATATTTGCGTAAAGTTGCAAAAGAAGATGCTGATGATCCAGCTGATGCGCAATTTACGTGGAGTTACTAAAGAAGATGCTGATGATTCATGTGGCGCGCTAAAAGATTTCACTGATGCATCCCTGATAGCTCCAGGTAATCTTGAATACCAGAAAGAATTGAGAAGAATTCTAACAAATAATATGATTATGATTGAAGAATAATTTTGTTTCGGTTTGATAATGTATTTTGATAATATTTAAGTTTGATAATATTTATATACTGCTCAATTCCCTGCGGTAAGATGGCCGATCTAACTTTAGAAGGATTTGTCTCGCTTCTTCCCCGGATCGTTTCCAAGAATACCAGCCTTAGCCCGGCATGGAGTGAAGAAAATCCCCTGTTTGGACAATGCGCCGTAGTATCCACGCTGGCGCAGATCCATTTTGGCGGTGAGATGCACCGCGCTTCCCTTGACGGGACTGTTTTTGCAGATATGCGTTCACATTACTGGAATGTGCTTGCTGACGGGACGGAGATTGATTTTACGGCAGCGCAATTCCAAGGGAATAAGCCGGGGTTCACTGAATATGCAACCAGAACTCCAGCCTATGTGCTTAGTAACGAAGAGACCAAAAGACGTTTCAAAGAGCTTTCATTTAATCTGGCAAAAGCGCTTGATCCGGGAAATAACCTTTTTGCAGATTTGATCTATCGCGCCGGGTTTGATGTGGCTATGGATTCACCATGCCAGAAGATGAAGTTTGGTGCAGTCGCCGTCTATCAAGGGAACCCGATCCTCGCTACCGCATATAATGATCATAATCCGGTGACCAAAGATCTATGCGAACCGCGATGTATCCGCTTCGACCTCCCTTCCAGGACGGAATCGATGATCGGCGGCTGCGATCATGCCGAAGAGCTGGTGATGGATAGAGTGCGCGGATTAGGGGTCTCTTTGGAAGAGACAGAGATTTATATTGTTGGATTAGATCAAAAGAATCTTCCTTGGATGCGGGCAGAAGCGGAGCATACTTGTATCCGTTGCAGCAGCCAGATGTATCGCGCAAAAGTCGGTTCTATAGTTGTTCCGGTCAAAGATAAAGGCTGGGTGAATATTTCTCCGCAGGCAGCGCTGGAATCAGCAAAACTTTATGCGCTGCGGATGAAGCGCGCATAGACCATTTCACCTGATCTTTCCCATCTGCCACTGCTTCAGCAGCAGCCTTGCCGTAGCTTCCAAATCGGGTTGGTTTCCTTTTCTTTTTTTCTTGTAAACCATCGCAAGTCTCTCTAAAATCTCTTCCGCATCATCTTCTTCGACATGGAAATATTTTTTTATCTTTTCTTTCTCTTCTTCGATGATTCTCAGAGCTACATATTCCGGATCTTTAATCTTGCCGTAATCAATGGCGCTTATTTTTCCATGTTTTACGATATCTTTTTCTTCCTTAGGAAAAACTCCTGGCGTATCAATAAGCATTATTTTACTATCAACCCTGATTTTTTGCAATCCTTTGGTGAACCCGCTTTCCGCGGAAGTTCTGGCTGAGCCTCTTCCCGTTAAAGCATTAATAAGGGACGACTTGCCTACGTTTGGATATCCCAAAACGCCTACGGTAACTTTTTCTCCGTGCGATAATTCCAATATTTTTTTCTTCAGGATAGTTGTTCCCAATTTCTCCTTGCTTGAAATGAACACCGAGGGGCTTAATTTAGATGTTTCTTCCTTGACTTTTTTCAAATCTGCTAAATCGCATTTATTCAGGACATATAAGATTATCTTTCCGGATCTTTCCGCTTTAGATTCTATTTCCAGGTTTCTGGTCTCTCCCACAAATCTGGCATCCAGCACTTCGATTATGATGTCGGCTTCTCTAAGCACTTGGTTGACGTGTTTCCAGAATGATGGCATGTAAACAATAAAAATAAGCTCTTTTATAAACGTTTCAGAGGATTAATTAAAATCATAATAATCTTTAAGGTTATGCGCTTTTATCGTAAACGACCGGCAGACCTTCGTAAGGGTTTCGCGGCTTGGGAACCTTTGAGGGAAGATTATCCGGAGAACCCCGCACTAAAATGCAGAATCCGTCTAACGGTTTATCCTTTGGCAGTAAACCTCTATGTGCCACTTCCATGTTATTCATCGGCTCAGCACCGAACAAATGGCCCGCATACAAAGAATTAGCAATATACTCTAAAGAAAATTTATCCGAAATTATCTTCGCATCCTGCCATCTCATAGTTAAAATAAATGCCCTTTGATTTATAATATTTGTTCAACAAGCATCTAAATTCTTTTAAATACGTTCTTTTTTAATAAGCAGTATGTCGGCAAGCGAAGACCAAGAACTTTTTCGTAAACAAATGAACCAGCTGATGGATGGATGCATCCAGGATGCTAAAATGTTAGCCATCAAGAACGGCATCAATCAGGAAGAAGTTGTCGCGACCATCGCTGCGGCTTTGTTTGAGAGAAGAGTACTCCTAACTAAAGAATAATATTTTTTCAAGAATATTTTTAACTTATTATGATTTCAGATGCACTCAGAGGCGTAGCCTCTGGTGCAAGAAAGGGCTACTTTCTGCACAGAAGGACTTAGTCCTTCTTGTGTCCCAAAGGCGTCTTTGCCGCCTTTAAGGATTTTTTCAGGAAACTCTCAAACTTCTCCACTTCTTCTTTGGTATTAAAGAACAATAAATGTTTCCTTCCTTTTTTGGTGACCACATACCCGCCCAGAAACACTTTATCCAGCTTGTGGTGCACGACATCTTTCAAGAGGGCTTTTTCTTTCTGAGTCTTATTTTTTTTCTTCCGCACCACCTCTAGATGGTGCTGGGTCAGTTTGTAATGTTCTTCGACGTTCCTCCACCGCTGCAGGGCGAACGAAAGCAAAGCATACAGCGCCAAAAACAATGCCGTGAATCCGACCGCCACCGGAACTTCTTTATTGAAGCGGTATAAAAGAGTAAGATACATCAATACTGCCAGAACCAGCAGGAATAATCCTTCAATGCGCAGTACTAAAAATTTATGCAGGGGGAATTTCCATGAAAAATGTTTGTCAGCCATTCTATCTCTCCGACATTGGCGCTTTAGTCATGCTGACCAAAGAAGCGACGAACATGGCAATGAAGACTATCATAAAAGCCGTTTTGTAATCGGGGTCTTCTACCAAGTAAGCGGTGATGAGCAGCCCTAAAATAGCAAGAACCATAAAACTTCCCTTTAAAGGGACGGCGTGCCATTTCTGCGGAGTTTTAGCTGCAGAACTTTTGCGGCGCACTTTCTTGCTCATATTTCTATCAACCTCTTTAACATATAGGAAGAAGTAGTGGTATTTAAAGTTTTGGGGCTATTTGTTTTTAAAAATATATTTCTCCACTTCCTTTCGGGCTTTTTCCCGCTTTTTCTGGTGCTCTGCCAGGAATTCATTGACCTTCTCGATTAAAATCGCTTTCAATTCTCCGGACAGCAATTTCCCAGATTTATAATTATCATGGATTTTCTTCAATTTTTTGTCATCAAATTCAAAATAGCGCAGCCATTGGTAAGCTATATCAATATCCGGATTACCGCCTTTTCTGCGGTGCTCTTCCACCGTCGCCTGTCCGCCGGAAAATGCGTACTTGTTTATTTTTTTCTTTACCGTCGCCGGGTCGTCGGTAGTTAAGACCGCTTTATCCGCGTCGCTGCTGCTCATCTTTCCTTCCATTCCGGTTAACGGCGGCATGAAAACAGCATGCAATACTGCTGGCTTGTGATGCCCAAGTTTTTCTACCACGTCTCTGCTGATCCTGAAATGCGGGTCTTGATCAACGCCCAGAGGAATCAGGCAAGGTCTATTTTCACCGCGCAAGACGTTAGGCAAAAACACTGGGACGGTCTGCATGGAAGTGTAAAAAATGCTGCCTATATTGTTGGAATCACTGAAGCCGAAAGCCGCTTTAATCGTGGAAAAGGTAATTTTCTTTGCTACCTTAATTGCTTCCGGATACATTATGCCGGCATGTTTAGTATCAATAAGGAAATGTGTTTTCTTAGGGTCAAATCCTAAGGCGATGACATCTAACATATTTTCATGAGTCCATTTCTGCACTTCTTCATAACTCAAGTCTTTAAACAAGAACTTTTCATCATCAGTAAACTGAAACCATACTTCAGCGCCGAAAGCATCCTGCAGCCATTTAGTGAATCTCCACGTTCCCAGATGTCCGAGATGGATAGGTCCGGAAGGTCCGCACCCGGTATATAAGAAAAACTTGTTTCCTTTTTCGTATTCATCCAGGCACCATTTCAGATCCCGATGAGCAAAGAAAATTCCCCGTTTCAGATACGGATGAAGCTCTCCGGTGATTTTTTCAATACGCTGTAAATCCTGAGCCGTCAGCTTGGAAATGCCAAATTCTTTAACCAATCGTTCGTAATCAACTTTCCCTTCCACCAGATAAGGATTAACTCTTGCCATAGCTCTATGGTTGCGAGGGGAGTTTATATATTTTTTCTCTTCATGATTTATGCGGCACTTTCAGGATAAATCCAGAACGACGCTTTTGTTTTTCAGGTCGATCTTCCCGATCTTTTTCTCTTTCTTCAATTCTTTTGCTACTTCTTCCCAGCTCTTGCTCTTCTTCATCTCTGTTACTATTTCCAGCATCTTCCGCAGCGGAACATATTTCTCATACACTAATTCTCCTTTTCTGGAATTAGCGCGAACGTTTTCTTCCTGATTTTTGATGGCTTCTTCCTGTTCAGCGATAGTTCGCTGCAGAGCCTTAATTTTATTTAGGTACGGAGAGGGCTTTTCTGATAATTTTATGGTATCAATAGCTTCATGGTATGTTTCCGTCTCCCTAAGAATTTTTTTTCCCAGCAGGGGAAACGGCGTTATCTCTTCTTCATAGATATATCCTTTTGGCTTAACGGTAGCCGTAAGGAAATCTTTTAGTGTGCGGGCAAGTTTGGCTGTTTCTTCCGAAGTGACTTCTACCGGCAATTTCTGAAAGTCAACTTGGGCGATTTTACAGGCTTCTTCCGCATACAGACCGCCCAAACCAATCTCTGTAGCCAGGGATGTAGCCAGATTTCGTTTCCCGCTTTTTTTGAAAATGTCCCTCATCTTTTTTGCCGTCAATCCCTTCCAATCGATATCTAACGGCGGGAACACGTATTTCTCTTTCGGCTTGATAGTGCGGTCTTTCCACTCCTGCGCCTCTAAAGCAGTGATGATTATCTTTTTAACGTCAGTCAGTATAACATTCCCCTTGGAGAACAGCTCAACAATCAGAAAATATTTTTCTTCTTTTTCCAGTTCAAAAATCACCGCCCGCTCAGAACCCTGCTGGTAAATATTCCTTATGGCGGCATTATCGATATATTTGCGCAGCTGCATGCAGAAGCCTGAAGGCCTTAAAACGCTTTCTTTTTGTGTGGTAAGGCACAGCCATTTCCCGGATATTATTTTCAATAGCCGTTTTCCCTTTCCGGGAGCGTGCAGCTGGAGCAGCAATACATTATTTTCCGGATGATAAATCTGCGATACTTTTCCATTTACCAGAAATTGCAGCTCATTGATCAAAGCCGCCAGCTCTAATGAAGAGATGGATTTTTTGGGCATGGATTAGACGAGGCTTACTGGTTTATATAATCTGCTTTTTTCACCGATGAAAAAAGCAGGATCAGAAACAAGCAACAAAGTTGCTGTTTCTTTGACTTCCGTAATAATTTATCTGTATTTTCTTTTTATATACTTAATTTCTTTTTTTCTTGCAGCATCAACAGCAGTCTTGATAGAATCGCCGTACTCCTGCGCGCCATGTTTTGTTAAAACCGCTATATTCATCCCCGATGTACCTGGATCACTTTCTGCCCGGCTTAACGCTCCAACGGCTAAATCAATCGCGGTTGGAATATCTATCAGGCCTTGATCAATTTTATCACTTGTTTCATCGTTTAATAACTCTTTAAAATAATCTTCCACATCGCTGGAACCGGAACCAATGGTCAAATATTCAATTTCTTTTTCTTTTTGCGGTTGTTTAAGGTTTCCGAACTCGTCCACCTCCCACATATCTACTTTTCCTGAAAAATAAGCGGCCATGAGAAGAGTTCCAATATCATCCACTTCCATTCCATTCCGCCGCGCCATTGAATTATATAAGTTCCACTCTGGAAAGTGCAGTTCTTTATACCCTGTTCCTCGATTATATCGTTCTATTGTGCCCAAAATAATGTTAAAAGAATCGCGGTGGGCAGAATCATATCTTCGCGGTTGTGAAAGAACCCTCAAAAAATGGCTTCTGTCTTTATCGAAAGCGCCAGTGAAGCCGATCATCCATTTTTTACCGAATAAAATTTTATCTGCTTTACCCGTCTCAGTTTTAGTTATACTTCCATCCTCATAATGGCTTAATTGCGTATCAGAACAGAAGACCACCCCCTCTAATCCGAGGCTCGCTTTTATTCCTATTATAGTGGTCATTTTTAAGCAGGATTACCATAAATCAGCTTTCTTATAATCTTTATGTACTTACAGTATATTTTAAACGCTGAGAATTCCACCATGCTGAAAAATGCTTCGCATTTTTGGCACACCAAAATTTACAAGGTAAATTTTTAGTGTTCTAATGAATGGTGGTTTGCAAGCAAACCACTTATCAATTAGTGGAATTCTGGCGCAAGAAGGGATAGTTTTCCCTTCTGCGCTGAAAGATGGTATCTTTCATGCGTGCTCAAAAAGAAATCGACCCGAGCAAAGCATAAAATAAAGCAACGACTTTATTTTAGCTCAGAAAAGAAATCGCTGTTTCTTTTCTTGAGCGAGCATGCAAGAAATGAGAAGACCATCTCATTTCTGCACAGAAATTAAATCTTTGTTTAATTTCTTGTGCCACCCGTCTATTTACTGGTGGCGGTCGATTTCTCTTTTTGACATATTTTTGAAGAAAAATAAGCGCCCGGAGGGACTCGAACCCTCGATTTGTTCCTCTGCAGGGAACCGCTTTAGCCGCTTAGCCACGGACGCGATATTAATTAGCCAGAATAAAGATTATTTATATAAGTTTTGTGAGTAAAACCTACTTGTTGCTCAGCCATTTCACATAAGAATAAAGGATCACTGCCAGATTGACCATCCGCATATTGGCGCCATAAGCGGCATCAATGCCTTTCTTTATCTGTTTAACATGACTTTCTATTTCCGCTACCTTTTCTAAATCCTGCAGCGGAATGCGCTTTTTAATTGCCGCAAAATCAACTTTTTTGTATTCTTCTTCTAAAGACACATGGAAAAAGAATCCTTTCTCCATGCTCTCTGCCAATCCGTTAATTTGCGCTACCGGGCCTTCGTGGACCATATCCTGCGCATAGAACGCAAAATTAGGGTTGCGCAGCAGGAACTGGAAAAGTTCCTTAATCTGTTCATTAACCCGCGTCTTTTCTTCTACCGTCCGCAATTTTGGGATTTGATTAAGCAATCCCATGATTTCTGCAGGTGAAGAAGGCTGCCATACCTGTACCTGCTGGAGATAAGAAAGATTATTTTGGAGAGCCGGAGGAATTGTTTTTAGCAGCTGCACGGACCTTTCCAAACTGATAGTTTCATGAAGCGGCGACTGTTCCTGTATAAGAAGTTTTATTTGTTCCATCGTCGGCTCAATAAGGCTGGCGGCTTGCTCAATGAACTGTAATTCGCTAGAAGAAACAGAAAATTCACAGAATGCTTCTTCCAGCACTTCTTCCTTAAGCGGAAAAGCCATTTTTCCTTTCAGCTCACGAACCAAGTATACACTTTCCAAATCCGCCATCTTTGGCGTTAAATGGTTAAGTTGGTGGATGTATAACATTATCTCACTTCTTTCTTCCGCTTAAAGGCGCGACATTCGGCGTTGCAGAAGGTTTGGCTTTACGGGTTTCTAAGCGGTCATTTTTGCCGCAGTAGGGGCAACTTAAGTTACATGTCACTCCGGCTTTGTTTTTATCGGATCTAAAATTATAATTACAGCGGTTACAAAAATAACCCAAGAAACTGGGAGCGGAAAGACTTTTAACCTTAGAAGTAACTATTTCCCCTGCGGTAGCTTTCTTCAATTCACCGCAGCAAGGTTCACAGACAAGAAGATTCTTATTTTGATCTTTTGGATATAACCGAACTTGGTCTAAAAGAACCACTGCTTTACAGCGTTCACAGGTCCTGGTTTTACGGATGTCCATGGTCTTTACCCCTTTGATATAGTTCCTTTCAGGCGAAGGATATATTTAAAGATATCTGAGGTGGAAAAGATAGAGTAAATAAAAAATATAATCGTTTAGGATAATTAAAAGCGGACCCGGGGAGATTTTCATGACATTGCTGTCTTTTGAACTCCCGACCTACAGCTTAGAAGGCTGTCGCCCTATTTGGCTTACACCCAATCCCCTCGTTCAGAGAGAACTGCGGGTATCCAGGCTAGGCTACGGGTCCTTAAATCAATAAAATCCGAGATAACTTTTAAATATTTCTTTCGATGGTTTCATTTTATGGGATTTCTCATCAGTTTAGAAGAAAAGCCGGTCAAAGCAAAAGGGCTCAATAAAATGGCCAAACCTGATGAGGAAAAAGTGAAAACGTATTTCTTTCCGGAGGATTATCATAATATCTCTCTTCTTGCCGATATCCCCCGAATGAAATGTCCTGAAAATTCAACGCTCTTTTATCCGGGCTGCGGCGCAGATATTTTATTCCCTTTGAAATATGTAGAATTGCTGTTTCCAAAATTGAGAAACATTACTTTTATCCTTAATGATGCCGATAATAATCTGGGCTTGATAAAAACTATCCTTGATGATGTAGGGGTATATTTTTCAGAAAAGAAAAATAATCTGCAATTTTATTGGAATGGCATTCTCATAGATTTAAAATTCCTCCAAGGAAATGTCTTTGAGCTTCTTCCACAATTCCCGCGATTTGATATTTATTTTGAACGCGCGTTCAGGATAATGAAAGATGAGCATCCAAATTATGAAGAACAAATTTATCAGAAATTAAAACCACGCGGAATTCTCATCAGCGATTCCGGATTTCAGCAGCTGCCTTTAGGAAAAATAAAAGTATCTCCTGAATTAAGCGCGTATAAAGAGATGATTATTGGGGTCAAGAAATGATCATTTGATTTTTATCTTATCCACCACTACATCTTCCACTGGCCGGTCTCCGCTGTCTGTTTCAACAGAAACAATTTCATCCACGACGTCCATTCCTTCTACAACTTTGCCAAAGACCGGATGCTTGCCGTCGAGAAAAGTATTGTCTGCCACATTGATGAAAAATTGGCTTCCGCCAGTATTCGGCCCTGCATTGGCCATGGCGATAGTTCCGCGTACATTGCTCAATCCGGCACCAAATTCATCCTTGATTTTATACCCTGGGTCGCCGGTTCCCCACCTGGCTTTATCTGCATCATTTTTGGACAGTGGGTCTCCGCCCTGGACCATGAATCCTTCGATGACGCGGTGAAATTTGCTTCCATCGTAAAATCCTTTTTCCGCCAAGTCAATAAAGTTCTTGGTAGTTATGGGCATCTGGCTTTCAAATAATTCTAATTTGAATGTCCCCTGGCTGGTTTCAAATACTGCTGTTTTGTTTTTCATGGTTGAACCTCCGCAAGATACTAAAAATAAAGTAATGCCCAGTACTCCTAATAATTTAATTATTTTATTCATTGTAAAGCGCATTTGCCTTTTTTGACGCCATATCATTATGGGAGCCACGTTTTCGTGTTTTTCAGCTTTTCAGGTAAATAAGTGTCCATGACATAGTTCAGGCTGTGCGCCGAAAATGCCTGCTGTTCCACTCTCTTGCCCATCTTGACCATGTCGTTCAGGGCTTTCTGCCATTCTTTGTGGGCTTTAAGGAAGGGATCATTTTTGATAATATCCTTGATTTTTTTCAAGTCAACTTCTTTTAGCGGATGAGTGGGAAGTTTGTAATCTATTATGTCTTGCGGAGTTACTCCGATATATTTTGCCTTTGGGACGCAAAAATATTTATTGATATGCGCTGCATTCCCCGAGCCGACTTTTAACGTCCTGTAAATAGAAAAATATCCGTACGGGTCCCCATCAGTAAACACATACACTGGCAAATTATGTTCATCTGATAACCTTCTTAACAGCCTTCTTATGGAACGTGAAGGGACGCCTTTCAATGACGCAAGTATGCAGTCATATTTTTTCCAGAATTTATGATAATTCAGTCTTTGGAACGTACCAGACGTTTCTATCGCCAGAACAAACTTCGCTTTAGTCTTGAAATGCAGATGTTCCACACTGCTGGGAACGCTCCATCCGCCGCTCCCCATTTTTGAACAATCAATTTCTATCTTTTCTTTGGTGTCCGAATCATGATCGACGATTATCAAATTTCCGGCAATTGAATCTCCGTGCTCATCAGGAATGAATCCTATCTGCTCGCGGTTTACGGCCATCATTGCTTCGATGTCGTCCATTATCGCATCCGATTCTTCCTGCTCCGTAAAACCGGCAGGACCCCAGGCGCCTTTAGATTGGTAATAAGCATCTCTTTTAGTGGCGATATCATTAGTTTGCACTAGTTGTTTGGACAGCGCCATCATTCGCAAAGTTTGCGCAAAAGTTTTTATGGTAGAAGCCGTCAAAGTCCTTTCTTTCACTCCCGGCAGCAGCTTGAAATATCCCTCTTTACTGTCGTACTCTACATTGCTTAATGCTCTCAGTGGAATTTTTAACTGCGGCTGTTTCATCTTTTGAATATCCAGCTGCATATTTTTGGCAATGCCGACTATCTTGGTTACAACTTCTTTCTCTTCAACAGGCTTCTTTTTTTCAGTCATTTCTAAAGCAGCGTCAACTGTTCTTCCTCACTGTCAGAATTATCATCCTCTTCATCATCACCGTCAAATAAATCTGCACTTTCTGTTTTTTTTACGTTCTTTGATGTTTTTTTCATTTTTTCTTCAACTCCTTCCTTCTCAGTTTCTTCGCTCTCTTCCCGGCCTATTTTCGCCAGTTCAGAGTCGTAGTCTGGATTATCAATTCCGATATCTTCTATTTCTCCCCGCGTATGTTCCAACATGGCATATAAATTGTCTTCTATTTCTTTCTTTTTGTTTTCATCTAAGCCGACAATTTCTTTTATGGCTCCGGCAACGTGAGGGATATATTTTTCAATATAACCTCTTTTTTTAGTTTCTTCTCCAATCCTTCTTTTTTTATTTACAAAAGAAGCAAGTTTCCGTCCGCAGTCCTGCAGCGCCAATCTTATTTCTTTAGCTATTTCTTCGTAATGGGCCACTGCTTCCTTGGACTCTGAAGTGAATGGAACCCATACTGAAGTCAGGTGCACCACTATCGAACAAGGTCCAGTAGGCAGTGAATTCCTACTCTGCTGCAGGCCATAAGGTTTCCAGTTAGTATTTTGGATAGCGTCAGTGATTGCACAAGCTCCCTGCTGGTATAACAGCGGAACTCTATTGGCAAATCTCATTATCCGGATAG
>CAYHXT010000006.1:0-26519 GCA_964360675.1 uncultured Methanosarcinales archaeon
GAGGACAAAAAAATTTCTTAGAAAATATAACTCAATTTATGAAACATAGCTTAATCCAGCTAAATCTTTCGTCTTCCAAACCTTAACTTTTTTTTGTTTCTCAAAATGTGCGTCATCAGACCATATATCTGACTCTGTTGCTAATGCCGCAGCGATAAAAGGAGTATCTTTCGGATCTATTTTGTTCATTATTTTTTCCGCTTCATCGTACTTTGAACTAAAAAAGGGATATTCCAGAAAGATTATTTTACTCTTAATCTGTTCAAATAATACTTTAAATTCTGTTTCGTTTAAGTTTGCTTTTCTTAAAATGTCGGCTTTATATTTTTCAACTTCTTCTTGCAAAAACATTGGAGAATAAAGCTTAGCCTGGAGATGCATGATTATTTTTCTTGTTACAGAGTCTTTTATCAGTGCAGAAATAAGCACGTTCGTATCTACAACCAATTCCATTTGATAATTGCTGGGATAGCCTAAGACAAACTTCTCATTCTTTTAAATCTCTTAGCCATTTCTCCTTTTATTTTATGTCCAATTTCTTCTGCATCCGCCTCAGTAAGCGTACTTTTTTTCAGAACCTTGTCCATCCAATGCAATTCTTCAACTTTCTTTTCAAAAGCCTGCCGGGCAACATCGCTCCATCTAATTTCCGAATGTGCCGTCATTTCGCTGTGTAGTTCCTTGGGTATTGATAGAGTCATATTTGTCATTTTATACCTCCAACTATTATTAAGGGGTTTATGTGTTAACACATATTTAAACTTTACGGATACTTTTGCAAACATCACTCAAAATACATTTTTTTGATTCCCCTTACTTTCTGGACCCGTTTTATTAGTTCTTTCAAATGCTCCAAATCGCGGGGCACCACTAAAAAAGAGCATTGCGCTAATGTGACATCTAACAATTTTGCTTTTGCTTCCTTTACTTCAAAACCGGTATTGGCTATGGCGTTTAAGAGATCAGCTAACAGGCCGCTCCTTTCCTCAGCGACGACATAAAACCTGATTTTCTGGTTGAAGCCGTTTTTCCATCGCACCGTTACCCAGCGCCCCTGCTCTTTCAACGCTCCGCGGCAATCATTTCTGTGGGCGGAAATTACTCTTCTTTTAGTAATTAAACCGACAATGTTTTCCCCGGGCAGAGGATTGCAGCATTTCGCCAATACGCACACTGCGCGGGCATAATCCGGCGCTTCTGCTAAAATGCCCTGCTCTTCTGTCACCACTGGTTTAAGCTGCTTAAAATGAAGAGCTGGAAGCTTATCATATTCTTTAAGAGATTTCCGAATCTTATTCCGGGCATTTGCAGATTTGACTAATTTAAGCCAATCACGTCTGGGGCGCTGGCTTTTGTTGGTTAGTATTTCCACTACATCTCCAGAAGAAAGCTGCTGTTTTAAAGAAACAAATTTTCCATTCACGTGCGCTCCTACCGCATGATTTCCAACTTCTTCATGGATCATATAAGCAAAATCAAGGATATTTGCTCCCTTGGGCAGTTCTTTAGCGTCGCCTTTTGGCGTGTAGCAATAGATATTATCTCCAAACACGTCTACTTTAGCCATCTCTAAAAATTCATGGTTTTCTTCCTTCTGCATATCTAAAACTCCTTTCAGCCAGGCAATTTTCTTTTCAAATAATTCATCGGAATTAAGTTTCTTATACCGCCAGTGCGCAGCCAGCCCTTCCTCAGCAAGCTCATCCATTTCGGGGGTGCGGATCTGAATCTCCACAATTTTTCCTGATGACGACAGAATTCCAGTGTGAAGAGAACGATAAAAGTTAGGTTTAGGGTTAGCGATATAATCTTTTAATCTTCCTTCGGCAGGCTCGAGTTTCTCGTGCAAGAGCCCTAAGAGAGTATAGCAATCATTTACTTCCGGGACTATTACTCTGATGCCCGATAAATCATATTGTTCTGCTAAAGGCACGCGGCGCTGCACTAGTTTCTTGTAGATGCTGTAAATGTGCTTGGAACGGCCTTTGATTTTGATGATCTCAACTTTTCCCGCGGCCAACTCTTTCACCGATTGGATCATTTCTTTAATCAACGCTTCCCGCTGCTCGCGAGATTCTTCCAGGAATAGGGTTATTTCCCGATATTTTTCCGGGTTTAAAATCTGCAGCGCTAAATCCTCCATAGGATTTTTTATTTTCTCCAATCCCAATCTATTAGCCAGCGGTGCATATACTTCCATTACTTCTTCCGCGATGCGTTTCTGGTCTTCCTGAGTAAGCGCCGGTATGGTCCTCAGGTTATCTAATTTAGCGGCGAGCTTGACAAAAATAACCCGCACATCTTTTAGCGTGGCCAGCAATATTCTCCGCAGGGCTTCGGCTTCCAAAAGCGGATTTTTTGATTTGACTGCCTTGATTTCTTCTTCTCCTTTCAACAGGAGCAGGATCTCTTTGCCAAAAATATCATGGACTTCTTTTTCAGAAGAATATTTTAAAATTCCATGCAGCAGCCCGGCGACTACAACTTCCGGCGACACTTTGCTGTCCGCCAAGATTTCCCCCACCCGGACATTATGTTCAAAAAAAGAATCTCCCGACAATCGTTTCACTTCGCCGAGATGCTTTTTTGAAAATGCTAAAGCTGATTGAAAAATAGGTTCGTGAGAAGCCCCATACTGCTCTCTGCATAATTTTAAAAATGATTCAACACCCATGGGCTGTTAAAATAAAACCAATTTTAAAAGCTTATGCTTCATTGATTTATAAAGGGCCGACAGTTATAATTTTCTTAATGTATGCTCTATGGCGCATCTAAAATAAATTATCCTGCAGATTATTCTGTTTGCTGATATTCCTGGACGAATAGCTTGACATTATTAATATAACCTTGCGGGTTGTCTGGAGCATAAATTGGAAGAATCTCTTCCAAAGTATATTTTCCTTGCGGAAAATAATATTTGCTTGCAGTCATGTAATTGTACCATCCTTTAATTGACTGCTCGTAGTTATTATAAGCACTCCAGGGGCCCGGATTTGCACCTGATGCGGTGTATTTGTAATCAGGCAGCGCAATTGCAGTATATTTGATGTTGCCGATGCCTTTGGTGGTCTTGGCGATTCCAGCTTTTCCATAACCTGATTCTTGTCGGAAAAATGCAAGGGCGAATACCGGATCCACGCCGTACTGTTCCCCATATTGTATAAAATATTTCCCCGTGCCTACTGCTGGAGAGCCTGCTTTGGTTAATATTTTATCAATACTAGCTGCAGAGATAGTCGGCGTCCCCCTAATATCGGTTCCTTCGCCGAAAAATGTTGACAACACTGAACTTATCTGCGGGATTGCAAATACCGAGCCGACACGTCCAGTTAAAGAAGATTCTATGCCGCAAGAAATAAATCCATACCAGCGCCTATCCGGCGCTGAGTCTTTAGTAACATCTAAAGTTCTTTTTTCTACATTGCTATTGACGTTGCCGCCAATCACTTCTACTTTACCGCCGCCAAGATTATTAACAACAATGTCGCAATGGCTCCTGCCAGAAGGGTTGTTATAATCTATGTTGCACTCTGTTTTTCCAGATGCCCGCTCTCCTGCAGGAACAGTGCAGTAACAAACGATATCGCCAACGCTAATCAGATCCTGTTCATTCATAGGATGAGTTTTGCATGTGCCGGGATTATCGTGAATCTCTTTGAAATATTGCGTGTGCGCACAACGGCCAGGGAAATCGGAGATGCTTGCTTTTTTTGCCACATAAGAAATGAATGCTGCGGACCATGGAACAGCGACGGGATCTGAACCGGGACAGCCGCCAGCTTCAAAATAACTTCCTACTATCGGCTGCATCTGCGGTTCAGATTCTTTTCTTGCGCCTTTATCCCAGCGCCCCCATTCTTGTTCAGCTACTTGTTTTATCGCTAAACCTTCATCGGAGGAAAATGCAGTGATCCCTGCAGCAGTAGATAAATCCTGGCAGCAGCGGAATCCCACTTCATAAAACTGGAAACCATCGCCGTGAGCTTTGACGCTGCTGATACAGTCGGTGTTATCTTTATGAGCCCAATAACGGCCTTTAAGACTGCCATGAAAATTCTGTATACCGCCATCTGCGCGAAGAGTCCATTCTTCTACGTTGCCTGATAAGTCAAAAACTTGATATTCTGACGCACATTCCAGATGAGATCCGCTGGCATCAGCCTGATAAAGAAAATTCATGTGTTCTGCTGCTTCCGGAGAAACTGCTGCCGCTGCTAACTGTTCTTCCCAACTATTCATATTGCTGGTCGAAGCTGAACGGGGCCACAGGTTTAATTTATTTCCGTCATACGTCCGCCAAACTTTATTATCATTGCATTGCCCAGGAATCCAGCTATTACCATAAGGCCACTTCAATCCATTCGCCCCAGAACATGCAGTGGCCCATTCATCCTCGTAACAGAGGCGTTTTCCACGAGATTCGCACCATGACTGCGCTTCAGGAAGTGTGAACATGACTAAAGGTTTTACACCTTCTTGGTTGGGAGCTTCGTACTTGTCCATACAAGCGTTGCCTACTTGCACAGCATCACCAGAACAAGAAGCGACCATTGATGAAGAACTTATTCTCGCGCCAGTCATTACTGTTGATTTGATGGTAGTTGCCAGAGTTCCAATTCCACTTTTTGTAACTGTTACCGAAGGAAGAGTTTCCTGGTGCAGCACCCATCCTTTTGCTGTGTCCCAAACCTGCTTTTCTCTTATTTTAGCGACCCAAGCAACAATCTTTAACCACACATTATCTATTTCACGGCAGCTCTGCTCACTTTTGCAGACGAATTGCGGAACATCCGATATCACGTCAGCCGAAGCTTGTCCTTTACTCGCTTGAGGTTGCGCTAATGAGGTGAACAATAATGAACAGATTAATAATAACAAAAAAACAATTACCGATGCATTAATTTTCCCATTTTTACTATTTTTTTTATTATATGCGGCCGGTTTGATCACTTTTTTCATCATTCGTCTTCACCGTACTTGAATATAAATTTCTCAACCGCCGTAATTTTTTTCAGCAGTAAAGTGTTTTCCAACTCTAATTCTAAGGTATATTCTCCTTCGGGAGATCCGGGATGAATCACGAAATAATCCCGAAAGAACAAAAATTCTTCTGGGTTACTGCTGGTTGCTTCAACTGGAACATCACTGCTGCCATCAACTTCTAAGATAATATTTCCAAGCGGATCTTTAAGCAGGTAGTTCTCAATTAAGGCTATCTGCCCATTGAAAGTGCTGCTTTGGACCAGAAAGCGGAAATGAATCTCTTCTCCGGCTAAGAAAGCTTCTTGGGGATTTTGACATCCGTACTGTTCATCCACATAACTGCAGAAATCGAAATCTTTTATTGCCAAAACTCCTTCTCTTCCTGCCGGAAGGAATTCTGCGTTCAATACCGGCTCAGAAGATACGCCTTCTTTCACTTCAATAGTTCCGCTATAGACCAATAATAATATCATTGCACTCGTGAAAACCATAGTGATCAATACGATAAACACTTCTATCTCTATCTTTCCCTGCTTAAACATTCGTAACCCCGCACTGGGCTTCTTTTTCAATCTCGCCGAAGTACGTTTCTATTTTCTTGTATTCAGCACTGTTCTTGACCTCGCCAGGATACTGATTTAGAGGTATGCTGCCTGATTTTCTTGTTTTGAATACCTCAATCAGATGGCAGACATCTTCCCTGAAAGAAACCTTCCAATCCACATTCCTTTTCTGGCTGTCCGCGATTTTCACTGCTACTAAATAATACAATGCGGTTGCATCTTCAATATCGGAAACGCCTCGGTTGACGATGCTTTCCGCATTGCCGATCACTTTCACATAATTCTCGCGCATGAAATCCTGATACATCTGGCTGGCTGCTTGCGATGCTAAAGGTTCCAGACGTAAATTAATGGGCTGTGTATATCGCGAGTATCCTATCTGGCTCTTGACCGGAATTTCTGCATTATAACAATTTCCTACCGCATCCGGCTGCAATAATTCTGCGGTGACGGAAATGGTCTTTTCGTTCTGCGCGTACTGCGCCCCTGCCGCCGGCCTGACTCTGTATTCACAACTGTCCCCGCTTCCCGGAGCGCCGACAGCGTTGCTGAAGCGCATCCCTTTATAATCAAATATAACTTCCCGTATTTCAGCAGAAGTGAGCTCTTCTTTTCCATTCTTGGTTAAAGTTGCTCCATTGGCACTATAACCACCTTCAGATGAAATTGAAATTCCTTCTGGAACAAATATGGTATAACTATCATCGCCTAATTTCTGGTAAGTAAATTTCAAACTTGCCGAATCAATGTTACCTGTCGGAAAATCAACTAACTTTAATTTTGATTCGCAGCTCTTGTCCCCGCCAGTCAATACGATAGTTGTTGCAGCGCCAGTAAACAGATTCGGCGTGACTGAACCTAAAAACATTTCCACGGGGAAATTTCCGGGGATGCCCACTGGCAGCTGCCTATATTGCACCTCCTGCTGCGGTAATCCTGAAGTGCTCATTTTTACGCAATATTTTTTCCCGTCGCTGACTGCTTCCGCGCGCACTTTTATTTCTTCGCCTTTAGTAAATAAACCCGGCGTAGTGCACGGGATCCAGGAACGCGTATCGGCATCATAACAGCTTATGTACGGATCCTGCAGGTATGCTCCTTCTTCACCGCCAAATAAACTCATGAATTCTGGACAAGTATATTTTCCGGTCAGCGGCTGCACTTGACATACTCCTGTTCCCGGAGGAGACACATCAACAATTGGAAAGTAGAATGTTCCGTCTTCATATCCGGCATCAAAACATTTATCTTCATTTCCCCGCTCGGATTGATCCAGCTGTAACTCTACCACGACGTGGTCGTACCTGAATGGTTTGTTTACTCTCTGTGGCGATGGTATGGGAACGCTGAAAAATCCATTCGGCTTCAAATCAAATCCTCTGCCGCCATTCAGAGGATGTTTCTTATCCCCTTCCAATAAAGAACTTACTTCTGTCGTATGCAAGCAGTCGCAGCCCTGTTCGCCGCATTGCACGCCAGGTTTTCCGGAATCTTCTGGACCAATGCATTTTAAGTAAACATTATAACTTCTGACTCTGCATCCCGGTAATATTAAAGCGCCCACTTCATAGTTATAGACCGCGTTTCCTGATGAAGGGTCGTAAGTTGACAACTCGCGATGCGCGGGAATTACATGCACGGTTGTCTTTCCCGGAACTGCATATGCAGCATCAAGAATAAAATCTGCTCCCAATGGCCAATCGTAGCCGAAAGCGGCCATGCACATGGACTGAGTCAACCCTTCTGCACCGGCAGCAAAATAATTATTCAACTGCGCGTTGCCATAATCGCTCTTCACGTCATCAATGGATGATTGCATGGCTTCCCCGATAGAGCCGAAAGTCGCTTCAGTGACTGCGCCGACGCCTTCTAATGTACCTTTGCTTTCGTCATTAAAATCGAAAGGGCTGCATTGGTTGGCAAAGTAAGCAATCGCTTTGTAAACTAAACCGCATACCTGTTGAGTGAAAATAGTTTTACACACTCCGGCATCACGCAGCCCGGTGTATTTGGCTTCCTGAATACAATTGCGCAATCCTTCTAGAATTGCTTTCAATGTGATTAAATGCGCTCTTACCCGCGATAGGCAGACTGCCTGATATGCGCCTAAGAACTGCGTGTTGGGGCTGACTTGATGCACCTGCTTATCCTCTTGGAAATAATCTAAAAGGTAATCTGCTCCAAAAGCAGAAGAAAAATCCCGGCCGCCATAATATCTCCATTCCGGATAATACGTTCCGAAACGATTATTTGATTCTTTGAATACCCGTTCCTGATGATAAGACCAATCTTCAGCTACGCCGTCCTGCTCTTTCATAGCCGTCCTGACTCCAGGATAATGTTTCACTTCCTTTTCGTCATATGTGCATACGCACTGCAATAAACCGGTGGTGGTATCAGTTGATCCTTTTAGCGCAACACTATTAGCCGGAGGAGCAGAACAGGCGCCGGAAAGACATAACGCTCCGCCAGTGCAATCGTCATGGACGTTGCAAGGACTATTGATATTTGCATCGCTGGGAACAACACCACCTTTTTGGTAATCGATGAAACAGTCGCTGGTATAACCGGCTGAAAACTGTTGAGAGCCGATACCTTGCGGGTCCAAGGGATTATCTTTAGTAGCCACGCCGACCGGGTTTATATCTCCAAATTCGTTGACCCGTTCCTGGAAACAGCCAAAAGATCCTTCCTGCCCACCAGCAGTAACTGTTCTCAGACCTTTTTCTACGTACGCTCTGTAACCAGGTTTCCGCGAATTCTTGCAGGACTGTTCACAGGTTTTGTCCTGCCCGATGAGATATTGGTCAGAACCTGGCGGCTGATAAGCAATCAAATCTCCTGCACCGGCATATAATCCCGCCTGCTGGATGCTTAACCCAAAATCGTGAACTCTTTCCAGCCGCACTAAAGAACCGCCATTCTGCAAGGTCGTCGCTGAATCTTGATTTGCGTAATATAAAAAATCTCCTGACTGGTAACAGGTGAATTCTCCTTGGTCGACTAACCGCGCTGCTTTGGCGTTGGGATTAGCGATATTAGTGTTCTCTTTAATTTTTTCTCCGCAATTTTCAATTTCAACTAATGGAACTCCCCGACTGGAAGCGGTGCATTGATTCTGTCCTGCGATGACGGTATCGATTTCAGGTTTATCTTTCGTAGACGTCCATCCGGCAGGAACCGTTCTGCATAAGACCCTATCTCCCGTCCATCTATACGCCTGGTCAAGAACTTTTTCCGCTTCCCACAGGCCGGCAGTGCTCGGGCATAATTCTTCTAACGATTGCGATTCATCCCCCCAATCTTTCCGTAATCTTTCTTCTCCTTCTAATATGCCGCGCGCTTTCAGCTCTTTCCAGTGCTGGATTTCACTCTTGGCATAGTACTTTTCCTGATCGGAAGGGCATTGTTCGCCTTTAGCCTTTCCTTTGCTGAAGAAAGCTTCTAATTTAGAACTGACTAATCTTGCATACCTGACCGCCAATTTCCCAATGAAAGAACTTACCCAAGCGATTCCCGTCACTAAAATAGCATTTTCCAGATAAGGCAAAACAATATCTATTTTATCGATAGTGAATTCAATCGCATCCAGGCCTTCTTCAGCTAAGAAATCCGGGATCATATTTTTGCTTTCGAGGGGGATGTCGATGAAATAGCCGAGCTCATAACAAGACACCTGCGTCTTTAAGTCGCTCATCTTTCCCCCGCCTAGATTCTCACGATAAGTAATTTTAATTTTCAGAGGAAAGGTTATCTGCCGCCTGCCAAATTCATCCCAGAAATCTTCTTTCTTATCGCTGAACTTTTCCGTCGTGAAAAGAGGAGCCGTGATGTACCAGGCCGTTTTATCGGCATTAGGCATCAATCGCGGCTGCTGCGGGAAAATATTGCATCCTATTTTAGTGCTGTCGTCTTCTAACATTCCCTGGGTGCAGGCCTTATCGAACTGGACGCTCTGGACTTGGAAAGCTGACTGCCCTTGAGTAGAAATTCCTTTCCCGCGATAACTGAAATTAAATACTGCAGTTACTTCTTCCCGGCCATCGTCCAGCAAAGTCGGATTCAATCGCAAAGGAGCCTGAAACCGGGCTAGTGATTGCACGTCGAAATCAAAATCGGCAGAATAGCAGGTATTAATATTGACCAGCTTTTTTGCATATCCGGTTTTGCCGCTTTTATCTTCAGCAACTAAATACACATGGTAGGTGAATTTCTGTGCTGCCTGTATCTGTTCTATAGGAAAAATAGTTTCAGCATTTAAGCCTGAAGGAATTTGCCGTGGAGCAAGATCTTCAAAACTGATAGACGGGCTTTCCAAATCTACTTCTTCAAATGTAAATTTTCCCTGCGCATCGGCAGTAACTTTTCCCCAAGCTTTATCAAAAGCGGGAGTGAATTCATAAGAGAGAGGGCGGAAAATGAAGAGATACACTTCTGCGCCGGGTTCCGTAGTCCCAGAAATATCCGTTTCCGCCCTCCCTTGATAATATTCCTTTCCTTTGGCAAAATCAAATTCTACTTTAGGCGCTTTAGTATCAGAAATTATGATGAATTCTTCTTCAGTTACCCATCCGGCCCTATCGATAAGTACAATTTTTATCTTATTCCCGCCTTCTTCTAAAGAGATGTCGGTTTGCAATGATGTCCCTTTGCCTTCGGCAACAGAATCTTCGCCCACAAAAATTTCATAAGAACTCTCTTCGGATATTGTTCCTTTCAGGACGAATGTTTTCTCGCTTACGAATTCCGGCAGAATTCCCAAATCTAATTTTGGCTTGCTGGTATCTGAAAAAACCGTTGCCTGCATTAAGGCATTATTTCCGGCCAGGTCCGTCGCTTCTATCTTAATCACGTTCGCCTTATTGCTGTCGAGAGCAAGATCAGCAACTGTAAATCTTCCTTGTGACGGATCATCAGGCAAAGCGATGTCAGCGGCAGTAACCCTCAATAAAGGACCGTTCACAAAAACATTGACCGTCGCTCCAAATTCAGTGATCCCCGAAATATCAATCCTATTTCCCTGCACTGCTGCCGGCAATTCAACTTTTATTTCTGGCGCAGTGGTGTCGGGAGCAAGGGTATTGAAAGAATACAAGCTTCCATCGTTATTATCTACTGCCTCGCCGCTTTGCACTTGATAATAATACGTCGACTGCGGCGCGAGATTAGATAAGATTATTTCGTGTTCAACAACTTGGCTGGCATCGCCGACTCTTCCGAGGGTTTCTTCTGAAAGGCCGTAATCAACAAAACTTCCGGCAGACTCATCGGTTTCCCAGGATATTTCTGCTTCAGTAGGTGAAATAATTTCGGCGCGGACATTAGATATCTCTAATGCGCTGACTATAGGAAGATTTACGAACAGCCCCAGGACTATGAAAACCAAAATTCTCCAGCATCTCTTTTTTTGCGAATCTATCATCATCTAATCTACCACTATCTTATTTCCGGCGAGGGTACGTATCGGCTGTATTCAGGCAGGTTCAACATTAAATCGAACATTTGCTCTTCGCTTGCGCCATCCCTGCTTACGACATGGAACACTATTTCTTCCGCATTGCGCAGCGCGTCCCAGGAAACGTCCCAGTTTCCTTTATATCCGCCGATAAATTTCTCCTGCCCTAACACGCTGACATCTAATTCGTAAGTGAAATCTGCCTGAGCTAAAAATTCCAATGTTTCTTCCCCTAATACTTCTTCATCGCTCGTTTTTGCCTTGATTATGCTTGATTCATGAAAAATGCGTCCGGGAAGATCGCTTTTCTTCCGTAATATTAATTTAACCAAACTTAATTCTTCGTCCGACAACGCTTTTGCCGGCCCCGCTTTTCCATCGCTGCCAAGCTGATGTTTCACTACAGTAATCTTCCGCGCCGGAACTTCAGCTACCGGAACTAAATCCAGCTCTACTTCTTTTCCCGCGGCCGTAACTAATCGCTGCCAGCTTTCTTTATATCCTTCTTTTTCTCCGCGCAGTATCCCGCCGACGCAGTACGGGAAATTAGTGGCGTATCCGGCCGCATGTCCGCGCCCGGCAAAATCATATTCGCTTTCCAGCATCTCGCATTTATATTTCAAACAAGTAAAGCTGGTCTGCGCTCCTTCCAGCGGTTCGCGGTTATAGACGCCGGTCCGTTCATTTTCCACTAATTCGTATGTAAAAACAGTCATGGGAATATTCATGATTCCGCAATATTCCTCATCGTTCACTGTACCGGTAAAATATGAAGCTCGCGGGACAGCTTCTTCCCGGCTAGGCAGGTTTCTTACTAAATGCACAGTAAAAGCGGTATTAAAAATATATCCGGTAGTTTCATCTTTTACTTTGACCAGCACGGGATAAATAATATCATAAGTGAATTTCCAAGTCTGGATGCATAAAAAAGAAAGCACATCTGTTCCTCCTAATTGGGAACTTTCCATCCTATTTCCGTTCAAAGGAGTCACGGCAAAAATGTAAGGATAATTTTGATCAAAATTAAATAAGACGCTTACCGAGGGATGCTTGAAATCAGAACCTAGATTCCAGACGTAATGGTTTTGGTAATAGGTCAATTCTTCTGGAAAATTCAGATAATCAGTTCCCTGCACTTTAAGTTCCCGAATATTGATGCGGATTAATTCCAGTAAGGTGCTGCGGACCATATTAGGATCCCACTTCTTTTTTGCACAGCTCAGTTCCATTCCGGCTACCGGGACTTCTGGATGCTCTAAGGCGATCAAATCTTGGGTGATGTCTTCCAGCTTCAAAGTGCCCAGTTCTTTCTCTACAATGGATCGGGAAACTTCATATACCTCTTTTAGGCGTACCGGAGATTCAGCGATGTGATTAATTAATTCCGTGATAACTTCCCCGCTTTTGCTGCGGATTTCCATTTCCCAGCGCAGGTTAAATATGACTTTTCCTTCCACGATTTCAGTATTGGAGATCAAATCGCTCTTTTCAATCAAGTCATAAGCTTCCTGGAAAGCTTCATGGGAAAATAAACACGCGCGCATATTTTTTTCGATGTAATCGTCCATTTGTTCCTTTATTTCCAGAAGAGAAGGTATGCGCACATTCTGCCCGTAAGCCCAGTAAGGGACCATGTGCGCGGGAGAAACCTGTAAACGGGCGTTGTAATCATTGACAACATCAGAAGGAATGATGATATAACCGCCCTGTACTCCTACCAGCTGCAATGCTTCCCCTCCGACTTTTTCCAAACAGCTGGTAAGGAAATTTTCTACTTTTCCTTTTTCCGTAGGGATTATTTCTCCCGGTTTAAAGGTTATAAGTTCTTTACGCAGAAATATCACCAAGGTTAAAGACAGAAGCAATAGAATTCCTAAAATAATAAAAATGGTCACTTGTCCTTTTTTTGAAGCCGGATAAGGGAGATTAAGGCTACTGCTATCTATCGTGTACCTCTTTTTTCGCATTGGCTTAAAGATAGTCTTGCGATTTATAAAGATTATGCTGGGGGCACGCCAGCGGCAAGGGCAAAATTTAAGTTAGTTTCAGGTTGAGATTTCACGACCATAAAATTTAGGCGATAAAAATTGCATTTAACTTAGAAGCTGACCGTTAAAATAGTAAGATTTATATACCTAAAAAAAATCTTGCACTACATGGAAAAAAAGGGTCAACTAGGGATTATTGAATTCAAATATTTTGTGATGGGAATGTTTATCGGTTTATTGTTGGGATTGGTGCTGGTCTTTTTAGGTACCGCCGCAGTATTGCCATTCAAGATTCCACTCGTATGCGGATAAAACTATAGCAAGATATTGTTTTCAGGATAGAAAACGTTATTAAATAGAGCTCTTTACTTCTGTAAAAATTCACACTAAAAAGAGGGAAAAAACATGGATGTTGAACGGATACAGAAAATTAACAAGCTTGCTCTTGATTTGATGAAACAAGGATTGGCTTCTGATCGCGATGATGCGGTAATGCAGGCAGAAAAAATATTTAAATCAAATGATGGAGATAATCAGTCTATCCGCGAACGGTTGCGGCAAGGCATGGAACCGCAGGCAACAGCAGTAGTTTCTCCTGTTCAAGCTCAGGCCGATGATCTTCATCCGGAAAAAATCAAAGATATTCTACAGCAGAATTCCCAATTTTTAGTTAAGAAGATTACAGAATTTCAGGAACAGATGACCGCCATGCGCAAGGAAGTAGAGGAAGTCAAAAGAAGATTTAGCCAGACTCCCGCCATGTCTGGAGCTACGCCAAAAGTAGGAGAGATATTCACGCCTAATCAAGAAAAGCCCAAGGAACAGCCGCAGCAGAATACTTCTCATCCTCGTTCGGGAAATTACAAGACTGAAGAAGTCTCCATCGAGAAGTTCTTCTACATGGGGAATAAGAAGTAATAAACTATTTTGTTGGGTAAGCGGAAGAATATCAAAGTTAATGACTATGTTGTAGATACTACAAATATTTATATAGTTAATTTTATTAAAAATATCCATGCATAAAAAAGATAAAGAAGAGGAGATTATTTCCCGTATCGAAGAAATGAGTAAAAAAGTAGATAAATTAATCGAAAAAAACAGAAGATTACCCCTTCTTTTTTAAGAGATCATATTTTAAGTATAGCAGTTTATATTCTTTAGAAATTTCTTTGAATTCTTTTAACATTACTTCGTTCTCATAACTGATTATATCGACCTGTTTCTTTTGGTATTGATATTTTTTTTCTAGGATAAACTTTTCTAAAGTTGCTGTCGTTAGAACGACTCACGCAAATATCCCTATCACAAACTGCGCCATAGAAGATACTTGAAAATAAAAATTAACTGAAATCATCAAAAACAACTGTTCTAAAAAGAAGATAATTATAAACGAAAAAGTAAAAATACCGCTATTTTTATGGATAAAATCTCTTAAACAATCACAACCATTATTGATTGCAGTTAGGATCTCTTTTAAAAATATAAGACCGACTATTAAAGATGATACAAAGACGGCTAATAAGATGTATAACACTCGACTAAATTTTATGCCCTGTTTTATATTGATAATGGTGGTATAAAATATGTTTTAAATGTGTTTTATTAAATGGCGCTTTTAGTTATCTTGTTCCCCAGCCGTTAAATCCCAATGTTGCTAAAGCGACCGACACGAATCCCAATTGTTTCATCTTTTATTCACATATATTGCGATTACAAAATAAAAAATAGAGAAATCTCAGCCAAGATCAATGTTTAGCTAACTCTTCAAACAAAGCTTTATCTTCTTTGAATACAATTTCTTTGGCGACTTTAACTAATTCAAGCAATTTTTTATCGTTCTTAGTTATTTTATATTTATCTGCCATCTTATTCCTCGCCTAGCATCAAATTTAATGCCGTTTTGTTTAAATAGTTTTCTACGTCTTTTATATTGATAATGATCTTTTGTACAGCAAAGCCCCAAATTTCACAAATTATTTAATGGAATGTAATACCACAACTACCATGAACGCACTAATCCTCGCCGCCGGTTTCGGAACAAGATTAGAAAGTACCCTTAACAGTTATCAAGGCCGGCATAAAGAACAACTTATCAAATGGGTAAAAGATAAGCCGAAAGGATTAGTCCCGATCGAAGGAAAGCCCATCGTCTCTCACCAATTAGATCAACTACGTAAAGCAGGTGTTGAACTGAACAATATCTACGTCCAGACTAATCAAAAGTATTATCACCAATTTCTGGAATGGGCCGTGGAAGCGGGAATACCGGAAGATAACGTCTTAAATAACGGTGTTACTAAAAACGAAGACCGTAAAGAACAGACGCAGGATATGTTATTGGCGATCGCTAAAATCGGATATGATAAACCCTTATTTCTTTTTGCTTCGGACACGCTGGTTTATGAAGAAAGAAATGAACTCTTAAATTTATTACCGATGGTTCAGATTTACCAGCAAGAAAACCTTTCCTGCGTTGTCGTGTACTATAAAGAGAACGGAGCCTCAAACCACGGAGTCATAACTATTGATGAACATGATAAGCTCACCAGTTTCAAAGAAAAACCGCTAAATGTAATATCTGGATTAGTAAATGCGTCTGTATATATATTTAGTCCGGAAAAGCTGCGGCAGATGCAACAATTTTCAGCAGAACTGCTGAAATGCAAGAACCCTTTGGAATTAGTAAATGATAGATTCAAAGTTATCCCCGCATCCAGCCGGTTAGATATAGGCACTATCGATGACGTTTTGAAAGCGAATGGGCTGTGAAAACATACCGGACGATGGGCTAAGTATGCGGTTCATTCCGCATTATTTCGTCACGGAACAAAGACGTTGTTAGCATTGCAATATATGTATTGCAGTTTAACAAACTATTTAAAGCGATGGCTTGACAAACGAATAAAACTATTTAGGGAGGGTTTTTTCAAAATGAAAAATAATTGTTTTGTAAATAAAGTCACATTAATGTTATGTGTTTTGATTATTGCAATGGGCTCAGTTAGTGCTGTAGCCGTAGATACAACCACATTGGTTTTAGAAAATAAAGATTCTAATTGGAATGTAATTTCCGATGATATAAGTGCAGTAGTTGAATTTAATAATGGCGGCCAGACATTTGACTACACCTTAAATGCTCAAGGGCTTCTGCCAAATACTGAATATTCATTGATATATTATGCTGATTACTCGGATAGAGTTAATAACTGGGGCGGAGATAATCCCGGAGCTTTAGTAGGAACTGGAACCAGCGATGAGTCTGGAAACTTAAACTTAGACGAAGAAGCGGATCTTGGTTTTGATTTGCCTAGCGAACCGGATGCAAACATCGACGAATATGATTATTGCGAATCTGATGGTTATACCCATTGCCATGGTGCAAAGTTATGGTTGGTACCATCAAGCGATTATGATGCTGTCGCTAAAAAAGTGATTAACTGGAATCCAAGTAATTTCCTGTTTGAGACCGATATGATCACTTATGATTTTTTTGATGAAGAAAGTCCAGTAATCACCGATGTAACAAATCAACCTATTTCTCCAACCGATACGGATGACGTAGAGTTTTGCGCAACTGTAACGGATGAATCTGCATTATTTGTTCTGCTTCGCTTTAATAACGGTGTAGATCCGGAGTTTAGATTAATAATGAATGAAACTGCGGAAAGTGGGCGGTATTGTAGAGCCTTCTCAGCAGGTACCACCAACGCAGAAGATGGCATGGTTGTCACTTATTCGGTAAATGCTAATGATGAATATGGAAATAATGCAACTTCTGGCCCTTACACTTACACCTACGACGGTGCTGATCCGGTTGCTGACTTTGAATGTACTTCTACTCAAGGAGATGAAAATTTAAAAGTTACCTGTACTAGTACCTCTACAGATACTGTAGACTTAAGTTTAGATTATGTATGGACTTTTGTAGGAAGTGATACCCCAAGTTCAACTAGCACTGAAGAAACAGTTACGTACGAAAACGATGGTGTTTATACTGTAACTTTGACCGTGACTGATGATGCTGGTCACAGTGATACCAAAACCTATTACATTGAAGTGCTTGATGTCAATCCGGTAGCTGATTTCTCAGCTGAACCTTCCAACGGCGATGAACCATTGAATGTCCAATTCACCGACTTATCCACCAGCCACGACGATTTAATCAGCCGAGCTTGGGATTTCGGTGATGGAGAAACTTCCAGCGAAACAGATCCTTTGCACACTTACCAAAACAGTAATGTTGAGGGATATGAAGTATCATTAACTGTATGTGATGTAGACGTAGATTGTTCAACAGTAACACAAACAGTTTATGTAAACAACCTCCCCCCAACTGTTGAAGCAGGAGAATATACCTGTAACGAAGGAGAAACAATAACTCTTACCGCAACTGCTACTGATGTTCCTGCAGATTATCCATTAACTTACAACTGGAATTTAGATGGGGACGAAGAATACGAAACTGAAGGGCAGCAATCTGTTAGTTACACCTGCGGTAACGGCGATGATGAAGTGAGCGTCGAAGCGCAGGTTACAGACAACGATGAAGATTCGGGATATGATTCCGCATTAATTGTTGTCAATAACGTAGCTCCTTCCGCAGATGCAAACGGCCCTTACCAATCTGTTGTAAATGAAGAAGTTTGTTTCGCTGGAACTGCAACAGACGTTGTTGATACTGAATTCAGTTACCAGTGGGATTTGGACTACGATGGAGAATTCAGCAGTAACGAAGGCTCCTGTACTTCATACTCTGAACCTGGAACTTACACTGTAGCTTTGGTAGTAAACGATGGTGACGATGACAGCGAAGTTGCAACCGCCACTATAACCGTGTATGAATATGGAATTCAGCTAAGTGAAGGCCAAAACTTAATCTCCATCCCGCTTGTTCCACAAGATACTAGCGTAGAAGCAGTGCTTAATGGAGTTAACCCCGAAGTAGTGTGGGCTTACAAGCATAATCCAGAAACCGGAGAGAACCAATGGTATTTCTACTCTGGAGAAGCTGGAGACCTTGATGAGATGATTCCAGGATACGGGTACTATGTCATCATGAGTGAAGAAGATACTCTTTACAACAACGGAGATAAGTACTACCAGTTAGGAAACGGCATCCCGCTTCCACCTCAAGTAACTTTAACTCCTGGTTGGAACCTTGTTGGCCACTACGGCCTTAACGACGTGGTCAAAGAAGAAGAAACTCAAGACTTAAGCGGTGGTTCTTTGACGGACCTGGCAGAAGTTACATTGTTAAATGAAGATGCTGTGCCAGTCTCTGATTGGGATTCGTTGATGTCTGGAGAAGGATACTGGGCTTTCATTACCGGGCCGAACAACTTACTCTACGCCCCTTCGGAAGCTGACTACACAGAACTCAATTGAGTATAAATTTATTTTTTTATTTTTTTTACATAATTTTTTAAAGTGAAGCCGAATTTACCCGAGGAGATTAGATGCGGAGAACGGATATGAAAAAAACAATATTCATAATATTACTGGTTTTATCACTCATCACCTCAGTATACGCTCTGGTCATTCCACACGCTTTCTATGGTACTGCAAAGTATAGCGATAATTCTTTAGTTCCTGATGGAACAGTCATCACCGCTAAATTAAACGGCAATGCTGTTGATACTTCCACCGTGCAAAACGGTAAATATGGTTATGGAGATGATACCTTAATTGTGACTGATGATTTCGAACAAGGAGGAACAGTCACTTTCCATATCGGAGCTGTAGATGCGGAACAGGAAGTTACTTTCCAAAGCGGAAATGCCACTAATCTTGATTTGACTTTTCCAGGAACCGCACCGGCACCGGAAACCACTCCTCCTGAAGAGAATAATACTGGAGGTAACACTGATACCAATACCGGAGGAGAAACACCAGGAAATAACGGCGGAAGTCCTAGTACTGGAGACAGCCCTAGCAGTGGAGGATCTTCAGGTGGCGGAGGTGGAGGCAGTAGCTCATCTTCAAAGAAAACAACAATAAGGCCGACAATAGATTTAGCTGACGATGAAGAGTCGGATGAAAATACTGGAGAAGCAAGCGACCTTCGAGAAGAAACGGAATTGGATACCTTGAATGGAATTTCCGGCAAACCAGAAGCTAATATTCCTGAAAACGTTTTAAGTAATTTCCTTACCGGAGCATTTACGGGAGTGTTCTCTAACCCTACCGGGAAATTAGGATTTATTGCGGGAATATTAATCATGGTCCTGCTCGCCTTGAGCCTGTCGCACCATATTAACAGGAAAAAGAAGTAATTTTTTTGTATTTATAATTTATTTTATTTAAAATTTAAGAGCCCTTTGTTCCAAAAAGCTTAAATACTACCACTCGAAAATAACTAATTGTTGCTATATGAACAGAGCCAAATTTATCACTACTCTTGTAGTATTACTAAGTATGTTATTCTTACCAGCATTTGCTTCAGCTGCTCCAAGCATCAGCAATAATGAAGTGGTTTTGAATGTAGATTACGGCCAATTCACTGATGAAGATGACGATTTCATCGTTGTAGCTACTGAATTGTTCACTATCACTAACGATGGTCCGGATACGACTGTTACCGTAACCGCAACAGGATTGCCGTCTGGATACGAACCAGAAACTAAGCAAGTGCCTATCCCTGCAAACGGAAGTGTCGATGTCACCCTTTCCATTGAAGTGCCGCAGAAAAAAGATCCTGGAGAGGAAAAAATCGGAACTATCGTCATAAAAAATTCTAATGACGCTGAATTGGACAACGTTGACTTGATTCAGGACACCGCTTCCATGCTGCAATTAAAAGAAATGGAAGTGAGATATGTCAATTACCGCGGCGATACGCAGAAGGAAGAGTTCAAAAATCAAGATGCCGCCGCATTTAATTTAGGCGATGAAGTAAAGCCCTATACTCTGGTAACTATCACTTTTTACCTTAGAAATTTATTTGACAGCGACTTTAAAATTGACGGCCGTTTGGATGAAGTGGAGATATCCATCAATTCTGATGACGACGACTTGTTTGAAACGCCTCTGGAAGATAAATATTTGCTGGAATCAAACATTGAAGCAGGAAAAAATATTGAATACGCAGTGCCTTTTATGATCAGCAAAGACGCTGATGCCGACATTTATACTTTAGAAATTACCATCACCGCAGAAGACGGGCAGGGCATCGAATATGCTGTGGAAAAAGAATTAGTGCTGGAGATCGAACTTGATGATGACGATGTCCGCATCGTCAAAGCTGAAATTAAGCCGGCAGCAGTCACTCTCTGCAACGCAGAATTTAATCTGGACGTTGAATTGCGCAATTTCGGCACTGATTATCAGGAATTTGTCGGACTATCTATAATTAATACTGAACTGGGAATCAATGAAATGGTCCAGAATATTGAACTGAAACCTTATACTAAAGAAAATAATTATTGGGATAAGGAATTCACGCTGGAACTAAAAAATACGAAAGTTAAAACATACTACCTTGATATCAATGTGTACCTAAAAAACGATCAGCTTTCACAATATCAGCGCTTAGAGCTTCCGGTCAAGAGCTGTTCTGAACCGCCGGTTGAAGAGGAAGTTGCAGAGGAAGAGGAAGAAGAACAAGATGAGCCGGCGAAAGAAACTAAAAACGCCCCGGATAAGCCTTCTCCTGCAGCCGTTGAAACGGCAGAGAAACTTTCCTACAATTCCAGCGATTACATCATGGCTCTGTTAGTGATTGCCATCGTGGTGGTAGCAGTAATGGTCATATTGATGCTAGTCATGCTTTTTAGACGATAACAAAAGATAACAATACTCGCGAGGTTAAAACAAAATGGAAACTAAAAAAATAATGTTTACGGCAGCGGTGATATTTGCATTGCTAATTACTATTGGGAGCGCTTTAGCGGTTCTTCCAGATAACTTAGAGATAACCGATATAAAAGTTGGAAAAACCGGTGAAACTTTAGTTTCGTATGATAATGGAAACGAAACTGCAGCTTTCCAGCCGGGAGACGAGATTACTATTAAGATGAAGGTTAAGAATAATGGCCTTGAAACCATTGAAGATTTAACCATAACTACGCATGTTGACGCTGAACTAACAAATTTCCCCAGCACACCTGCGCCATCCCACCTGCTCCCAAATCTAGAAAAGGAAGTAACTTATACTTACAAAATTCCAGCAAATCTGGATACCGTTGACGGACTAGAGACTTACCTTGTAGAATTCCATCTTGAAGGAGAAGACGAAGCAAATAATTACTTTGACGATACGCGAAACTTCTTATTAAAAGTAAAACAGAAATCAAATAATGTATTTGTTGATAACGTTAAATTGTATGTTGGAAATGTTGAAAAGACCGGCCAATTAAATTGCCAGGAAAAACAACTAAACCCCCCCCTAGTTAAAGTAAAGTTAGTCAACAACGGCCTTGAAGATCCTACCAATGTAAAAGTTACTTTAACTAATCCGGCTTTGGCAATTGATATGGTACAAACTATAGCTATTGATGCAGAATCAACTAACCCCGGAGACCAATTTGCAACTTTTATCATAAATGCTGCAACCATAACCGGCCAGCATCAATTGACTGCAAAAGTATACCGTTCAGCACAATTTCCTGATAAAGTATACGACACCAAAACTTTGACCGTTTCCGGAGAAGATTGCGTAGTAAGCATTTCAGCAGCATCTCCGCAAAGCCCGGTTGTAGTTGATAAAGACGCAACTCAGATGTTTAGTGTTGAAGTCACTAACCCGCAGACTCTGCAATTATTTTACCAATGGCATGTAGATAATACGGCAGTACCTAATCAAGTAACCAATACCTTCTCTTTAAATCCAGGCCTTAATGGTCTTAATTTAAGTTTGGGCCAACACACGGTAAAAGTAACCATTACTGGACAGGACGTTAACCTTAACAAGCAATGGAACGTTGAAATCGCTGACAATCCTGCTGGTTTCACCATCTCAGAAATTGTTTTCGCAGATGTGGAATTGGGAGCGGACGACTTAACCAAGCAAGTAACAATCAAAAATATCGGTTCATCTGAACAATTAACAAATGTTGATGTTATGTTTGTCGATGTTGCTACCAAATACGGAGCCGCATTTACTGACGACTTATCAGTTCAGGAACAAACTCTTGATGCTGGTGAACAAGCAACCGTAACTATCCAACTGGACATTCCTGACGACGAAGATGGCGGGGTCATTGGAAAGTTAAAAGTGACCGGTACTAACGCTAACAACCTCCCCGTAGTTAAGGAAGTAACCATCGTGGTACAGCCAAAAAGTTACCTGAAAGTTTCCAGCGTCAAAGTAAACGGCAAGACCAACGGCGACCTTTCGTTGTCAGAAAGCAACGAAATCAAAGTTGAAGTAAGGAATGATTACACTAAAGATTTGGATAATGTGGTAGTGACTGTCGCACTTTTAGATGAAGACGGCGATGATATCGAAAGTGTAGAGAAGGATTTATTCGAAAATGGAGATAGCTTGGGAAACGGCGACGAAGAAACCGTAACTCTGGATTTAGACCTTCAGAATGAAGACCTTAACGAAAACGAATACACTTTAGAGATCACTGTTGAAGGGGAAGAAGGAAACAACAATTACAAAACTGTTGAAACTTTAACCGTCCAGGTTGACCGCGGGAACGAAGAAGTAACTATCACTAAAGCGGAATTGAGCAGCAGCAAACTGCAGTGCTCAACTAAAACCACCCTTTATGTGACCATCAAAAACAACAGCGAGAAGGAATTTAACAACCTGAAGCTGAGAGTCCGCAACAATGATTTGAATCTTGATTTAAGCAAATCCAACATTGATCTGGAAGATTACAGCGGCAATGATAACGAATACGAAGCTACTTTTGACCTTGAGCTGATTGATGCTTCTGCAGGCGCCTACACTTTGACAGTAGAACTTCTGGATGACAATGACGTCATCGCTTCCGAAAACGTAGAATTGGAAGTCAAGGAGTGCTTGAGCGAATCTGCTTCCAGCGGAAACAAAGAATATTACGCTGACGAGAAGTTGAGAGATGAACTGCAGAAGAACTTGGCTGAATACAGAAAAGCTCAGGATCAGTCCGTGGTAAAAGCATCTTTCAGGGAAAGCGAGGAATACACCATGCTTTTAGGAGTGCTGGTAATATTGATGGCAGTTGCTTCATTATTATCAATGGTGGTATTGCTGACCAGGAGAAGATAAACTTATCTTTTTTTTATTATTATTTATTTTATTTTTAAATGTTTGATTTGGGTTTAAACTTTTGATTTAAATATCTTTTCTGAACTTCTCTAAAGTGCTCCACATCCAGGACAGAGCAATCTACGGCAATACTTTTTTAAAGTACGATTATGTCAGAACTCCATGCCAGATACCCGTAAAAAAATACTTATTGAAACCGGCACCGGTAAAAAATTCCTGGTGAAAGACACCAATGATGATTTTCATACTTCTTTCGGCGTGATCAAAAGCAAAGAGCTGAAATCAAATAAATCTGCAGTGAAATCCGGCAGCGGCAAAACTTTCTCGCTTTTAGAAGCGTCCTTTGTCGATCTATGGGAGAATTTTCAGCGCGGGCCGCAGATAATCCTGCAGAAAGATATTGGATTGATTGTGGCAAAAACGGGAATGGCCAAAGATTGGGAAGTCGTCGATGCTGGCGGCGGTTCCGGCTCGTTATGCCTGGCTTTGGCTAATATCTGCAGTAAAGTGACCGTCTATGAAATAAACCCAGAACACCATAAGATTGTTTACAGGAATATCGCTCTTTCCGGACTGCCGAATGTGATTCTTAAGCAGGACGACATCTATAAGGGCATCAAAGAGAAAAATTTGGATTTGATTACTTTAGACTTGCCTGAACCATGGCAGGTAATCGGCCACGCAGAAAAAGCGCTGAAGAACGGAAGATATGTGGTAAGTTACCTTCCTAATTTAACGCAAGTAAAAAGGTTCCTTGATTCGCTTAAAGGGACTTCGTTCAAAGTGTTGGAAACGGTTGAATTATTGGAACGCAGATGGGCAATCAACGACCTGATCATGCGCCCGGAATTCCAGATGTTGGGGCATACTGGATTCATAACCTTTTGCAGGAAAATGCAGTGAGATTTATTACTCCACATAAAAAAAAAGATATTTGCCATGAAAATACGCATCAAACGTCTTGACAGGACTCTGCCCTTGCCCCAATACAAAACTAAAAGCGCTGCCGGATTTGACGTCTACGCCAGAACAACAACGGTAATAAAACCAAAAGAAATTTCTTATATCCCGCTGAATGTCGTTTTAGAGATCCCTTCCGGAACCTGGGTGATGCTGGCGCCAAGAAGTTCCACCCATAAATTAGGCATCACTGCAGCTAATAGCATCGGCGTAGGCGACGCAGATTTTTGCGGCGATAACGACGAATATCATTTTGCGGCATTTAATTTTACTGATAAAGAAGTCATCATCGAGCGCGGAACGCGCATCGCCCAAATGATTTTAATTAATTACGACCAAGTGCAGTTTGAAGAAGTTGAGTCATTTGATCGGGAAAGCAGGGGCGGATTCGGCAGCACGGGATTAAAATGATTTAAATTGTTTATTTCATACCTGCCTTTTTCTTGATTTCAGCCACATCCTTTTGCATTTTCATTAATATCTGATGCGAACTTCTGTCGATATGCAAGTCCCGCAGATCTTTTTCTAAATCTATTTCTAACCTAGCTTGATCCCTTCGCGCGGCCCGATTGGCGCTCATGAGTATAACCGGCGCCTGGATTGAAGCCAGCATGGACATGAACAGGTTCAAAAGAATGAACGGGTAAGGGTCTAGGGGGCGTTCCATCAGGATGATAGTATTGATGATTATCCATATGCCCAAGAAAATGAAAAATCCGAAAATGAATCCCCAGCTGCCGCCGATTTCAGCGATTTTATCAGAAAGTCTTTCTAGCTTTCGCAGATCCTTTTTATAAAATTCGTCTACTTTACGAAGCGTTTCTTCGACGGCATCAATCTCGTTTTTCAAGACATCCAATACGTCTATTTGGTCGTATCTTAGCAGTTTTTTTTTCATCATTTCACCACGTAACCATTATTGGCGGCTGTAAATTCTTTCGCCCGGTCTAATTTAAATTGGCTTTCTGCGTAGATGGTGTACAGCAACTGCCCTTTCTGCACGCGAACATTAATTTTCTTTGACAGATATAGCCCCGCTCCCGGGTCATCCGGAGCTCCAGCTATCCTTGCCGTTTTAGCGATGATCTCATTATCTATTTCAGTTACTTTTCCTGATCTGCTGCTCTTAACAGCAGACCTATATTTTCCTAATGCAGGCATTTTCTGCTTCCCCTGCGCCATGATAATATCGTCCATTTTTTTCAATGCTTTCCCGCTTTCCAACATCTCCTGAGCAAGCTTTCTTCCCTCACCGACAGTGCAGCATTGGGCCATCTCCAGCAGAATTCCAGCCATCATCAATGATTTTTCTTTCAAATCTGATGGTGCTAAAGGATCGTTGCGTAATACCGCCATTACATCCTCAGCTTCTAACAACGGCCCGATACCATTCCCGATCGGATGCGAACCATCCGTGATTATCACCCGGACATTTATGCCCAGTTTCTTCCCGATAAGTTCAAACATCTTTTTTAGATGCTTTGCTTCGCCCCTGGTTCTCGCTTTAGTGCTTCTGCCCATGGGAATGTCAATCAGCACGTGATTGGCGCCGACTGAATATTTTTTTGCCATCACTGAAGCCAGTAACTGCCCTTCGGCATCTATCGACAGGGGATGTTCAACATCAATTATTTTATCGTCAGCTGGAGCTAGATTCATTGAACCGCCGTGCACTATGCATGCTCCCGTTTCCCGCACTATCTGCCGTATTTTGGATTCAGATAATTCTACTTTTGCTAAACATTCCATGGTGTCAGCTGTTCCGGCCGGAGAAGTGATGGCGCGGGAACTGGTTTTAGGGATAACGTAGCCAGCGGCAGCCACAATGGGAATTGCCACCATGGTGGTCCTATTGCCGGGCACACCGCCGATGCTGTGCTTATCTAAAGTTACTCCCTTAAACTTTAACTGCCGCCCGGTAAGCACCATCGCTTTAGTCAGCCATACTATTTCCCGCACACTTAATTTATGGATGAACGAAGCGGCCACGAAATAAGTTTTTTCGATATCAGTTAATCTGTCGTGAGTGATGTCATCGGTGATGTGATACAATTCCGTGTAATTAAGTTCCTTGCCAAACAATTTGTCGCGGATATGTTTAACAGATTCCGGCTTTTCAGTGAGCTTTACTTCTACCGCTGCGCCTTGCTTGACATGAAGTTTGGTTAAAACTTCTTCAAATAAACCCACTCTTCCTTCCGGAACCGCTTTATTGCTTTGAGAAATGTCTAAAATGCAGGTTATGGATCTGCTGTTGTGTTTGACTAAAATACGGTCGCCGGAATGCAGGTCCAGCTTACGCGCATCTTTCTGATTCAGGATAGCTACAAAGATTCCTCCTGTAGCTATATCCATATCCTTTACTTTAAACT
>CAYHXT010000007.1:0-23411 GCA_964360675.1 uncultured Methanosarcinales archaeon
TCAGGCGTATTGTAAAGCATAACTAAAACAACCGCAACCTTTTTATCTTTCTTTTCTTTTAATCTCATTTATGGTGTTTGATGTCATTATCGGCCGCTCTAAGAAGGATGTAGAGACGTTTGGAAAGCGCGGAACCGTCTTTCTGGGCAAACAGTACATCCAGATGGGGCAGACCACTTCCATCTCCAATCCAGTGTACATGGATGTGGCCGGTTCGCATGTGGTATTTGTCGTCGGCAAACGTGGGAGTGGAAAAAGCTACTCCGTTGGCTCCATCGCCGAAGGCCTAGCAGATTTACCTTTAGAGATCAAGCAGAATCTTTCCATAGTCCTTTTAGACACCATGGGAATTTACTGGACTATGAAATATCCTAATTTTCAGGATGCGGAATTGCTGAAAGACTGGAATATGGAAGCAAAAGGGTTGGATGTAAAAATATATACCCCAACTGGTTTTTTTTATCAATACAAAGAAGAAGGCATCCCCACCGATTTCCCATTTTCTATCCGTCCTCTGGACGTCGACCCTCATGATTGGTGTACCGCTTTCAACATTGGTCCTAATTCCGCCGAGGGAGTCTTGATCACCAAAACAGTGCAGGATTTAGCCAAAAAAGAAGAAAGTTATGAATTGGATCTGCTCATTGACTTGGTAAAAAACGATATTGAAAGCGACCGAGTAGTAAAAAGCATCGTTGTAAATCAATTTGAGAAAGCTAAAGGCTGGGAAATTTTTTCTAAAAAAGGGACGCCATTAAAAGATTTGGTCGCACCAGGGCAAGTGACGGTCTTGGACGTCAGTCCTTATGCTACTATGGCTTCCGGTTGGGAGATAAAAGCGTTGGTAGTCGGATTGATCTGCAGAAGCTTGTTCAACCAGCGCATGTTAGCCCGAAGGACTGAAGAATTCAAGGCCGTAGATGCGGCCATGCATTATTTTGCTAAAGAAGTAGAAGAAAAAATGGAAGAGCCATTAGTCTGGCTGGCATTAGATGAAGCGCATGAACTATTGCCTAAAGAAGGAAAGACTGCCGCAACCGACGCTTTAATCACTATCCTTCGTGAAGGAAGACAGCCAGGCATCTCCTTGATACTTGCTTCCCAGCAGCCGGGAAAAATCCATACTGATGTCATGACTCAATCGGATATCGTCATAGGCCATCGTCTTACCGCCAGAATGGATGTAGATGCGCTGGGACAATTAACCCAAAGTTATATGCGCCAAGGTCTTGAACAGGAAATGGACCATCTGCCTCGGGTGAAAGGCGCAGCGGTAATTTTTGACGATGCTAATGAACGAATATTTCCCGTGCAGTTGCGGCCGAGGTTCACTTGGCACGGCGGAGGCAGTCCGATAGCCATTTCCGCGAAGAAAGAATATTTTGTCAAGAGTTTGGAAAAGTTGAAGGATTTATCTTAACCGCTGCAATACCTATACACTCAGTTGATATCTGCCAGATGAGATAACATTTGCTTCATGAAAGAAGTAGCTTCTGACATGGCAGTGGTCGGATTAGTCTCCATCAATGAATCTAATTCTTTAAGAATGTGAAATGGGGCATCTAAATTTTTATCTCTCTTTTACTTAAAGAAGGTGAAGCGGGATAATATCTTCCAACATTCTTTTTAGAGGCAGGAGGAGATACACTTAATTCTTCATATATTTCCCAGATATTATTAAAATAAGTATAAAAGCCAACATTGAACTTTGTTGAAATATCTTTACAATTTATATCTTCTCCCATACCAAATTTTTGTTTAGCATATAATAATATTTTATTCCTAATTTCTTCTTTTTCGTTGGTTTCCTGATGTACTGAAATCTCTCTAATGTATTCAATCGCTTCTCGCTGGGCGTCATTACAGAGCTTCAAAAGAGCAGGATAATCTAAAATTGTAATCTTTCCAGGAACAATTGTATTAATTCGCGATGAAGTTGTGACTAAGATTACTCCATGTAATTTTTCTTTGTCCATAAACCTCCTAAGCTGCTGAACATTTCTTTCTTTGATAGGTTCAAATTTATGATGTGCTTTAATCTCAACACCAATTAATTCCTTATCTTTATTAGAAGCTAATATATCAACCCCCTCTTTCATGCGTACTCCTTTCTTTTTCTACTGTAAGCCCTATTTTAGGAAGTATTTCTCTTACAATTTCCTGCAATAGTTCTGCTTTTCTTCTTTTGATAAACTGAGAGTTACTTTGGCGATAGTTGATTCCTGCTTGTTTGTAAAGGTCAGAAATTCCACCAAACAGTTCTGTCAATCGTATTCTAAATGTCTTCTCTATAAATCTTCGAGTAGGAAAATGTCCCCTTTTAGTTTCCTCCTGTACATACTTTACCAAATTCTCCCTTAGGGTTTTAAATGAACCATTTGGTCTTTTACATTTAAGCTCTAAGTTACTGATCCCTATTTTTGGATATAAATCAGTAAGCTTAATTCCGTAAGAATGGGTACAGAATTTCTGATCAATTTCGCGATAAGACGGGTAATTACCTTGACTTACTTGCTTCTCTAAGTAAGTGATAATCGTTTTGATTTTTCTTTCTCTTACATCCATTTTTCGTTACCCCCAAGTTTTCTTAGGTTAAACTTGGAGATTTTTAGAAAAAGAGGAATTTATGGGGGGCGCTTAACTGACTTTCGTGTCGAAACCGAAAGGAAGATTATGCTACCTTTTATTCTCCTCTTTTTCGTTAAATTATTGTTTAGCGCAATTGCCGATTTGCTCTATGAGTGCCCTGCTTCTTTATACGAACAGCCTACGCAAAATGGGATTTTACGTAATTTTCGCTTCATTCTCGGATATAGAAAAAAATCCTCGGCGAAAACTCCGGCAGTCCTGAGAAGCAGGCAAATCGGCAACTCTGCGCTTCGCTTGCCACATTGCATTCTCGCCTACGGCTCGGGGCGCCAAACAGCCATTAACCGGTTCGCTCGTTGCACTTCGCTCTCCTAAATTCCACCATTTTTTCCAGCTCTAAAATTTTCAGCCATATGGGAAAATTTCGAGGGAAAAAACACCCTAGCCTCAGAGGATTGTGGGTTGCCTCAATCAGCTCTGCACCCTAGGAACTTCGGTTAATGGCATACGTTAAGAACTTGTTTATATATCTTAGCTAGACTTGTCTAGTGCGGGAGTGGCTCTCTTATACCTTCATAGCTCTAAGCCTTTTACAACGCTCTTCAGTAGGTGGGTGCGTAGAAAAGAGATTTAAAAATGCGCTCGCTTTCAGCGGATTAGAAATAAACATGTGCGCGGTAGCTTCCGTTTTCCCCATTCGGGCAAAGGGATGATTATGGACATTTTTCTCAATCTTCTGCAGGGCAGAAGCAAGCGCTAAAGGCTCTCCGCTTAATTTTGCTCCGATTTCATCAGCCAGATATTCTCTGGATCTGGAAATAGCCAACTGGATAATCATGGCCATGATGGGAGCAATGATGGCTAACACTAATAGTTCCAGGATATTTCCGCTTTGATTTTCATTATTTTTGCCCATGCCGCCGAAGATAGCTGTCCAGCGAGCCATCATGGCAATATAGGAAATAACGCCGGCAATAGTTGCAGCTACAGTGGAAATAAGTATATCTCTGTTTTTGATGTGTCCTATTTCATGGGCTAAAACGCCCCGCAATTCTTTTTCTTCTAATATCTGCATGATGCCGGTTGTTACGGCAACAGCAGCATGCCGCGGGTTTCTTCCGGTCGCAAAAGCGTTGCTTTGCGGCGTATCCACGAGGTAAACTTTTGGCATAGGAACACCAGCTTTTCCGGCAATCTCTTTAACTATTGAATATAATTTGGCCTCTTTTTTCTTGTCAGCTTCCTTCGCTTTATACATCCATAATACTATCTTATCCGACCACCAGTAAGAAATAAAGTTCATTCCGCCGGCAAAGATAAGCCCGAAAAGCAATCCCGTTTTTCCTCCTGCCAATGCGCCTATTAAAAGAAACAGGCTAGTCAGGCTGCCTAACAGCAATGCGGTTTTAATATGATTTTTGATGTCCATCATTGCATTAATAATGGGGGTGTTTTAAATAATTTATGCTTTAAACTAAAATTTGGCAGTCCACTCACATATGATTTACATATGGCTTAGATATAATCGGATTTAACTGAAAATTCCTCAATAGGGGATAAGGGAAACTATATAAATCCTGTAAACTTACTTTGTTTAAAATGGTGATAGCGTGGTTTTAGAGCACATATTCCCAGAAGATTGGCTGGAACAGAAAGGAAGATATGCCTTTTTATTAGGGGTTGGGTATTCTATTATAGGGCTTTTAATCGCTCCGATATTATTTCCTGGAGATCCGGCCTTGGTCGCAGTTGCGTTGACTTCCATGCTTCTTCTGCCGGAATTGTACAAGATATTTTCCATAGAGGAACGCCGGGAAAGTTTAGAACAGAAAGTAACTTTTAGATCCTTGTGGCGCGATGACATAGAAGTGGTTCGCATCTACATCTTCTTGTTTTTAGGGGTGTTGTTAGTTTATTCCATAGGAACCATTATTCTGCCTGAATTTCAGGCTAACGCCTTGTTCAGAGAACAGCTGGAAATTCGTTTTGGGCAGGGATTTGCAGGTTCTGCAACCGCAGGGATATTTTCCAGTTCACTATTCTATGATTTACTAAGCAACAATTTCTTGGTCTTAATGGCCTGTTTCATCATGGCGTTATTGACCGGCGACGGGGGAATTTTTCTTATTGTATGGAATGCGTCAGTATGGGGAACAATATTTGGGCTGACTGCAAAAAGTGCCGCCGTATTTGCGGACAAACATCCAATTTATTTCTTTGGATTAATCATGTTAATAGTATTTCCGCATATGATTATAGAAGGAATAGCTTATTTTCTGGCGGCAATCTCCGGAAGTGTTATTTCCAAGGACGTTATACTGGAGCAATTTGCATCTGACCGTTTTTTGGAAGTTTTTGGCTTTAATCTATATCTGCTGCTTTTTGCCTTATTGTTTTTGCTTCTGGGAGCATTTGTAGAAACATTTGTGCTGGAAAACGTAACCATATACCAAGATATAATCCAGATGAGTTTCCAGGCTATCGGCGGGTAAAATAAACATGGCGGCGCTCAATCATGTGGCCTACATACTTCGTAAAAATCGCACTGGCCGCCGTTCCACTTGCACAGCGGGTTGATAGTCTTATGATAATCTTCTTTTTTTTCGGTCTTGGAAGTATGTGCATGGACTAATTCAATCTCCCGTTTCGCCAATTCCAGCAATTCTTCATCCACCGGCACTAATTTTAATTTATGGCGCAAAAAGAAAATTCCTGCCTTGGAAGGCATTTTTCCGTGTTTCTCAAAATATAACAGGCTGTAGATCGCCAATTGTAATTTTATGGCATCTTTTACTTCCAGGCTGGAATTGGTCTTGTAATCAATGATGTGCACTTCATCTTCAAGATGGTGGATGGCATCAATGAAGCCCTGCACGGAATAGTTGTCAGACCAATATTTTTTTTCCCTCAGCGGCGTAAGGTACTGAAAAGCCTCATGCAAACTGATGTTTTTCTTCTTAGCAGTATGTTCTAACTTTTCTATGAATTGGTTAGTCCAATTCATCAGTATTAATAGGGTTTCTTCAAAATAAAACCTAATTTGGTCGGGGTTAAGCTTCAATGTTTCCAGTTGTGTCTTATGCGCTCTCCAGTAATGAATTAACAATTTTTGGATTGCTTCGCCGCATTTCTGCCGGCAATTATCTTCCGTGAAAAAACTAGAATCAATATCATAAAAATGTTCCAGGCAGGAGTGGGCAATATTTCCTCTGACCGTATGAATGCTGGGGAAAGTAGGCAGCTTTTCTATATATTGGTGATAATATTTCCGCTGACACTGTTTAAAAGTATTGATAGAAGAAGGGGACTCTATTCTTTTTGCCATCAAAAATCACCGCAGCTATTTTTGATTATTCCAAATACCTCTGTTTTGTTGTCCATGCCCCGCCCCTTTTTATGAATCGCAATAAGACGCGTTTAAATGTTTTTCCGTAGCGCAGTCGCAAATGTCCTTTCTATAAATTTTTCCTATAAGTTATTTGGTTATTTTTTTCATTCTCAAAACATTTTTCAAACCAATTGTTATAAACCACACCCAAAATTTCACATTTCCCGGCGTTTCTAAAATCGCTATAGTGATTTTCGCAAACCTTTATAAATACGGCGACAGAATATTATTCTTATGCCAGAAATAGGAGATCCGGAAATGCAAGTAATCCGCGTACGGCTTCCGCAGAGAAACGAAGTGCTGGGGATAGTGCAGCAGCGTCTGGGCGGCAGCAGGATGAGGGTCCTATGTCTGGACGAAAAAGAGCGGATTTGCAGGATACCGGGCCGTTTGCGCAGAAGTTTATGGGTTCGTGAAAATGATGTGGTTATTGTCGAGCCGTGGGAGTTGGGTGGAAATGAAAAAGGAGATGTAGTACATAAATACCACGGCAAAGCGGAAGTGGCTTTCCTTAAAAAGAAAGGGTACCTTAAGAATTTAGAAGAAGGATTCTGATGCGTTTTTATTAATTTCCAACATTATCTTTGCAATTTAACCACTCCACAATAGAAATATACTTAAATGGCTTTTTCTCAAAACTATTTTATGGTTTCAAATCATCTGGGTAAACTGTTTCTTCACGGAATACTTTTAACAGTTATTTTATTTGGCCTGATTAAGATAATTGTCAGCAACAACGGTATTTTTTCTAATTTGCAGTTAGTTGGATTGCTGATGCTGCTCGGTTTATGCTTAGCGGGATTCGCGGTTAATCCGCGCAAAGGCCAGCATCTGTTCTTTATGGTATATCTTCTTTATCTTTGCAATTTACTATTAATATGGTATTTTTATGGAACGTTATATTTAGTTCTTCTCTTAACGGGCTTGTTTGGATTTATGGCTAGCATCCCGCAAAAGCCGGTGAAGAAATCCGTAAATCTGGGAGAAACTGGCGAAACTTGTGAAGTCTTGGAGTCGGCCAAAGATGGGCCGAAAAATGAACTGGTTAAAGAATCCATACCCAAACCTTCAGAGGAGGGCAAGCCGAAAGTAAAATTTACGCCGGGAAAATACGTTGCCAGCAAACGCAGTAACGTATATCACGAGCCAAAATGTGAATGGGCAATGAAGATACACAAAGATCGCCGCGTATGGTTCGCTTCCCGTCAGGAAGCGCTGAATAAAGGGTATAAGAAGCACGATTGTGTGAAGTGAATAAGATTATTTGAGTATTTTCTCTAACTCTTTTACAGTATTGGCATTATAATCTCCTTTTACTTTTCCTGGAGAAACCCAATTTACAGAAATGGAAGGGATGTCCAATTCTTTACAACTGGTAATGTCTTTGTCTCCGTTTCCGATGTAGAAAGATGGTTTTCCGTGTTCTTTTAAAAATTCCTTAAACATTTCTTTTTTGTTAGGATGCTTTCTCACGGAGCTTTTGTAAAGTATGTCGAATAAATCAGCACAACCCACTTTATCTAAAATTGGTTCTACAGATGTTTCAGGAGCAGTAGTAATCAATGCCAAGCGGTATTTTGGCTTTATTTTTCGTAAATATCGAGCAAAATCATCTACTAAATCTTTTTTATCCGCTTCTGCTACCGTAACCATAGAAAACAAATTACGGGCAAATACTATTCTTGTTTCTCCATCAACATTGCCTAAATACCTTTTCATTACTTCGTGGACTTTGTCAAAGTAATTTTCTAAGCCTGCATAATCATTAATTGATTTATCTTTTAACAAAACCGACATTAAGGAAAACCATCGTTTATGTGCTTCATTAAATGGTCGGGAGCGGAGTAAAGCTCCATCAAAGTCAATAGCGAGTATCGGTTTCATCTTATGATCTTCTCTAATTCTATTAAGATTATCTTTTCCTCCATGAAGTATCTAAAATAAATCAATTCTATAAAAATTTATCCTTGTATCCTACTATTCGCTCCAGTAATACAGCACCAATCCAATCACCGAAACAGAGATGGCCATGTCTGCGACATTAAACACCGGCCAAAAGGCCAGATCGATAAAATCGATTACATATCCTCTTAATGTTCTATCTATAAGATTGCCTACCACTCCACCTAAGAATAATCCGAATAGAATCTGCGGTAATTTTTCCTGCGGTATTTTATGGTAAAAGAAAATAACTGCCAATGCAGCTAAGGCAGAAATAAATGCCAATATCCCCATCTGTCCTTTGAGTATGCCGAATCCTGCGCCGGTGTTATGTACAAAATGGATGGAAATAAATGCTAAATTCCATTCCGGCCGAAATATTGCTGCATAATACTTTGCGATTTGATCAAGAAAAACTATTGACAACGCTATTGATGAAAACAGCAGCAAATATTTCTTTTCTTTTGACTTTACCATAGCCTTTCGCGCCGTTGCTGTTCCACGCCGGCTGCTCTTTCCAGATTTGCGGTACGCTGATCCAGCGATGCCAGCATGGCTTTGATGGTATCCAGCTTGCTGCTGATCAATTCTAAATCTTTTTCAATGTTTTCTGCAGGCTGGGGAAATGCCGCCTGCTGCTGAAAAGCGGTTTGTTTGTATGGAGAACCCTTAACTGCAGCCGATCTTGCCGGTTCGTGATTAGAAAATAGCGGTTTCTCTTCAAAATCGGGCAACGGTTCTAATCCCAAATCATCGTTATACCCTTTTTTGAGCTGTTCATTTGCTAATTCATCAAAATCTATTTCATCATCCCGGCGCCAGAACAGCAGTTTATTTAATATGCCCATGCTTAGAAGAACGTTTTCATGATTTAAATTACTTTCTGAAAAATACACCAAATATAATCTTAAATGTAATATGGCTCAAGGTAAGAATTTTTACTTCTTGAAAATTATATTATAAAAATTATGATCTCCACCAATAAGCACTTTTGCATCGGGGTCAATCAAATCGTAGCAGACGTAAGTGAACGGCAGAAACGGCTCTACAAAATCATATACTTTCTGCCTGCTCATGCTTTGCCCTTTCTTCTTCCTCAGCTGTTTCTCCTGCAATAATCTCCATTCCTTATGCGCTTCCGGAGAATCTGCTTTTAACATAACTACATAATCCATAAATTTCCACAGCTGCTGATATCCTTTGACGAAATTAAGGACTACTTTATGATATTTCAAGTTTGGATCCAGTTTCCAGATATTGATTTTATTTTTTTTACAGACAGAAAGAAATGTTTTGGAAGAAACTTCCGGAATCCCTACGCACCACCCTTCCATTATCACGAAATCCTGCCTTCCCCGCACTTTTCTGGTTTCAGCCAGCACGTCGCCTTTCCCGCCATATAATGATTTGTCAAATATCGGCATTTCGAAATCCTTTCCCTCTTTTGCTTTTCTTAACGTTTCCCGCAATAATTTCACCCTATGTGTTCCCGGCAGGCCCCGCGATATTTGATAGAATGGATTAGCGGGATATTTCTTCTGCAATGCTTTTCGTTCCTTCCACGTCTTGTAAAAATCATCAATAGAAAAACATTGGACTTTAAACCCTTTTTTTTTAAGATTTTTTCCCAGAAATTTAACAATGGTAGTCTTTCCGGTCCCCTGTCCGCCCTGGATGCCGACGACGGCAGTGCTTCCTTTTTTGCGGGTTTCTATAAGTTTTTCAGCGATAGGAACTATTATTCTTTTCTCTTCCTCTTTGGTGAACAATCCTTCTCCCATATCCTAAGAAAAGGAATTTTTGTATTTATAACTTCCGCCGCATTCAAACTCATCAAAACTTATTTAAAGTAAATTCCTTCTTAAAACAATATGGCCAAAAGCAATTTCCTCCTGGTGGACTTGAACGAACCAAAAACCAAGAAACTGGCAGAAACCATCACCAGTGAAACCAGCAGGAAAATCCTCAATCATTTAGCGGAAAAGGAGGATGCCGAAGCAAACATTGCAAAACTACTTAGTATGCCCATTTCTACAGTCCATTATCACTTACAGAAGCTTCAGGAAGCCCATTTAATTACTGCCAAAGAATTCCATTATAGTTCTAAAGGAAGGGAAGTTCTTCATTACAAATTGGCTAATAAGTACATTATAATTGCTCCCCGTAATGTTTCCGGACTAAGAGAAAAGCTGAAAGGGATCCTTCCGGCGGCATTGGCGGCGTTAGGCATTAGCGCAGCCATTAAGCTGATTCAGGCCACTTCTAAGTCGGTCCCGGTTATGAAGGCAGCAGAATATTTAGCTGCTGATGCTGCTCCTGAGATGGCTCTGAAAATCGCTCCTGAAGTTCAACTGGTTCAACAACAGCCGGACATTGCTTTGTGGTTTTTAGTCGGAAGTTTAACTGCTTTGTTGATCTATGTGGTAGTGGAATTGGTTAAGGAGAAAGTTAAGAAATAAAATCACTTCGTGCTAAACCCGGTTCTCTGGACATACCAATAAATTTCCACTAAATAAGTAAACAGATTAATAAAATCTGCTTTTTCCACCAGTGTATTCACTGGTGGTGAATAGGTGATTTCACCACGATTGGAAAAAGCAGGGTCAGAAAACAGACCGAGCGAAGCGAGCATGCCGCTGGTCTATTGACCAGCGGTGGTCTGTTTTCTTTGACTAAAAGAAAAAAATAAAAAACAATAGAACTAAAAAATAACAAATAAAAAAAGTAAAAATTTACTTCTTTCTCTTCTTCAGTTTCTTCCACCCGAGCCATGCCAACACTGCAGCAAGTGCGTATGGAATCAATCCTACTGCCAGTTTCAACAAAGCATTGACGCTGGACACGAATCTGGCCACCAGTTCTGAGAACTTTACAAAGATGGCATCTACGTACTCGGACTGCTTTTCCGTCAAGGTGACATAAAGAGTTGAATATTCTACTCTTGTTCCTGCGTTCTTAAGCTGGTCTTCGAAATACTTTATGGTCCTCTCCTGATTAAAGATGCGGTCGCTTAACTCAATTTTATCAGAAACGGCAGTTGCTTCAGTCAACATCTGCTTGTATCTGGCCAGACGTTCTTTTTCTGCCTGTAGTTCTGCTTCCAGCGACACAAATTGTGCGGTGATATCATCGGTATTTTCACTGAACCAGGTGACTTCGCCAATTTGCTTTAGCTGCATCACTACGGCATTGTATTTGCCTTCTTCTACTTTAATGCTGTAGCTTCCGGAATAGTAAGATCTTCTTCCTTGGTCATACTTCTGTGCATTTTCATTAAGCAGGAAAGCGCCGCTTGCAGTAACAATGCCTTTCAGCTTGCTTTCTGCATCTTTAAATGTTCCCCGCTTTACTTCCGTAGAAAGGGATGCAGTTTTGGTTATTTTCCTCTCTGCCGTTTCCGGCGCAAAACCATCGCTGTACATAGGCGATGGCATTCCTATGCCCATTTTTGAATCAGCAGCCGCTATTTCATAGCTTCTTTGGCTAAACCCCGCCTGAAATACGTTTTGCTGCAATGTTTCAATTGCCGGCAGGCTGGTAAACAATAGGAACACAATAAGCAACAATAAGGCAATCAGCCAATTCTCTTTCATCTTTTGAAATTGTTCTTTAATGGTCATTTTTATTCCTCCGTTATGGATTAATAAGCCTATAAATCAAAACTAATATATAAATACTTCAAAGACTTCAAGAACGATTGAAACTAATTTAAGGGCCAAGCATTAATCTAAGGGCTGGTTCTTTCCGGGTCCCTTGGCAGCAGCACTGCTTCCCGGACATTATCCAGCTTCAATAGCCGCTGGGTGATTCTATCTAATCCAAATCCGGCTCCGCCATGCGGAGGCATCCCATACTTAAATATCTCTGCATACGCTTCCATTTTATCTAAGTCCAGACCTTTTGCCTTAGCTTGTTTCTTCAGGATTTCATATCTATGCTCCCGCTGCGCTCCAGAACATATTTCTACCCCATTAAATATTAAGTCAAAAGATTTGGTCACGTCTGCTTTTCCTTCCGGCTTCATGTGATAAAACGGTCTGACTGCCCAGGGAAACAAAGTGAGAAAAACAAATTCACAGTTATACTTTTCCTTCATCATTTCTCCTAACAAGCGTTCTCCTTCAGCATCAAGATCTTCATCGTCCTGGTATTTTTTTCCTTTTTTAATCAATAATTTCTTAGCTTCTTCCATGCTGATGCGGGGAATTTTTTTAGGGATGGTAAGCTCAATCCCGAGCAGTCTCAATTCTTCAACAGCTTCTTCCATTAAATGGGTCATAAGATATATGAACATACTTTCAATCAAATCCATGACATCATCAAAGTCATCAATGAACCCCATCTCGAAATCAATGCCGGTAAATTCAGTCAAATGCCTGGTGGTGCGTGATTTCTCTGCTCTGAATACTGGAGCGATTTCATAAACTCTTTCAAACCCGCCGGCTACAAACATCTGTTTATATATCTGCGGCGACTGCGCCAAGTATGCCGGCTTCCCAAAATAATCCAGAATAAACAATTCTGCCCCAGATTCCACGCCGATGGCGGTTATTTTTGGGGTATTAATATTGGTAAATCCTCTGCTGTCAAAAAAATTGGTCAATATTTTGGCAATTTTACCGCGAATTTTGAAAACTGCCTGTTTTTTCAAGTTTCTGGTGTCTAAGAAACGATGGTCAATTCTTTTGTCGATATGAGTGTTGCTTTTATCTGAATTGTCAATTGGCAAAGGCGTTTCCGCCGGAGAAATAACGCTTATTTTCTTGATCAAAACTTCAATGCCCCATCTAGACTCATTGTTTTTCTTCGGAGTCCCCGTAATCTCCACTACCGATTCATTGGAGATTTCGCTCAGAGCAGCAAAAGAATCATCTTCAGTTTTTCCTTTCAATGCAATAGTCTGCATATCTCCGGTGCGATCCCGTAGGATAAGGAATTTAATTTTATTCAGGTTTCTAATGTCCTGCACCCAGCCTTTGATGACAACTTCCTGGTCTAGATTATTTTTCAGCTCGTTTATAAGCGTTCTTTCCATTCGGGACTAAAATAAGCAGGCCCCTTTTTATTGTTTTCTGTTGAAAATAATGACGCCGGTAAAAGAAGACCTTTTCAGATGAGGCGGGCATTAGCCGCACCTGCGCCGCCAGCTTTTCAAAAAAAACAAATGGCGCCTGCAAAAAAGAAGAAAAAAAATAAAAAAAAACACTAAACTGGAAACTTATCTTTTCTTTTTCTTAGCCATATTTCTACACCTCTTTTGAAAATAACTATTTTTTAGAAATACTTTTACCTATATTAATCTTTCTTAAATGAAAAGAGCAGAAATCCCCGCCATTCATGGTGTGGGATGAATGCTACGATTGATTTAGCTACTTTTCATTTTAGAAAATCCGTCTTGGAAAAGCGGCGCAAGAAATGCGAGGAACATCACATTTCTGCGCAGAAAAATGATCTTTGTCATTTTTCTTGCGTAAATCCCTGCCCTTTAGGGTGGAGATAGCTGCTTTTCAGGATTTTCTTTAAATTTGAGCCGCATAATATAATATAATAATGAACAATTTCTTAAATGGCATTTCTTTTCTTTTCAGCAGCAACTATTTTTCGCAGCGCTAAGACGTAAGCAGCAGTTCTGAGGTCGCAATTGCTCTTGAGATGCTCTTCCCATGCGCCAGCGAATGCGGTTTTCATTTTTTTAAGTAATTTTTCTTTCACTTCTTTCTCATCCCACGATTCATTCTTTTTGTTTTGCAGCCATTCAAAGTAAGAAACTGTAACTCCGCCGGAATTAGCAAGGATGTCCGGCAGTACCAGCACATTTTTTCGCAGTAAAATAGCGTCTGCGGCGGGAGCAGTTGGCCCATTAGCCAGTTCCAGCACAATTTTTGCTTTTACATTTGCTGCATTTTTCTCAGTGATAACTCCGCTTAATGCCGACGGAACAAGTATTGTGCATTTACATTCTAATAATTCTTGATTGCTGATTTTCTTAGCTTTAGCGTATCCAGTTACGCTTCCGGCAATATTTTTTGCTTTAATCGCTTCTTCCATATCCAATCCTTGGGCATCATAAATTCCGCCTTTGGAATCGGACACGGCCACGATGGTATATCCACGTTCTGCCAACAGCAGAGCCATATTCATTCCAGCGTTTCCAAATCCCTGGATGGCTGCTTCTTTTTTTTCTAATTTTATTTTCTTTACTGCTTCTTCTAAGATATATACTCCGCCCAATGCCGTAGCGATGTCTCGCACTTTGGAACCGCCTAATGCCAATGGTTTTCCAGTAATGAATGCCGGAGCTTTTGTTCGCGTCAATTTTTCATATTCATCCAGCATCCACCCCATGATTTCTGGCGTAGTATATGCATCTGGTGCAGGAACATCGGTATCGGGGCCGAGATATTTGTAGAAAGCTTTTACGTAAGCCCTGCTGAGTTCTTCCAGTTCTTTCTTAGTCAACTTCTTCGAATCAACTGCAACGCCGCCTTTTCCGCCGCCAAATGGCAGATCGGTTACTGCTGTTTTAATAGTCATCCAGAATGCTAAGGATTTTAATTCATCTTCATTTACGTCAGGATGAAAGCGTATTCCTCCTTTGTAAGGGCCTCGTGCATTATTAAATTGGACCCGGTATGCAGGATACGTTTTACCGCTTATTTTAAGCTGAGTTTTCAAAATCTTATCCGGTTTCTGCAGCAATTCAATCTCTTTCCTGCTAAGATCAGCTAAAGGGGCTATTTTTTTTAAAAATTCAGTAACCGCAGAAAAGGCCATAAAGTCAGGCGAACGCCCGTTCTTTTAAATTTTGTGATTACGAGTAAGTTATATTCACCAAATCTTCATCTCTAGGCGCATAATTTCTATACGCGGTTGAATTATTCCCGTTCAGTTGCATATTTAATTTTTCTCCGCAGAACTGTTTTTTATCAAAAATTAGGCAATCAGAATCATACATCATGCCCGCTTTTTCCAAGATTTGATATAAAAGCAGTTTGGAACTAAACAGCTGTACTTTTTCACCATCAAATTTTACAAATAAATCTCTGGAATTGCTCCTATCACCCGGCGTGACGTTCTCTATAAGCAAAGTAAACGTAATCGGAACAGCATTGTATTCGTAATAATCTGTTTCTTCGCATGAATTGCGCGCGCACAAGTTTTGAGAACATAGTACTTGTGCTGGCACGTCGTCGCAAAACAAATAACAGTCAGCGTCACTGCTGCATAATCTCGGTTCAACAACTTCTGCATCAGCAGGGTTGTAATTAATCACCCCTGGAATGACAAAGCCAAGCACCAACAACACCAGAAAAATAATCATTACTGCCTTGCTGAACATTTTTTCCGTTTTCATGATAAATAAATAAAATAAAAGAAGAAGTTAAAAAAGGTTTCTCTATTCAACGACCAAAGTGCCTTTCATTCCCCGCCATTCTTCACAGCTGCCGCAGGTAAATTCAAAACTCCCCGTATTTTCAGCAGTGAAATCTACTTTTGTTTCACCAGAAACCTTCTGTTCAACACCTAATCCTGGTACAGCAAAAGTAAACTCTAAGTCGCTGGGAACAATGGTTAACTGTACCTTACTGCCCCTTTTTACGGTGATTTCGCTGGGTTTGAAGATCCATTTCTTAGCACTAAGTGTAACTTCTACCATTTCCCCGGCCGGAACATTAACAGGCTTAACTTCTTCCAGTTCTTCTTCAGGCGCCAAATCAGATTCTTCCTGTACTTCTGCTTCTTCGCTTAGGCCGCCTTCAGCAGCTAAAGCATTTTCGATTTCTTGTTTGAATACAGAATAGGGCTGCGCTCCGCTAATCAATCTGCCGTTCACAAAGAAAGCCGGCGTTCCAGAAACTCCGTATTTCTGCCCGTCAGCCATATCTCCACGGACGTCGTCTAAGTATTTCAAACTCTTGTAACAATCATTAAATTGTTCTGTATCTAAACCCAATTCTTCTGCCCAAGCCTTGTATTTGGCATCACCTAAAGAATCCTGGTTTGCAAACAGCACATCGTGGTATTCCCAAAATTTCCCCTGTTCATCAGCGCATTCTGCCGCTAATGCGGCGAGCTCTGCTTCAGGATGAAATTCTAAAGGAAAGTCCCTAAACACCAATTTTACTTTACCGGTTTTAACGTAGTCTTCTTTCACCAGATTTAACGCTTCGTCATTGGCTTTCTTGCAGAACGGGCATTGAAAATCGGAAAATTCAACAATCGTTACTGGGGCATCTTCATCTCCCATAACCGGATCATCATCAGCCGAAACATCTACTGTAGGTGTTTCTTCAGCGTTTCCTAATTCGGTGCTATCCGCATCATTATTATTTGTGATAGCATCAATATCAAATCCTTGCGGGAAGAAAAACTTTCCATCTTTAGTAACATAAGAATCTACAGTTTGACCGGCCACGCTCAAAACAATCTTATATAAATTGTCTAATTCTTCAGAAGAGTCAATGGTAGCAACGAATGGCGGCTGCAGCAACTGGCTGTTGACATAATCAAGAGCTTTACCTTCAGCTTCTCCCAAGGTGACTGCAACTGCTCCAGTTGGGCTTGTTTCTGCAAAATTAAATCCTTGCGTAAATATAGACAAAGCCAACAATACTAAAGTAATGCCGGTCAATGCCTTCCAAGTAGAAGTTTGCTTGAATAATCCGGAACCTTCTTCTTCACCCCAGGGGTTAACGGCCGGAGTAGTTTCAAGAGGCTTACTTTCTTTCGCCGACTTTGTTTCAGTCTCTTTCTTTATACTGAAGGAAGGCATCTCTTGCATTCCAGAATCTTTTTTAAGAGCATCTTTACTGTCTTTAACTTCTTTCTTTGATTGCATCTTTTTTTCAACTTTTTCAATAACTATTTCTTTTTTTGTTTCCAACTGTGACATTTCCCTCTTAACCACGGTTTTTTCAGTTTTCTTCGGCTGGCTTTTTTTAGCTGCCGTTTTTTGCACTTTTTTCAAACGCAATTCAGGTTCAGGCTTAATTTCCTGCTGTTCTTCGGATTCATCTTCAATATATTCTTCACCAAAAAATGAATTTTCTAATTCATCAAGCTGTTTTTGTTCCATCAAAAATCCCCTCTCAATTTTTATGATTTTATAAAGCAAGGCCAAATCTCTTATAAAGATTTATGTAGTTTGGAAATATGTATAGAGAATATGTTTTAGAGTAAGTATTAAAAGCTCAATAAAAACCTTAATAAATACTGGATTATTTATAAGTGTCGGGATGGAATTCAAAATTCATAAAAAAGAGAACGAGAACATTCATAAATACCCTACTGAGGACATGAAAATTGCGCAGAAATTTGCGCAGGAACTCAAGCGGGAGTTGGGAGATTTTTTAATGAGTATAGTGGTTTTTGGCAGCTCAGCACGACGGGAAACAACCCCCGAAAGCGATATTGACCTTTTGGTGATTACTGACGATACTAGTTTTCAGATCAGTGAGGCTTTGATAGAAGGTTATCGCATCATTGTAGAAAAGCTTATTGTCAGGACTTCTCCCAAGCTCCATATTACTTCTATGACATTTACTTCTTTTTGGGAATACGCTAAAGCCGGGGATCCGGTAGTGGTTAATATTTTGCGCGACGGCGTGGCTATGCTTGATACCGGTTTTTTTGAACCGCTGCAGGTTCTCTTAAAAAAGGGGAGAATAAGGCCTACCGAAGAAAGCATCTGGCGTTATTTTGGCAGGGCGCCCCAAACATTGCTTAATTCCCGCTGGCACGTAATCCAAGCTACTTTAGACCTTTACTGGGCCGTCATCGACGCGGCTCATGCTGCTCTGATGCGCGCTAAGGAAGTGCCTCCCACGCCGGAACACGTTGCGGACATGTTAGAGCGGGTTTTTGTAAAAAACCACCAGTTAGAGAAAAAATATGTAGAGACCATGCGCAAGTTTTATCATTTAAGTAAAATGATCACCCACCGCGAAATTAAGGAAATCAAAGGTTCTGCTTATGATGCTTATTACCGGGAGGCAGATGAATTCGTCAAAAGAATGAAGCGATTGGTGGAGCGGGGAAGATTCTAGTGAATATAATGAAGTTAAAGAAAAAAGATTTCCTTCCGATAATATTATTAGGCATATTTTCCGTATTCTGGGCCGTCTTGGCCGTAAATCCGGTCAATAGGGTCGTATGGCTTGCTGAAAATTTTCTCTCCGTGCTTGGTGTTATATTTTTGGTTTTTACTTATCGAAAATTCCGGTTTTCCAATACCAGCTATATCCTTTTGTTTGTTTTTATGATGCTGCATACCATCGGCAGCTACTATACTTACAGCAAGATGCCTCTTTTTGAATTATTTACAGAATTATTTGATCTCAGCAGGAATCACTATGATAGATTAATACATTTCCTGTTTGGGGCAGTATTTTATGTTCCCCTCAGGGAATTCGTTTCCAGAAAACTAAACATCAATCACATTTGGAGTTACTTGATTCCATTTCTTATCATCGTTTCCTTTAAGGCAATATATGAAATCATCGAATATCTTGCAGTCGTTGTTACTAATGACAATATGTTTGGCAGTGGTTTTTTAGGTATGCAGGGCGACCAATGGGATGCGCAAAATGATATCCTTGCCGGAACTTTGGGCGCAGGCACAAGCTGGGCAGTTTCTAAGATGTACGGAAAAAAATAAGCAGAAAACAGCTATCGGGGCTGCGCAACTTACGGCATGCCTATATGCAGTTCCCCATAATCAAAAAATTTAAGAATGTACCCCACATTCTAATCGTTAATGAAAACCATTATTCTGAAACATGCGCTTAATAACGCTTTAGGATTCAATGGTAAGGTAAATAAGAATGTAGTTCTGGGATTAGTGTTGCGGGAAGATCCTAAATTAAAGAAAGATGTTCCTAAGGTGTTGAAAGGGATTGAAAATATAATGCCGGAAGTTGAACGATTGTCTTTAAACCAGATTAAAGAGAAATTGAAAGAAATTGCCCCGGAACTTCTTCACCAGAAAAAAGAAGAAACGGTCGAAGGCCCTATGAAATCCCTCCCTAACGCTAAGGAAGGAAAGGTAGTGGTAAGAATGGCTCCTTCTCCTTCAGGGCCGCTGCACATTGGTCATGCTTACGGCGCTTCCCTGAACTACGAATACGCAAAAATGTATAATGGTAAATTCATTCTGCGGATAGAAGATACTAATCCGGAAAACATCTATCCTGGCGCATATCAGCTCATTGAAAAAGATATCCGCTGGCTGACGGGCAACAAAGTCGCTGAAGTGATAGTGCAATCTTCAAGGTTGGGGATTTATTATGATTACGCCGAGCAGTTAGTGCATAAAGGCAAAGCGTACGTCTGCATCTGCGATGCCGATGAATGGCGTGAATTAAAAAACAATGCCGCAGCCTGTCCTTGCAGGGAAATCAACATTAAGGATAACAAACTTCGCTATGCAAAAATGTTCAGCGGATATGCCGAAGGGGAAGCGGTGCTGCGGTTGAAGGCGGACATCCATGACAAAAATCCCGCCATGAGAGATTTTGCGATAATGCGCATTAATGAGCATGTCCATCCTAAAACCGGAAAAGAACAGCGCGTCTGGCCGCTGATGGTATTTTCTGTAGCTATCGATGATCACGATTTGGGCGTAACTCATGTCCTGAATGGAAAAGATCACGCTGACAATGCCAAGAAAGAAGTTATGATTATGGGGTTGCTGGGATGGAAAGCTCCCGAATACAAGCATTGGGGAAGAATTAATTTTGAAGGTTTTACCTTAAGCACTACTCAGACCAGGATGGCCATCGAGCGCAAGGAATACTCCGGCTGGGACGATCCAAGATTGCCCTTCCTTCCTGCTTTACGGAGAAGAGGGTATCAGCCGGAAGCATTCAGGAAATTTGCTATTGAAATAGGTCTTAGCTTAACAGACAAAAGCGTGGCTAAAGAAGAATTCTGGAAAATGGTGAATGCTTTCAATCGTGAAGTGGTCGAACCGAATGCGAACCGCTATTTCTTCGTCAAAGATCCGGTAGAAATAAACATCAAAGGGGCGCCCAAAAAAGAAGTTAACATCAATCTGCATCCGGATTACCCTAAACGCGGGAAAAGAACTTTTTCGGCAAACGGCAGCGTATACATAGCTCAAGATGATTTACGGATATTAAGCCCAGGCAAAATTCACCGTTTGATGGATTATTGCAATTTTATCGTTAATGGAAAAGCTTGGGAATTCGTTTCAGAAGATTATGAAAACTACAAAAATGCTGCCAATAAAGGCCTGATAATCCACTGGCTGCCGGTCGATAAGAAGCTGCCAAAAATAGAAGTGGTGCTTGATGACGGGGCAGTAGTCAGAGGATTGGGTGAAAAAGATTTAGAAAATGCGCGGGAAGGAGATACCGTCCAGTTAGAAAGAATGTATTTTGCACGATTAGACAAATCAGATAAAAAAGGAAAAAACATCACTTTTTATTATCTGCATCCATAAAAAAGTACAAATAAAACAAGTACAAAACAAAAAAAAGAGGTATTGAAAATGCCAAGAATAAGCCGAGATACGCCGTTAGCAGAAATTACTCTGCGCCGTTATGAAAAGCCGACCATGAATGATCGTGAATTAGTGCGTAAATTTTGTTTATCGATGGGATTGCTCCAGCCGGGAGATTCACGCGATGTAGTGGTGGACGTTTTTCATGTCCTATTGAAAGCAAAACAAAACCGCGAAGAGCTGCATTCAGAGGAAGTTAAAAATAATGTCATGTCGCTGCGTAAAAGTGCGGGAATGCCGATGCTGGGCATCGCTTCTTCCAACATTCGCAGGCAGTTAAAACGATTAAAAGATCTCCATCTGATTGAGACGAATGCCAACCTTTACAGGATTACTGAGTTTAACAGCTTATCCGAAATATTCGAAGAAAAGATTGAAAGCTTCATTTTGACTTCTGTAGTAAGCAGGGTAAAAGATTACCTTCAGAAGATAGATGAAGAATTCAAGCCCGGCGATAGGAAAGAATAGAGAACTTTGAATAATTCACAAAATCATATTAAAATAATTTAATTTGTGAGAGAATTCAAAGTTCTAAAGAGCAGTTTGAATAGTTTTTCAAACTTCTCAATAAAAAAATCCTAACAAAAAAAGAAATCTGAAAATTAAACTATGTCTTCTTCAGCAACTACGATGTAATCTCCGGTAGCAATGACTGCAGAGAAAGGAATTAATATATTCCCATCTTTAGTTTTCTCTAATTCCATTCTATCGGTATACGAAGTAGGATTCTTTAATAATAAGTGGATTAATTCTCCTGAGCCGACTTCAAAAATAAGGTCACCCACTTCGCCGAATTTTTTTCCTGATTTGGACACGATGGTTTTCCCCAGCAGTTCCTTAGAATAATTTTTGCCTTTCTCCTCCATGATTATTCACCCTCATTTCAATTAATATTATTTTGATTACTTTTGATTACTACTAAACAAGCTATGCTCTCTAAAGAGGTATGACGGCTATATAAAGTTTACGGTGATTTATTATGCATAGTGAGCCAGAACAAACGGTTTTACGGCGTTTTCATCCCATCCTTCCCCGATTAAATCGGAAATAATCTGCTGCGGGGAAGCGCCATTTTCAGTTTCCGAATGGATAAATTCTTTTAGCCGGCTGGCAATCTTATGGTCAGTTCCGTATTTTTTCCGGAGCAGTTCTGCCGCCTTAATTTTTTCCACAACCGCAGTAATCTGCGCATCGGTAAAGTTGGTTGTTTTTCTAATGATTTCTTTGATTCTATGCTCGGGAGTACGTAATGAGATCATCTGTCCGGCCCATAGTTCTAATTCTTCTAAGTCTTTTATCTGGACCACCGCGTTTTTTTCCTTCGACGGGGATTCGTCTTTAAGCGAGGTAAGCTTCAATGCTTTAGCTTTAGGTTCTGTGATTGGAACTTCCTCTATCAGCTGATCCAAACGCCGCAGTTGCTCCTGCAAGTCTAAATAACTCTTTCTGCCCCACGCATCCAGAGGTTTGTGCACCATGCTGCCGGGCTGCTTTGTAACCATAGATTGTTCGACTTTAACTTGCGGGATAGGTTTGAGTTTGTACATGTATTCTTTTATTGGCAGGTCTCTCACGTAGTAACCGGCAAGAACAGTCAGTATCACCATGCCGGACAGCAGCCAATATGCGCTGTAGTCTTTCAGCACCCCGCCCAAATCAAGAAGGATTCCTTTTCCAGTCTGCACTGCTCGTTTTAATTTAAGTTTCAGCAATTCGCTTTGAATTTCTTTTAATAAATTCTGAGCGTCTTCGTATTTATTTTGCGAGGCTAAATTTCTGGCCAAATCTATTTTCTCTTTTGTTTTTAGAGGTATAATTCCATCTAATTCCCCGAGGGCCTCTTCAATTTCTGCATCCGCAGCACGATATAATCCTTCATAGGTAACACAATCCTCAACATCGAAAGTACAGCCGGAGTTGCAGACTAAATCTCCTTTCACATGGCCCAATTTTGCACATGACTGTTCTTTTAAATCCGTACCGTCGCATACTTCATCTTCTCCAGCGATTCCATCGCCGCAATGGGGCAGCAGTTCACAATCTACACTGCGTATAGTTTGGTAGCCGGCATCGCATCTGCAGTTACCGGCGCATCCTTCTCCGGAATCACATTGCTCTCCATTTTCCAATACACCATTTCCGCAGACCGGTTTAGCCGGTGGAACTTCTTTCGGCGGAGCTCCTCCACCTCCTGGCGGTGCGCCTCCGCCACCCGGAACGGTAACCACAACATTGCTTATCGTGATGCCTAAGCTTTCTGTATCATTTACGTTTCCTGCGAAGTCATCTGCATATGCAGTGATGGTCTGCGCGCCTTCGGGGAGCAAAGTGGTATCTATCGACAGATTCCAAGTTCCAGAAGTATTGCTGGCAGTCCTGTTGAACGGATTGGTTCCATTAGTGAACTGGAATAGTACTGAATTTACTGCTGTGGCATTGTCGATTACCCTTGCTTGGATATTCTGGATGCCGCTTACAGATGCTCCGCTCGCCGGAAGGATGAATGTCACTGATGGTTTGGTTCTGTCCACCGTGAATGAAATGTTGATGGTGTTGTTAATGTTATCTACGGTATCATTTGCAAACACTATCGCTGAATGCAGCCCTTCCGGGAATACGGTTAAGTTGACAAGTACTCCCCAGTTTCCGCTACGATTAGTTGGAGTGGCATTGAACGGCGTGGCATTGGTGTTGAACATGAATAACACCCTGCTGATGTCTGATTCGGTATCCAATACGGTAGCGTTAAATGCCTGCATCCCTGCGCTGAAATTGGAGCTATTCACGGGATTACTAATGTTCACAAAGAATGGCGGGGTTTTGTCTAATATAGTCACATTATTTGATTGCAGCATTCCTCCGTCAGCAGAACCATCGTTAGGAGTAACTTGCACGCTCCAGACGTCATTTACCCGCAATTCCTGTCCGGCGATTAAATCAGTGCGGTTATTGAATAATGCATTAATTTCT
>CAYHXT010000008.1:0-22560 GCA_964360675.1 uncultured Methanosarcinales archaeon
TGGTAACATTAGTGGTATTAAGGATCGGCGTGGCATGTGTCGGCGGAGTGTTGAGTATCTTTACGGTGTTTGAGAACAAAGGAGCGCCGTCAACACTGCCATCATTTGGAGTTATGGTAACGTTCCAATATTCACCCGCGCGCGTTTCATTGTCATCAATCTCGTGCGTTTTGTTGTTAAATAAATTCCAGATCTGGTCGGCGGACAAAGAACGGTTGAAAATCAGGACGTCATCTATAGTGCCGTTGAATGGTAATTTTACGGAGGAATGTTGTTGGCTTCCGATCCAGACGTCTGCGTTTGTGGTTACCGGGATATCATAAGATTGATTGCCATGGCCTGCTGCAAGATTATTTACTCCATTTAAATAAACAACACAGCTGTTGGTGGTATCATCAAAGGTTACTGCTGCATGATACCATTTATTTGCGGTGACACCGTTGCCTGCAGAACAATTTCCCGTCCATCCCGACATTACACCTCCTTCATAAAACGTATAAGCGATTATATTTCCCTGCAAGTTGAATTGATAATCGGCATTTCCATCCGTCGCTCTTTTACTTACAATAATTTGGGTAAGTGCCGAAGGGGTTGTTTTTATCCATGCCGAGATAGTTATTTTTCCACTAACCATGTCAAAACTTTCATTACTGCCAACATCAATATAACCATTAAGCCCATCCAACATATAAGCTCCTTTATCGTCATACCCGCCCGTTGCATTCCATAAAATCGAGGGGCCATTATCCTTGCCATTATTCCCATACCCGGAATAATCCCAGCTGTTGTTTGTTGCCGTATCATTAATCCCTTCAAACGGCATGTTCAGAACAGCGATCGGATTGCCATTAACCTGCCAGTTGTAGATGTTCTTGACTAAATCGTTATCTACATCCGCAGTTGAAACGTTGTATGCAGTCAGATTGGTCAGCGTGCTGTTGGTGGTAACATTAGTGGTATTAAGGATCGGCGTGGCATGTGTCGGCGGAGTGTTGAGAATCTTTACGGTGTTAGAAAACAATGGCACGCCGTCAACACTGCCGTCATTCGGAGTTATGGTAACGTTCCAATATTCACCCGCGCGCGTTTCATGGTCATCAATCTCGTGCGTTTTGTTGTTAAATAAATTCCATATCTGGTCGGCTGACAAAGAACGGTTGAAGATCAGGACGTCGTCAATGACGCCATCCCAATCATTTCCAGTAGTAAGCCTGTAACCAATATCTACATTTCCGCTAAGAGTTTCAGTTGTTTTAGTAGCATTATAAACTCCGTTGACATAAATATCTCCATTACTCTTTATTGCAATATGATACCAGGTATTAATGTTAATTTGATCTTGGGAAGTGCATTCCCAAGAAGATATATAAATGCAGATATCGTTGGTATCGACTGCAAAATAGGTGTCTGACCCTAGCCAATAAAATAAACTATCAAAGCCGGTTGCAGTAGTAGATTTAAACCAAGCAGTTAAAGTATAAGAAGATAATGTTCCAACATTAGTTAAAATTCCTCTTTGTGGGGTTCCTTCTCTATACTGATAAGCACCTTTCCCATCATAACCGCCAGTAGCATTCCAAGGTATGCCCCCCGTCTCAGTTCCAGTAGATCCGCGCCCGGAATAATCCCATGCGTTATTGGTTGCAGTTCCATTAATCCCTTCAAACGGCATATTCAGGACTGCAATTGGAATTCCATTTACCTGCCAGTTGTAGATGTTCTTGACAATATCGTTGTCAATATCCGCCGTCGAAACGTTGTATGCAGTCAAGTTAACTTCTGTCCGGTTGCTGCCCAGGTTAGTAGTGTTTAAGATGGGCGTGGAATGAGTCGGAGGAATGCTGAGAATCTTTACAGTATTCGATCTTACCCGCGCTCCGTCGCCGGTTCCGTTATTCGGATAGCCGATAACTGTCCAGTTCTCTCCTTTAGTAGTTTCCTGCGCAACAATTAAATCAGTGCGGTTGTTGAATAAAGCGTGAATCTGCTGTCCAGTAAGAGACCTATTCCATACCATTACTTCGTCAATATTTCCATTAAATGGGTTGGCGTTTCCTGTCGCAGTTGCTCCGATAGTTAAATTAGTTAATGCACAAAGGGTAGTTGTGGCAGCAGAATTACTGCCGACAAATGTTCCATTAACATATCCATAAGCACCCGTGGAATTGAAAGATATCACTAAGAAATTCCAATCATTTGCAACCACGGTAGTAGCAAGAACATGGTCGTTAGCGTGGTTTCGCGCTCTAAGTTCTCCGCCAGCATAAATCATCATTCCATATGAAAAACAATTTGCGGCTGCTCCTTTTGAAATGATTGTTTGTGTTCCGGCAATAGTGTTTGGTTTTATCCATGCGGCAATTGTGATGGGGTCAGAAGCACTGACGATTAAAGGTAAATCTGCCGCAACTACATCATTACTTCCGTCAAAAGCATATGCTCCTCTACCGCCATATCCTCCGGTTCCAGTCCACGTAGCCCCCATTTCAATACCATTATATCCATACCCGGAATAATCCCAGGCGTTGTCTGTTGCAGTATTGTTAATTCCTTCAAACGGCATATTAAGTAGCATGAATGAAGTATCATTTCGCAGCCAGTTCCAGATGATTTTCTTAGCCGTGTTAGATATGTTATAAGCTGTTAAGTTTACATTGGTGTCGTTAGTAGAAACATTCGTTGTATTCAAAACTAATGAGCTGATAACTGGCGCAGTTTGGATACCGATGCCTTGTATTCCTATCGCGGCAGTCTGCGGCGGCAGTACTGATTCGTTAATTATGCTGTTATTATTCTCTGCTACAGCCGGAGATTGGTTGTTCGGGACAGTTTCATTAATCGGTTTGTTTACGATTATTTCATCAATCTTTTCCGGACAAACCGTTTCGACGCGGCATTTTTCAACCGCTCCAGAACTGCACTTTTCTTCCGTCACTTCCTGGCAATTTTCCAGGGAGCAATTTTGAGTGGTCTCGACAGTGCAAACGGGCGTACATATCATGATGCAGGTTTCCCGCGGGTTGCCGTTGATTTCTTCAATGCTGCACTGCGGTTGGCACTCATCGGTGCAGATTTCTTTAGTCTCGTTCACGCAATTAGATTCGCATTTCGGAATGGTTTCGTTAATGCAGGTTGTTACAGTTTCGTTACTGCAAACAGTAGTTTCATAGCATAAACTGTCGGTTGGAAGAGCAGAAATCACTGCACCAGTTATCGACGTTTCCTTGCTAAAGGCAATAAATAGCGCCGGCAGAAGCACTAATACCGCAAGCAGTACCCAGATAACCTGTACTTTATTCCTTTTCCAGTTTTGTTTTTTCTTTATATTTCGCATTTCTTTTGGTATCGCACGTAGACGGTCCGCACCGTGCTGTATTTCTTATTCAATAAAACAGAGATTTTTTTAAAAGAGAAATTTTGGCTGTCTTTTAAGTTGGCAACAATGTTTTCCAAAACTGCAAACTTTCGGTCAGCGAAAATGCGGTAAGGGATGACTACTGAAAAATCTGAAGCATCCAGCGGATGCTTAGCTTTTAATTTGGCTTTATGGTAAGTGGTGTAAATGGTGCTTTTTTTTCTGTTTAGAAGCTGCGTGATTTCATTGATACTTTGCCCTTTTACATCTTTAAGATAAACAACTATGGCTTCCAATCCGGAAAGCTGCGACTTAAAGATAGAGATGGGGAACCCTTCTTTTTTCCCAAGCAGCTGCTCTAATAGGTCTCGCTTTTCTTTTTCTGAGAGGGGTGAAACCAGTTCGGAGAGAATTTGCAACAACTTATCGTTCTTTTTTTCGTCCACTTTCTTTCCGGAGGATTGTTTTGTTTCTTTATAAATATTATTATGTAGTTATTTTAGTGTTATTATGTACCTTTTAGGGTGGTTTTCAGCTTTAACTTTGATTCAATGTTAATTCAGGTTTCTTAGGTTTATTTTTTTATTTATAAATCTTATCATGTAGTTTTGAAAATTTATCATATGGTTTTTTTCTTCTACCATGTAGCTAAACAAAGTAAATTTGTATCTTATTATGTAGCTGGTAGATTGCTATTATGTAACGTGCAAACATTTTTATTCCGGTGCTTGCTAGTGATAGTTATGTGGGTTCACAATCTTAATCCGGTTCTGCTGGACTTAGGTCCGGTAGAAATTCGCTGGTATGGGCTGACCTATGTATTGGGATTTTTTCTTTCAGTCGGCTGGTTGTTTTATCTGCAGAAAAAAAAACAAATATCTCTTGATAAAGACGGCATCTGGGATTTTGTTTTTTATTTGATGCTGGGAGTATTAATTGGCTCAAGAGTGTTTGAAATATTCTGGGAGCCGAGATATTATCTATCTAACCCCTTAAATCTGCTTAAATTCTGGCAGGGCGGCATGAGTTTTCACGGCGGTTTTGTCGGTATAGTAACTGCAGCATGGATTTATTGCAAGAAAAAAAACCTTCCTTTCTGGCGGATGGCGGACTTGCTCAGCGTCCCCACAATTTTTGCTTTGGCTTTAGGCCGGCTTGCTAATTTTGTTAATGGTGAATTAGTGGGGCGTATTTGGGATGGAAAATGGTGCGTGGTATTTCCAGATTATGACGGCCAATGCCGGCGCCCTAGTATGATTTATGCTTTTTTTCAGCGCATGGTTGTTTTCGGCTGGCTTTCTGTACTTACTTTTTGGAAGGGATTCAAACCGGGGTTTATCTTTTGGAATTTTGTTTTCTGGGAAGGATTGGGAAGAATAATCGTCGATTTTTACCGGGAAGATGCGCTTTATTTGGGCTTAAGCCTGGGACAATGGTTTAGCGCGGCCATGGTGATAGCAGCAATAGCCGCATTTATTAAAATCTATTCAGAGGATTGGAAAAAACTTTTTTCCATCACCTGAAAATATCAAAACATATTAAAAATTAAGAATATATGTTCACTTCAATCTCTTTCTTAATTTTGCCAGGGCAACATAATCTTCTTTTGTTCCGCTGCCGTCCTTACATCTTGTTTCCAATTGGGCAAGTTCTACTTTAACATCTTTATGTCTTTTTTCTAAATCTCTTTTGCTCATAGTCATTGTTTAATCACCATCGCTATTGAAGTTGAACTAATATATATAATTTTATACGTGGTGCCCTTACACATAATACCATTTATTTTCCGCTTTTTGCTCCCGGTCTTTAACTGAGCCATGATCATTTATTCTGGGGCGGTGCGAAGCGACATCCCGCCTCATAGTGATATCTAAATTTTTTAAGAATAAATTCATTCCTTCCGACATTGGCAATGGGCCCTGCAGATTTCCTTCCCGGGCCGGCGTTCCGAAAAATACAATCAATCTATTAGATATATAATCAAGGAACATCAGGTCGTGATCCACCACTAAGAAAGTGATATCTCTTTCCCAGGCCAGATTCTTGATTATTTTCGAGATCAATAATCGCTGTTCTACATCCAAATAAGCAGAAGGCTCGTCCAATAAAAACAGTTCCGCATCCTGTGATAAGCAGTGCGCGATCGCTACGCGCTGCAATTGTCCGCCGGATAATTCCGACAGCTTCTGGGCAAACAATTTTTCTAAATCAAGAGGCTTGATCAATTGATGCTGATATCTGGTTATTGCAGCCTGTAAAAATTCTGATACGGTTATTTCCGCGCTGGTTTCCAGATATTGCGGCTTATATGCTACTTTTATATTTTTTCCCAGTTCTCCCCCGTCCGGTTTGATTATTCCCGCCAGTATTTTCATAAAAGAAGTTTTTCCAATGCCGTTTTCGCCTAAAACACCCACGATTTCTCCTTTGCGTAACGATCCACCCTGAGCCGAAAAAGTAAAATTGCCCATTTTCTTATGCACATTTTCCCAAGATATCAGCTGCGTCATCGACGGCCCTTTAACATCCTGGGTTTTTTCATATTTTATGGAATGATCGCGGAAACGGACATTCTCTTCTTTCAAATAACCATCTAAGAAAGCATTCACTCCCTCGCGGGAAGATTTCAATCCTGACACTATGCCGAATCCGCCTTCGCTTCCGTACATTATATTTACCAAATCGGTCATGTAATCAAAAATGATCAGGTCGTGTTCAATTATCATGATCGCTACTTCTGGAGCAGATAAAGATTTGATGAATTTGGAGACATGGATCCGCTGCCGGATGTCCAGAAAAGAGGTGGGCTCGTCAAATAAGTAAAGATTGGCTTTTTTCAGTACTGCTGCTGCAATGGCTATCCGCTGCAATTCCCCTCCAGAGACCGTAGAAATATCGTTATCCAGAATCTTTATAAGATCTAATTTTCCCACAATTTCAACTAGTTTATTGTTTTGGTCTATCTTTGAAAGCAAAGATTTGACTTTTCCTGTGAACTGGCCCGGTATCAGATCTATCTGCTGCGGCTTGTAAGACAGGGAGATCTCTTTTTTACCTAATTTTTCTAAAAATTTCTGCGTTTCCGTCCCTTTGAAGTAAGCTATCACTTCCTTAAACTCCGGCGGATTTTGCCAATTCCCCAAGTTTGGTTTTATCGTTCCCGCCATTATTTTCATGGCGGTTGATTTTCCGATCCCGTTCTTCCCCAGAATGCCGGTGACTTTTCCGAAAAGCGGCGCCGGCAAAGAATACAATTCAAACAGGTTTTCTCCGTAACGATGCATGGGCGGTTTGTTTAAAGCGGTAGGCAGGTTGATTATTTCAATTGCGCCGAAAGGGCAGCGGTTTGGGCAAATTCCACATCCGGTGCAAAGCATTTCATCGATACGCGCTTTTTTATCCGGTTCGCCGTGGTAGATGCAATCTGCTCCTTCCCGATTGACGGGGCATAATTTAGCGCAAAGGTAGTTGCCGCATTCCTGCGGATGGCATTTGTCCCGATGTATTATGGCGATTCTTTTTCTTGCACTCATAGGATTTTAACATCTGGCTCTTATTTTATATTCTTTTTGCTTTGATAGCCATAACTTTTAAAAAACAAGCCCCTATTTATTAAAGAACTGATGAACAAATGCAGCATTTGCGGGAACAAGATAGCGGAATTGTTTTTGGAGAAACCAAAAGGGACTATTGTAAAGAAGCCCGGTTCAGGCAAGCAATATCCGGTATGTTTTGAATGCCAAAAGAAGTTTCCGACGAAGGAAGAACTGCTGGAACATATGAAATAATACTGCCCCTGTGGCTCAGTGGGAAATGTCGCGCCATTTCTCAGGCGGGTGCGCTTCACTCCGTTCAGCAGCACAATAATTAAAAATACCCTCTCTTAATTAATCATTCATGCCCCTGTGGCTCAGTGGCTAGAGCGGCGCTCTCGTATAAACTGTAATAAAGTTTAATCAAAATAGCGGGCATAAAGCCTGGCGAGTTAAGCGCAGATCGGGAGTTCAAATCTCCCCAGGGGCTTTCTTTTCGACAACTGCTCTTAAATTATGAAACAAGAGGAAGAAAGATTATTAAAGGGATAAAAAACGTAGGAATGTAATGGTGGAAAAGGTTAAAATCGCTAAAGCCGTCGAGAAGGAGTTTGTCCGGGAAGAGCAGGCAGTCATACATCAGCTTGCTGAAGAAGATTTGCAAGCGGTAACTTCTGCCGGCGACAGCAGAAATATCCTTATAATGATTGGGGTGATAGTGGGCATCTTTATTCTTACTCTCGGCAGCTTTAAGGTTTATAATCAGTTTACCGGTGCAGGAGTGATGGTTATTGATGATTTGCATCAAAAGAACTTGGACGGCGAATTAGATGCGGAAGAAGGTTATCTTTACAACGGTTATAGTATCATCAAAGCTGACGGCTTATGGTGGACGGAAATAGATGCCGGCAGCAGGCTGATTAAAATTCCCCTGCATTTCGGCCCTAAAGAGGTGGAAGAAATCCCCGTTGCCGGAAAGCTTTCTTCTCAATTCGATAAAGGAAATGTCATTTACATCGCTATAGATCCAGAGGTAAATTACAACAAATATTATACTCTTGCCCTCATGGAGATGAACAATAATATTCTGCAGGGAATGAATAGGAACATCGAAGCGGCCTGCACTAAAGAAAATATCGCCTGCGATAACCGGACCATCATCAACTGCGGCACTGCAAGCGGAAAACCGGTAATTGAACTTGCGGTCTCTGAATCTTCAGGGATAGAATTCAGCGGCTCTTGCATCAAGATAAGCGGCAATGATGAAGCTTTAGTGAAGGCGGTCGACCGCATGCTCTACGCCTGGTATGGCATAATGAGTTAAGTTTTTATTTTACAGGATGAAGTAATCTGCAGCCAGCAAAAAATTACGCCTTCAGCCCCAACACTTCAATATTATTCTTATTCAGCGTCACCAATCTGAAATTTAATCCCATCTGCATAACCGCTTCCAATACCGCCATGTGTTCTTTTCCCGAACCTGATGCCAGATTCAATGCTATCTCAAAATCAGAAATCTTGTCTTTCAATTGTTTCTTGATATGCTCAGTAATGGCTATAGCCGGCGTTTCCGGAAAACTTTCAACAATGATTAATTCCGTATTCTTTCCTGCGGTATAATTTTCTTTTCCAAACTGGTTGGTAATCAGAAATACTTTATTCCATTCATGGCCTTGAATGATTCTATTTACTTCCGTCCAGGTTCCTTTTCCGGTCGAAAGGCAGGCGATTAAGGTTGGCATTAGGCGTTTCGCAACGGCAGATATTTAAATTAATTTATATTGCTTAGCATAGATGTTGACAAGTTTCTTTGAAGAGTTCCCTACCGCAGAGAATTTAGCTAAACTTAAGTCTGTGTCTTGGCCGACTAAAATATACGTGGCGGCTGAAAGTGTTGAAGAATTCAGAAATATTACTGCCAGCATCGGCCATAAACTGATTATGGAAGCTGTGTATTGGCCCATCTTAAAGAAAAAAGAAGGGTATTGGATTTCACCTTTCTCCCAGCAAAGCGCCCTGCTGCACCTTTTCGAGCAGCTGGAACATAAAAAAATTCCCGTGATGCTGGATTTAGAGCTTCCCACCACCAGAAATCCCTGGCTTTATGTTACTCAGCTGTTTCATTTTAGAAAAGACAAAAAATTGATAGATTCATTTGTGCATAACTATGCCGGAGAGACTTATCTCTGCGAATATTCAGCCAGGAAAAAATGGTTAAAATCATTGGGGCTGCATTATTCAGATAAAAGATGTAAAGTCATGAAAATGCTGTATAATTCCGTGCATTACCTAGATCCGGATACATTAAGGGAAGAATTACGGAGGGGGATAAAAGAATACGGCGGCAATTATGTTGTTGGTTACGGAACTATTGCGGTCGGCGTGGGCGGAAATGAGCCGCTGCTGTCTCCGCAGCAGTTAGAAACAGATTTACGTATTGCTCAGGAAGTTGGAGTGAAGGAAGTGGTTTTGTTTAGATTAGGCGGGTTGAATGCAAAATACATGAAGGTACTGAAAGAATTCGTGGAAAAATGAGATTATTATTACAAAGAATTAAGCTTGAACTCCAGCATTGGACTTTTTTGTATATTCTCATAGCATTTGTGGTTTTTAACCTGGTGCTGGCGGCATACTCAATTATAATCGGCAATTTCTATGCTATCAAAGGGCAGCTTGGTTTTGTGCTGTTGGGAGTTTTATTGTATGTAGTAAGAACTAAGCTAAAAATGAGCAAACTTACTTATTTCATCCTGTTGACGGGATTTGCTCTTCACGTATCGCACATCTTCGGAAATTTTTATTATCATTCTCCCATTGTTATACCTTGGGATTACCTCACCCACATAATTCCTTTCATAGGTTTTACTCTGCTCTTCTTTAATCTGCAAAAAGCAAGAATAGATACTGCCGCCGTTTTGTCCTTCAGGAATGTCCTTTTTTTTGTAATATTATTTTTAACCGTAGGGGGAATAGGCGTAGTGATAGAGGTAGGCGAATACGCCGGGTATGCTCTGCTGGGTGTGCAGGACGGAGCCTTGTTATTTGGCGGCGGAGACTTCAATGCTATTATAGTTACCAGCGATGTAGCCGCGGAAATGGAGTTCCATGGTGGGGGCTGGTATGATTCCATGAGCGATTTGTTAATCAATAGTTATACTACTCTGATTACTTTGTTGATTTTATTTGTGAATTATTTTTACCAGCACAGAAAGAAGTAACTTATAGCAAATACTTTACAAATCTCAAGAATCTCGGCTCTTTTAACAGCGCCATGGTAACTAATGGAATGGGGTCATCTCGTGTATATTTCTCAAAAACTTTATGCACTTTCGGCTGATTAATGTACAAAACAAGCGTGTCCCAGTCGTTATCGGAAAATTTATCAAGTATTTTCCTAACCAGCAGGTGTAATTTTAATCTTTTTGCCAGCGGTTTTATTTCTTTTTCATAATCCTTGCCATTGTTAATGCAGTCAGCCAATATTTCCGCCTGCTTCAATCCCGGAACTAATCCCCCCAAAGTTGTGGCCTTAACAAATCCGGCCGCATCGCCGAGCAGATAACAATTGTCTTTATGCAGCTTCTGTGCCGGATGATATACGGGAATCGTTCCAGCCTGTATTTCCTTGACGGTAAAGCCGTGTTCTTTCATGAACGTGTCAAAGTATGCTCTGGAATTCTTACGCATGCCTAAGCCCACTCTTGCAGTAGTAGAGGATTCAGGCACCACCCAGGCAAACAATTCCGGACACACCTTAACTCCAAAATAAGTTTTAAAGGCGGCAGGGTCAAACTTTCCTTCCACTAATGCCTGAATGCCGAAGTAATTCTCACGTTTTGGATGATATAAGCCATGTGCTTTCGCTGTAGGTGACAATGGCCCATCGGCAGCAATCACTAAGTCAGAAGAGATCCTTTTTTCCTGGTTATTCGCTGAATTTTTAATTATCAGCTCTTTTCCTTCCTTTCGTATAAAAGAATGATTTACTAAAATTTTAGCTCCCTGCTTCTTAGCTAAATCTCCAAAGAAATTATCAAATTTGTTCCGGCATACCAGATATTCTTTCTGCTTTAGCGCTAATTTTTGGTGGGGTGAATAGATCTCTGCTGTGGAGAAAGTATTCACCAGAAACGAATCCATGGGCAGATTAAACTGATCAAAGTCAGAAGTCAATAATCCGGTGCATTGGATGGGCAATCCTATCTGCGCATGATTCTCGTAAATAGATACTTTATGCCCTGCTTTTGCCAGTAAATAGCCGGCATAACATCCTACTGGTCCTGCGCCGATAATTGCAATTTTCATAAGAAATCAACGGCATTATAGCTATAAAAAGGTTATCGAACAAGAGAAAAAGTAAACAAGTAAAAAAGATAATAAAAAAAGAAAAAAAAGATTTGGAGGAGAATTGATACTACCTTAGTAGTACTTTTCTTCTCCGTCGTTGTCTTTTCGTAATCTACTGAAACCGATTACTAAGCCTACCAGCACCAGCAATACAACCAGTACAACTAGAGCAATTTCCAATCCGTTTCGCAGGTTGGCGCTTTCTTTATTAGCGCTGGTTCCTTGCACCACGGTTGTTTTCAAGACAACACTTTCCAACACATCGCTGCCGGATTTAACAGTTAAGGATGCTAGGTGTTCGCCAACGGCGGCATCAGCATTTGCGGTTAAATCTACGTAGACAACTTTGTTTTGGCCAGGTTCAAGCACTACTAAGCTTTCGCTTAATGTTGCAGTTGCCCAGTCACCAGTTGCTACTTCAAGCAAGTATGCTTTGGAAGCGCTTCCTTCATTGGTCAGAGCAACAGCGTAACTTACAGCTTTACTATCGCCGGCGGTTACAGATTGTCTTTCAGGACCAACAGCTAAGACTAGTTTGCCTGCCTTAGTTTGGGGCTTAACCAAATCGTTTTCCAACACTTTTAAGGTGTAGGTTTCAGTGACGGATTCATCTAAATCGTCATATTGAGCAGTAACTTTTACAGTGTATTCTCCTGCTTCAGCATCAGCTGGGATCTGAAGGAACATTTCGTCAACGTCTTCGTGTTCATCTTTTAGCACTTCGTCAACGTATTCAGATACGCTTATGCCCAATTCAGGGACTGCTACAGTAACTTTAACGTCTTCTTCTTTGTTTTCACCGACATTCTCCAATAAGACAGTAGTCAGCAAGGATCTTCCTGCTTTAACAGTCAAGCTTGGGGAAAAAGACACATCAGCGATTTTAACTGAGTGGCTTGGTGATTCGATGTTTAGTTGGTAATCAGTGTAAACTTGTTCAAGTCCACCAGTAACCAGAACTCTTAAAGTAGCGTTTCCGTTAGGAAAATCTTCCGGAACAGTTAATTTTAATTTTACATTTTTTTCAGTTCCTTCTGCTACTTTTTTAACAAGTACTGAATCTTCAACATCTTCTTCGTCGTAGCCCATCAAGCGAGCTTCAACTTCGATGTTTTTAGCGCTATCATCAGTTGAGTCTAAGTTGTTTATAATAGACAATTCAACTTCTATTTCTAATTCTTCTCCTTTATCAACAGTAAGAAGAGTGTTATCGAGTTCTTCATCATTAACTTTTACTAGAACGTTTCCATAGGTGGCGTCATCCAAATTACCCAAGGTAGTGGCTTCCGCGCTAACCATAGAGACAGTCAGCAAGCTAATGACAAACAATGCCATTATACTAAGTATTTTTCTCATTTTTTAGTCTCCTCCAAATCCTTTTTTTCAAGGTTTTGAGCGTTATTTTTTAAAAAGCGTTCAGCTCTCCCGAAGGGTAGCATTTTTAGGCTTCTTATGGTCCAAAATGCCCATCTTATTTAAACATTTCGGTTTTGAGTATCATCAAGTAGGAACACCTATGCACTACCTGGTAGTGTTCCAATAATCACTGACTATCATCAGTCTATAAGCGGAAGTGTGATAGTGTGAATTACCTATTGTCACTTTGACCAAGTAAAGACCGGATGGCGCATCTTCTGGTATAAGGACATATACGTTTTTACTGGTTCCTTCTCCGGCTGCTAACGTAAATTCACCGGTGCTTCCCCACGCGCCCAGTTCATAGATCTTAGCTTGAACCTTCAATTCATCCAAGTCAGCATCCCCGTTATTGAACGCCCTCACTTTGATGAACAATACTTCTCCCGGATTTAGCAGCTCCTGCGCAAGCATGACGGACTTTAATTTCAGATGGTAGTGCAGCGGGGAAGTCTCTTCATCGGTTTCTTCATCATCTTCATCATCGTCGTCTTCGTCATCCTCATTCTCATCTTGCTCATCATTATCTTCAAGGCTGTCGCAGCCGGAATCATTTGTCGTACCATCTCCGTAATCGATATGACCGTCATTATCATTATCTAAGCGGTCGGAACATTGATAAATGGGGTCTTCAGGTTCTTCAGAAGTTTCACTGACCGTAACGCTGACAAAGCCAGTATCACTTAATTCGCCGTCGCTTACTATATATTTAAAATTGTCAATCCCTACAAAATTTTCATTAGGCGTATAGATAACCTCATTTCCCTGAATTGCAACCGCGCCGTTTTCCGCTGAAGAAACAACTGAAACGGTCAATTCATCGCCGTCAACATCATAATCATTAGAGAGCACTGGAATTAAGACGGAGTTATTTTCTAAAGTTTCAGAGCCGTCATTGACTGCAACGGGGGCATCATTCACGGGATTAACAATAATATTTACCGCAGCTCGGTTGCTGGTCCTTCCAGCATTGTTGGTGCAGTAATAAGTGAAATAATCATCTCCATTATAATTTGCATCGGGTGTATAAGTAACTTCATTGCCATCAACAGCAGAGACCGTTCCGTGCGCAGGCTCGCTTCCTATAATATAAGTCAATTCTCTTTCGCTGCCGGAGCAGGACATGGTGATGGTTATTGCTTTATCTTCATCGGTTTCCGTGAGAATATCTCTGGCAGCAAGTTCATCATAATCTCCATCATCTACAGCAACATCATTTACAGTGATAGTAATATATTGTGAATATTGCCCGCCAAATCCATCGCTGACTACGACCAAAACCCGGTACGGGCTATGGGTAGCAGCGTTATAATCCGGCTTCCAGCGCAATTCTGCGTTATATCTGCCCATTTTTATGATTTCAGCGCCGGGCAGAGTATTTCCGTTGAAGGAATAGGCCAGTTCATCTTCATCAGCATCTCGACCCAATAAAGGAATTTTCAACTGCTGATTTTCATTGATGGTTTGATCAGCTGCCATCCTGAATAAAGGAAGCCTATTTACATCATTGACCGTTATTTTTACAGATTTCCATTCAGAGTAATCCTCTCCGTCATAAGCCCGGAAGCGCAGGTGAATACTTTCTATAAGATTGGGATGATCCACAAAATCATATCCGGGTTTCCAGGAGAATACAGCTATATCTCTGCCATATGAGGTGGTCGTCGGTTGGAAATACATGCCCAAGTCCTCGCGCAGCCCGACAACTTCATAGATCAAATCATCATTATCTTCATCATTCGCAGAGACTGTAAAGGTGATTATTTGGTTTTCATCTTTTACTTTATCTCGGATAACGTTCATTTCTGGAGCGTGGTTCCTCGGGAAGAGTTGAATTTCTGGTTTGGTATTATCAGCGACTAATTTGTTTTTAACTTTCAATACTAAGCTGGCATCGACGCTTTCGCCATTTGCCGTGCCGTCATCAAGTTTGGTTACAATAATATATTCTCCGGTAGTTTTATAGTGCGAAGGGTTGATGGTGATCCTTTCATATCCCAATCCTCCGGCTGTATTGACATTCTTGGAAATAACCGTGCTTATAGTCTGCCCGTCAGATTTCCTGTTTATCAGGACAGTCAGATGGATGTTCGAGCTGACCAGCGAACCAAAATATCCCGTTTCAAAAGTTGCAGAATCTTTATTGAATATCTCTTGGTATTTTCCGGCGGGAATATAATTGTTATTATTATCTTTTTCTACCCACACTGGGTTAAATAAAGTATCGTTGACTTTAGCGAATGCGCCGATAGCGACAGTTCCCACTAACAGCAAAATTACCATCAGTGCGATTATTCCTTTGTAAATTGATTTCATGCTTTTTGATTTCATGTTTTGTGGATAATGTTTTTTTTGATATGATTATTGATATATTTGATGGTTATTTACTCCCGCCCGTCGGGCAGTATCCTAAACTCATGCTGTACAGAGGATCAATTCTGCCGAAGTTTGTTCTCATACCTACTGCCGGTACTATGCAAAGGCCGCCCAGCTTGATTTTAGCTCCCAGTTCAGTATACATTTTTACTGCGGTTTCATTCTCCGCGCTGGTGTTAGATATAGCGGTCCCTTCCACCAGATTTCCGTTGATGTAATATGCAGATTTTTCCTTCAATTCTCTGGCTATCAGATCCAGCATGATTCCTGAATGCAGTTCCAATCCTGCTCCAAAAATATTTTCTTCATCTGCAATCATGTAGCCGCTGATGAAACCGGTTCCTAAACCAAAAACGGATAGTGAATATTCATTAGTTCCTTCCAGAGTCAATTCTCCTGCCAGTGGGCCGTCCTTAGCGGGAACTTTAACTCCCTGTACAGCCGAAGTATTATTTCCGTAAGCCATTACTTCCGGGCCGAAATACCAGTTTGTTTCCCGCGGCTGAAAGGTCAGCCAGGCTTTTCCGCCGTACAGCTGGCCGTTAAATCCATACAGGTCATCTTCTGCGGCAGAAATCTGGAGGTATCCAGCTCCGATACTTACTTCTCCGGCAGAAACTTCTCTCTCTATTACCGGCCCTGGAACTGGAACGAGAGCGACCGAAGCAGTATAAGTTTCCGGAAACGGATTTTTATGTTTTGGCTCTTGCTGCAGCATAGGTAATCCAAGAAAAGCGTAATGCCAATCATCCGGTTTTTCTATAGATAATTTAGGGATGGTATAATTTGGGATTCTTTCAGACAAGTCCAATACGCCGTTTTCAGTAGATCTTTGCTGGTATTTCGGATCAAGGACCTGTCCCCATCCGTCCAGCCCGAAATAAGTTTTTCCGCCCGTCTGCCCGATAACGATCTCTTCGTCATGGCCGATCAGTTCCAGATATTTTTCCCAGTCTTTTTTCCGCTGATCATGGGGGTGGCTGATGAAATAAACAGTATTGGTTTCGATCATCGCTTTCGTCAGATCTTCTTCAGTTTTGGTGCTGGTCTGAGCGCTGACAGGGCTGCTGTAAAGAGCGGCAGCAAGAGGCGCAATGAAAATTATTTTTTCAGTGATTTTTTCTAACATTTTTTTGTATCTCTTAATGTTTTATCTTAATATTGTTTGATGTACGGGCATTCTTTCACCGGCGGACACTGTGCAGGTTTCATTTTTTCTGGAAAATTTTTAGGCTGCCTGGATAACTCTTTGTTTCTTGACCGGCAGTCTTCCAGTTTTTTTTCTAACTCCCCAATTTTTTCTTTCAATTCTCCAATGGTTTTTGGTCCGTAACAGCTATCTTCACTTTCATAGCTGTCGTCTTCGCTTTCGTAGATTCCGGCATCAACAGAAACAGAATCATAATTTTCGCGACCATCGCATTCAGATAAAACTAACGCGGCGCTGCCCCACAAAGTAAGTATGGCCGCTCCCGCTCCAAACCATTTTTTATTGCTTACTTCTCTCTGCAATTCCCCATCTAATTCATGGTAACTTTTCAGTAAATTATCATATTCTCCTATGGGGATGTATCTTGTCCCGTCAATATGTTCTTCATTAGTATTGTTAGTATCAGCCATTTTTCACTACGGTATTACTTTTGTCACAGAAGAGTAGCACTATATAAACATTTCTCAAAAACATATATTGCAGGATATAGCTGGCAGGGGCTTTTCAGTGCTGTCCGAAATAAAAAAACACTCTAAAATCTGCTTTTTCCACCAGTGTATTCACTGGTGATGAATAGGTGATTTCACCACGATTGGAAAAAGCAGGGTCAGAAAACAGACCGAGCGAAGCGAGCATGCCGCTGGTCTATTGACCAGCGGTGGTCTGTTTTCTTTGACATTATTTCGGTTGGTATGGTGGCGTTTGCCGGTATTGCTCAATAAAAGGGATAAGCCAAGGCAGTTGATTGCAAGGGGGGCAATTTTTTTCTTCCAATCTTTTTTCCAGTTCGCTGATCTCTTCTTCCTGTTCTTTGATTAGATTTTTTTGTCCGATGTAATAAGTGCCGCCCCAGGCTCCCAAGAAACCCATCAGCGCCAGACTGCTGATACCGGTAAAAATAGTTCCGACCAGAATTCCTATCTGATATTCATTCCTCTCTTTTTTAACCACTCTTGTAAAATAACTATCAAGGTATATAAAATTTGCAGATATGTTCTATAGTCAAAAATTCTATAGCCAAAAAAATCTCCTTGTAATTCTGGCCGCTTGCTTTACATCATATTTGGTTAGAATAAGCTGAGCAGTTCTATTATTACTCCTATTGCAAAGACCAGTATCAGCACAGAACCGAGTATTTTATGCGCGCTTAGGTGATATTCCGGTTCTCTTTCACCATAAATTCGGGCCTTCCAAAAGGCAGATATAATAATGATGCCCTGCAATCCTCCGGCAATGGCTCCGGTAATAGCTATCACAGTTATAAAAGTGGATAATTGAAACAAAGTGATGGCTAAAGGTATTAAAAACGTCAATGCTAAAGCAGAAGGTCGTGAGAATAAATAATCATATTCATACATTCCTATCATAGCGATTCCTAACGTGAGGAAGGAAGTAAACATGGCCAATATGGCAATAAGGTTTGCAAATATTCCCAATACGGGAGAAGAATAAATGCTCAAGGCTACCGTAGCAATTTGTTGGTTTGGCTCCAGCAGTTCAAAATTTTCCAGGCCGATAATTCCTATGACTACGAAGGCAAAAAATATGTACAGAATAATCGGTATCATTGAGCCAATGATGATTGCCTTTTTCATTTTCCTTTTTTCAGCTTCCAAAACTTCCTGCATTTCCGGAACTGCCGGGAATCCCATCAATGCAAACAAAATAACCCCGTAGGGAACAAAGAATTTTGTTAAATCTACTGTTGTAAGGTTATCTATACGTATATTATCGTATGACATAATGCCGATAAAAACTACAATAACAAACAATAAGACTATCAGTATAAGCTCTACTTTTCCGGCGGCTTTGATTCCGCGGTAAATGATTACGAAAACAATCATGAAAAAAATAATGCTGTACCATAAAGGGTCTCCCCAGTGAAAAATAGCTTTCAATGCTTCTCCTTCACCGATCAAATATGCCGTCAATGCCCCATATATAGAAAAAGCCATGGAAAACATCATTAATCGTTTTCCCCACCTGCCCAGGTATTTCTCGGCATAGCCAGTCAACTGGTGTTGTTTTTTCGTCCGCAGCACCATTTCTCCGGCCATGAGGTTGACCAGCAAAAGAGATAATCCCAATGCGATGGTGATGATCAGGCCGAACAGGAATCCGCTTTGCGCAACAACGTATGGGATGGCCAGAATTCCCGCGCCGACTATCGTGCCAATCAAGGTAGTTATGGCTATGAGTGTTTTATGTCTGGCAAAGAAACCAGTCTCCGGAGAACCTCTTTTTTTGAACATCGATTAAAATTATATTATTTATGTATATATACGTTTCGAGAATTATCACAAAAATTATCACAAAAATAAAATGTGGGGACGCCGCGATTTGAACGCGGATCTCAGGCTAACTTCAGGGAAAGTTGTTGTCATCACCATTAGGCTCAACCCTCCACAGCTGGAGGCCCATATTCTGCCAGGATTTACCCAAATCTGCTTAACACAGAATTTGGCTTATACTACGTCCCCGCAAATCTCTAAAAATCAAGTTGTTTTATTAAGATTTTTGTTTTGGAATGACAAATAATAAAAACAGGCCATGGATATCATTAGCCAATGATAACTTTAGACGGCAACTACGGCGAAGGGGGAGGAGCATTAGTCAGGACAGCATTAGCGCTCTCAGCCTTGACCGGCCAGGAATTTAAAGTCACCAATATCCGGGCGGGCCGAAACGATGCCGGATTGAAGGCGCAGCATCTGACTGCTATCAAAGCCTTGAAAGAACTATGCCGCGCCGAAACCAATGACGTGCAGATGGGTTCTACTGAACTATGGTTCAAACCGGGAAAAATCAAGAAAGGAATTTATGATGCTGACATCGGCACGGCAGGAAGTATCACTTTATTATTGCAGGCGCTGATCCTTCCCAGTATTTTCGCGCCGGGAAAAGTCACCTTCAATATTACCGGCGGCACCTGCGGCAAATGGCAGGCTTCGGTAGATTACCTTCAGAACATCCTTCTTCCACATCTTCATCGCTTTGTGGAAAAAATTGAGATTAAAATCATGAAACGCGGATATTATCCTAAAGGACAGGGATTAATCCGTTTAGAGATAAGTCCCCGATTTAACATCCACAAGTACGAATCCTTTTCTGCGCTACGTGATGAACTGCCTTTCAAAGTCCCAAAAATCATGTTGCTGGAGCAGGGAAAACTTGAACATATACGCGGCATTGTCAATGCGTCTTCAGAATTGCAGGAAAAAGATGTCGGAGACAGAATAAAAAATGCGGCACTTGGCGGCCTGAAACATTATGGTGTTTCCGTCAACATCAGGGTGGAATATGCGAAAGCAGAAAGCATCGGCGGCGAAGTTTTAGTCTGGGGCATATTTAGCGTGCATGGAAAAGTTGATTATGACAATCCGATCCTTCTTGCCGGAGATGCATTGGTAGAACCGCTAAAAAGCTCCGAAGAAATCGGCAAAAAAGCGGCCGGAGAATTGAAGAAGCAGATTGATGCCGGCGCAGCAGTAGATTATCATTTAGCAGACCAATTGATTCAGTTCATGGGGCTGCTGCCCGGTTCTCAGATGAAAGCGGGGGAAGTAAGCAAGCACACGCAGACAAATATGTATGTCGTCGAAAAATTTCTTCCAGTCGGATTTAAATCACAGAAGAATATAATCAGTGTTGAAGAGAAAGAATAAAAAACTTTATAAATAACCGCCTATCCGTAACCATTCATGGAAGCAAAAATCTGTTCAGCGACAAAGAAAAGAATCGATAACGATGAAGGCGCAGTAGTTTTTCCCTGCCCTAAATGTGGCGACCATGAAATTGTGCGCAGTTCTTATGCCAGAGTAAATGGATTAAAGTATACCTGTTCTTGCGGTTTTGAAGGGCCTAACTAAACATGGCCAAGGCAATTATTACCTTTAAATTAATGCCCGAATCACCAGATACGGATTTAGAAGCGATTAAGCTGGAAGCAGAAGGGATAGCTCGTGATGAAGGGGCAATCGGGCAGATGCAGGTTAAAGTTGAGCCGATAGCTTTCGGCCTGAAAGCAGTCATGATTTTGGCAATGTATGAAGTTGAAGGTTCTGATTTTGATGCCATTGCTGAAAAAATGAGCAAGATTGAAGGCGTGCAGAACGCTGAAGTGGCTAAGATGGATCTGGCGCTGGGATAGGCTATTAAGCAAACAATAGTAAAATTTTTAAGAAAAACTTATTAAGGCATTTTTCTTTCTCTCAGATGCGTATTGTATTGACGTTAATTTCAATGAATCGTTCAGCAGCTGACTTAAAACAAAAACGGAGGGATTTAATATGGATCTTACCAGTTCCGCGCTTATAGTAAAAGGAAGGATTTCTCCTAAATATACCTGCGATGGAGCAAACATCAATCCGCCGCTGTCAATTGCCAATGTTCCGGAAGGGACTAAAAGTTTAGTTCTCATCATGGACGATCCGGATGCAGCTATACTGACCGGAAAGGTATGGGATCATTGGGTGATATGGAACATACCGCCTTACACCAGAGAAATCTTGGAAGGAGAGGAGCCAAAAGGGATCCGCGGAAAAGGAACTGGTGGAAATCTCAATTACAAAGGGCCGTGTCCTCCGGACAGAGTGCATCGCTACTTTTTTAAACTGTATGCTTTGGATGCGGGGTTAAGTTTGCCGGAAGGATCATCAAAGGAAGAAGTTGAGGCGGCTATGAAAAAACACATTCTTGCCCGTGCAGAACTGATGGGAAGATATGAGAGACCAAAGTAATTTAAACTTCTTAAATATCCTTCTCTTCAAGAGGTGATAATCGTGGCTAAAAAAGAGATGGTTAAGAAAGAAGCTGGTTGTTCATGGTGCGCGGGATGGTCAGCAAAAGATTGGTTATGGGCATCAGTTTCTGAAGGCGCGTTGTATATGTTTTTGTGGTATGTCATTTGGATGTTAGAAGTGTCGATTGTGAATCAATGGCTTGGTGCGCTGGTATCATTAGCGCTGCTTAACATTGCCCTATTTGCCTGTCCATTGGTGAGAGAGCATTACTTATAGGGTTTCATTTTTTTAATTTCTTATTTATTATTATTATTATTATTAGGATAGAAAACACTTTCGGCAGAAAATAATAAATAGGCAGCAATTTTATCAGATAGCTATGTCTGCTCTCCAAGCTATCCCCGTTTCAGTAAGTTCTTATTTTTCACGGTTTAAGATAGGTTTTTTACTCTTGGTTTTGAATACTCTCTGCATAATCTTCTCTCTCTCCCTCCTGCCGTTATTCCTGAAAGAACAAGGGTACGGCCTTTATCATATAATCCTCTTGTATGCGTTATATACCGGTTTAAGCGCGGCCATAATTCCCTTGGTCGGGCGATTTTCGACACGCCGCTTTCTGATGCTCGGTTTTCTTTTTTTCGCGTTTGCCGTAGCTTCATTTTCTTTATTGCCGGTATCAATTTCATTTTTCTTCTACGCTTTTTTCATCGCCGCCAACATCTGTATTTTTTGGATAACCTTGAATTATATTTTTTTCCGCAGTTCTGACAAGACCACCAATGCCGTCGACTCTTCTTTTTATATGCTCACTCCCGGATTGATTGCAGCCGTCATCCCGCCTTTAAGCGCAGTTTTTGCCCATGCTTTCGGCTACCGCTGGCTTTTTGGGCTTTCTGCCATCTTGTTTCTGATCCCCATATGGCTGTATGGAAATATGTCCCAGAAGAGAGATTTGTTCTGGATTTTGTCCGCGGGCTGCGCAATTTCAAGGGATTGAAAACCATCACGATCTTAGAAGGTTCACTGCAGCATTTCAGCGGCGCTATCGTCCCGATATACGCTTTGCTGTTCCTGAAAACCACTCTTGATGTGGGGCTGTTCTTGGGATATACCGGATTGATAGGCTTCGCCATCGCCATATTTTTATCGATGCGTTCTGACCACAGCCAGAAAAGAAAAAAATTCATCCAGATATTATTCCTGCTGATGGCAGTATCTATCGTAGTATTGCCTTCGGCCAGAAATGCGGCGGCCTGGTATGTTGCTGTAGGCATTTTCACGGTGATCTACAGTATCTCTTCGCCTTTGCGGCTGGCCATATCCTTAGACGCCAAAAAACCGGATTTAGAATTCTGGAAGACCCGGGAATTTTTACTGAATATCGGCAGGACCATCACTTTAGGCATCGCCGCGCTCATCTTTTTCCTGCAGTTATACCTTGCCACATTCATCTTATTCGCGCTCATCGCGCTGGTTTATCCGTTCATAGTAAATTATAAGCTGACGGATATAAAATAGCCATTTTGAAGTGCTCTGTCGGACAACTCATAGCTAAACTCTCATAATTTTAACTAATTTCTT